>CALRZR010000280.1:0-9595 GCA_943372705.1 Opitutus sp. GAS368 | reverse complement strand
CGAGTGGATACGCTGGCCCGCAATGGCGGTGGTGACATCGATGGAGAAGGTGGTGTCAAGGGTGCCGTCGTGGTTGAGGCGGCGGAGGACGTTGGTGCCGGTGACGGCGCCGGTGATGAAGCTGACGCGAGCGACGAGCAGTTGGAGGTTGTCCTGGAGGGCGAGCGCGGAAACGGGGGCGGAGGTCGCCGGGAGCGGATCGACGGAACGCCACGTGACGTCGTGGTGGAGCCCGGGGCCGACGAGGCGGGCGAGGCCGGAGCGGCGGTGACCGTCGACGGCGGTGAACTCACCGCCGACGTAGACGACGTTGCCGTCGGGCGAGGCGGCGAGGGCGTAGACGATGCCGTTGATGAGCGGAGGCGTCCACGTGGTGTCGAGGCTCAGGTCGGCGTTGAGGCGGGCAACGGCGGTGCGGGGATGGCCGTCCCAGCGGACGGACTCGCCGCCGACGAGGAATTTGCCGTCGGCAAGTTTCACTGCGGCGAAGGTGCGGGTGGAAATGGTGAGCGGATTCGGATCCCACGCGGAGTCGGCGGCAAGCTGGCCGGGATAGGCGGTGGGCGCGACGGAGAGCAAGGCGGGATCCGAGGCGTAGGAGCCGGCGGCGTTGGTGACGGTGACGGAGAAGATCGCGCCGGAATCGGAGGCGCGGGCATTCGGGAGCGCGAAGTAATCGGAGGTGGCGCCGGGGATCGCGAGGCCGCCGCGATACCATTGGTAGGTAGCGGGGAGGACGAAGGCGTCGGGCGTGATGTGGAAGCGGGCGGTGCTGCCGGTGGCGACGGCGACGGAGACCGGGTCGATGGCACTGGTGGGCGCAAGAGGCGCGGACATGACGGCGCCGCCGGCGCCGACGGCGAACGCTTCGCCCTTAAAGACGGCGACGGCACAAAGGCGCGTGGCGGTGCCGCCGTTGCCGGTGTAGCGGGCGGACCAAGTGATGCCGTCGGTCGAAACAAAGAGGCCGGAGGCGGAGCCGGTGGCGACGAAGACGCCGTCGGTGAACGTGACGTGGGTGAAGTTTTCCGGGAGGCCGAAGGACCGGGAGGTCCACGTGGTAGCGTTCGTCGACGTGAGGATGGCGCCGGCATCGCCGACGGCGACGAAGGTGGCGTTGCCAAAGGCGACTCGTTGGAGATGGGCGGTGACGCCGCTGACGGCGGGCGACCACGTGGTGCCGTTAGCAGAGGTAAGGATGGCACCGGCATCGCCGACGAGAACGTAGTTGCCAGCGCCGTGGGCCGCGCCGTTGAGCTGCGCGGAAGTGCCGGTGGGGACGGCGGCCCACGTGGTGCCGGCGGCGGAGGATACGACGGTGCCGGCGGCGCCGACGGCGTGGAGGGTGCCGTTGAGGCGGCCGATCCAGCGTAGGTTGGCGGCGGTATTGCTGGTCCGGGCAGTCCACGTGGCGCCGTGGTCGGCGGAGGACTGGATGACGCCGCCGTTGCCGGCGAGGTAGTAGGCGGTGCCGTCGTGAGTGATGCCGTTGAGGCCAACATTGCCGGCAGGCGTAGAAGAGTTCCATTGGCCGCCGTCGGTCGAGCGGAGGACGCTGCCGGAGTTGCCGACGGCGATGATCGAGGAGGTGCCGGCGGCGGCGAGGTCGTTGAACTGCGCAGTGCTGGCGGCGCCAGCGCGGTTGGTCCAAGTGACGCCGTTGTCCCCGGAGGCGGCGTCGACGCCGGAGGTCAAAATGGTGACGGGATTGGTCGCGCTGGAGACGGCAGTCCAGACGTTGTTGGCGAAGGCGATGCCGGTGAGGAAGGTGATGGAGCCGCTGGTGCGGGCGGTCCAATCGACGCCGTTGGTGGAGGTGATGATGAGGCCAGAGGCTCCGACGGCGTGGTAGCGGCCGGCGCCATAGGCAATGGCGTTGACGTTGGTGGTGCTGCCGGTGTTGAGGGAAGTCCAAGTGAGACCGTCGGCGGAGGAGGCCAAGGCGCCGCCGGTGCCGTTGAGGAAGAAGCGGTCGTTGACGAATTTCAGGAAGGAGAAGCTGGTGAACGGTCCGGGCACGGCGGCGCTCCAGGTGAGCGCATCGGCGCTGCGGATGAGTTGGCCGGAGGCGGTGATGGCGACGAAGGTGCCGGCGCCGTGGGTGACGCGGACGATGGATTCGGTGGTGCCGCTGGGGCGCTCGGTCCACGCATGGCCGTCGGGAGAGGTGAAGATACGACCGGAGGCGCAGACGGCGATGAAGAAGCCCTGGCCGAAGCCGACGTCGTTCATGGATTCGAATTCGCCGAGGTTCGACGCGACGAGTTCCTCGTCGAACTTGCCGACGGCGAAGGAAGAGGAGCCCCAGAGGAGGTGGCGGCCGTTGCCGGAGATGTAGCCGCGCACGCTGGAGGACCAGACGCTGCGTTCCTGACCCCAGCCAGCACCGTCGGAAGACGTAGCGAAGTAGCCGCGAGGGCCGAAGGCAACGAAACCGGGCTCGGCACCGTTGGCAGCGATGCCGTTATAGCCGAGGGGCTGCGGATAGGGATGGCGCCAATTCCAGTTGGTCTGGTTGACGATGAACTGCGCCTGATTGTTGACGACGGCCGGGCCGGAGCCGGCGGCGTTGGTGGCGACGGCGGTGTAGGGACCGGAGTCGGCGGGTGTGGAGTCGAGCAGGTAGTGATGGGCGATGCCGGCGGCATCGGGGGCGACGGGCGCGCCGACATTGCTGCCGTTTTTCTGCCACTGGACGGTGATGGGCGGAGTGCCGGCGGCGACATTCATCTGCAGGTCGACGACGGAGCCGGCTTGCACGATGGTGCCGAGGCCGAAAGAGGCTTGCTGCCCGAGGACGGGCACGGTGGCGCCGTTGCCGAGGTTGACTTGGTGGCTCGTGACGGAACCGGCGGACGTGGTGACGACGACGTCGTAGTTACCCTGATCGGCGGCGGTGGGGCTCGTAATCGTGTAGGTGGCGGAGGTGGCGCCGGAGATGGGTGCCCCACCCTTCCGCCACTGGTAGGTGGTCGGCAGGGAATTGCCGGCGACGCCTACGCGGAAGGTGGCGGGCGTGCTGGCGGCGAAGACCTGACCGAGGGGTTGTTCGAGGATGGTGGGAGCGAGGGCGGCGGAGTAGATCAGGCCGAAGTCGCCGACGAGGTAGACGCGGCCGTTGAAGGTGGTGAGCGCGTTGAGATCGGCGTAGTTGGTGCCGAGGTGATGGCCGGTCCAGGTGACGCCGTCGGCACTGGAGATGAGAGCATTGCGACCGGCGTCGGCGTAGAAACGGCCGTTCAGGAAGAGGGTGCCACTGTCCCAATTGGGAATCTCGGGAGCGGGGGCAGACGTCCAAGTGAGGCCGTCGGTGGAGGTGAGGACTTCGGCGGCGGCGGTAACGAGGAATTTGCCGTTGCCGTAGGCGACGCCTTTGAGATCGGCAGTGGTGCCGGAGGTGGCGGACGTCCAGGTGGAGGCGTCGGTGGAGGTGAGGATCACGCCGCCGCGGGTGACCGTGACGTAGCGGCCGGCACCGAAGGCGATGCCTTGGAGGTTGAAGCCGTTGGTCGCGAGCGTGGCGGAGGTCCACGTGGTGCCGTCGGTGGATTTGAGGAGGAGCCCGCTCGCGCCGGAGACGAGGAAGGTGTTGTTGAGGAAGAAGGCGTCTTCGAGGAAGGCCGTGGTGCCGGAGGTGACTGCGGTCCACGTGGTGCCGGTCGGGGAAGTGAGGATACGGCCGTTGGCGCCGACGGCGACGTATTTGCCGGCTCCGAAGGCGGCGGAGGAGAGTTCGTCGGTGACGCCCGAGGCGACGGTGCTCCAGGTGGTGCCGTTGGTCGAACGAACGATGATGCCGTTGGTCCCGACAGCGATGACGTGGGTGGAGCCGTCGGTGGCAATCGAGCCGAGGTTGTTGTAGGTGGTGCTGGAGGTGCGGTTGGTCCACGTGGCACCACTGTCCGTGGAGGTCAGGATGGTGGCGGGAAAATCGGTGTGGCCGAGGACAACCCAGGTGCCGGCGTTAAAGGCGGCGGAACGGAGGGTTGCAGCGGTGTTGGTGACGCGGCGCGTCCACGTCGTGGCGTCGGACGAGGTCAGGAGGAGGCCGTTGTCACCGTTCAGGAGGTATTGGTTGTTGGCGTAGGTGATTTCGCGCGCACCGGTGGCGCCGTAGGACCGTGTGGTCCAGGTGAGGCCATCGGTGGATACGTGGAGATCAACGGTGCTCGCCGAAGCGATGAAGAATTGGCCGTTGGCGAATTCGATGAAACTGCCGGTGGCCGGGGCGGCGTGGGTGGTCCAGGTGAGCCCGTCCGTGCTGCGGACAATGCTGCTACCGGTGAAGATCACGAAAGCGCCATTGCCGTAGGCGAGGGAGTTGAGCACCGAGGTGTCGGTCGAGTAGCGCTCGGTCCAAACTTCACCATCGGGTGAGGTGAAAATCTTGGCGGTGCTGGTCGGCGATCCGGAGTGCGTCGTGGAGACCACGAAGAGGTTGGCCCCGAAGGCGAAACCCTGCACGGGCTGCAAAGTCGGGAGGGTGCCGGTTTTCCAAGTGTTGCCATCGGTCGTGCTCGCGACGAAGCCGAGGGAGCCGACGAGGAGCTTGCGGCCGTTGCCCTCGAGGTAACCGAAGACGTTGTTCTGGGAGAGCGACGGAAGCGGATTCCACGTGATGCCGTCGGCCGACGAAAACCGGGCGCCGCGGATACCGCCGGCGAAGAACTGGTTGTTCGCGACGTAGACGCTCTGGAGGCCCTGCGGGCTGGGACGGGGGTTGTGCGGGGTCCAGCCGGATTCCTCAGTGACCCAGTGGCGGGTGAGCGCCGACGTGGCGGTGCCGAGGTCGTTGGTGACCGCTACTTGGTAAACGCCGGCATCCGCGGTGCGCGCGGGAGCGAGAGGCAGGTAGAGCTGGCCAGCATTGTAGAAACCGCCGGAGACGGGGGAGCCGTCTTTGGTCCACGTCACGACCGAGGGAGCGGTGCCCGCATGAGTAACGGACAGATAGGTCGACGAGGCGGCTTGGGAGACGGCGCCGAAGGGACCGGAGATGTTGCCGACGCTCGGCGGAGCGGCCAGGACCGAAAGCGTGACGGGAGGCGTGGTGACGGTGGCACCAAGACCATCCGTGACCGTGAGCGTGTAGACACCGGAGTCGGCGCTCTGGAGATTGGCGAAACGAAGCGTGTCTGTGGAGACACCGGTGGTGCCGGCGACGTTTTCAACGAGGGCCGCGTTGTTGCGCTTCCACACGTAGGAGAGCGGCGGGGTGCCGGCGGCGGAAGCGGAGAGGGTGTAAGAGGAGCCGGCCGGCACACCGCCGGAGAACGGCAGCGTGAGAAGTGTTGGCGAAGTGGTGGGCTCAAGCAGCATCAGCGCGCCATTGGCGCGGTCGATGAAGTCGTTGCGGCCGACATGGCCGAGCAGGAGCGAACCGTCGGAGGTGTAGGCAATAGAACCTACCGCGATAGAGAATTGGCCGGTCGGAAGTGGAAGGCCGATGCGCGGGTCGAGGACGCCACTGGATGAGACGCGGGCGAGGCCGCCGCGGCGCTGACCGTTGACGGTCGTAAAGCCACCCGCGACGACGACGGCGCCGTCGGGCTGCAGCAGGAGTTCGTCGACCCAATTATTGAAACCCGAGCCGACAGCGAAGGAAGGATCGAGCGCGCCGGACGGGTCGAGGCGGACGACACCGCCGACGGCGGTTCCATTGAAGGAGGTAAAGACGCCGCCGGCGAGCAGGCGGCCGTCGGGCTGGAGCACGAGGCTGCGGAGGCCGAGGGTCCCGGAAAGTTGACTGGTGTTCAGCGCAAAACCGGAGCCGACGGAAAAGGAAGGATCGGCACCGCCGCCGGCGAGCACGCGGATAATGGCATTGAACGGCGATCCGTTGAAGGTGCCGGCCGTGCCGCCGGCACTGATGCGACCGTCGGGGTGAACCGCGAGGGCACCGATGGAGACAAACGAAGAGAAGCCGGTGCCATTGGCGGCGGTGAAGGCGGTGTCGAGGCTGCCATTCGGGAGCAGGCGGGCGAGGCAGTTGACGGTAGCGCCGTTGAACGTCGCAAAAATGCCGCCGAGCACAATGCGGCCGTCGGGAGCGAGCGCGATGGCGTTGATCTGACTGGTCGCGCCGGAGCCGATGGCGGTGATAAAAGCAGTATCGAGGGAGCCGTCGGCGGCAAGCCGAGCAAGGCGGTTGACATTTGTGCCGGAAACGGACGTGAAGCTACCGCCGATGAGGAGCTTGCCGTCGCCCTGCAGGGCGATCGCCGAGACGATACCGTTGGCGCCGGCACCGATGGCGAACGAAGCGTCGCGTGCGCCGGTGGCATCCACCCTGACGAGATTGGTTGGGCCGGCGATGCCGCCGACGTGGGTAAAATTGCCACCGACGATGAATTTACCGCCGGGGACGGGAGCGAGGGCAAAAACTTGGCCGGGCTCGCGGAAGGACCGCGCGATGGAATCGAGGGTGCCGTCGGAGTTGAAGCGGGCGAAGCCGAAACGCGTGCTGCCAGCGACGGAATTGAAGGCGCCGCCAACCAAGATCTGCCCACCGACAGACTGAAGCGCAACGGCGCGAACGGTGCTGTTGATGCCGGCGGCCACGAGCGGCGCGGCTAGGCTGGTATCGATTGCTCCGGTGGTGCCGTCGAGGCGGAGCAGGCGGCTCGCGGTGGAGCCGTTGTAGCTGGTGAATTGTCCGCCAAGGACGATCTTGTCGTCGGTCTGCACGGCGAGGGAGAGGATGCCGCCGCTGAGGCCTGTGCCAACCGCGAGAGTGGTATCGCGCACACCGGCCGCAGAGAGGCGCACCAAGCCGGGCGACGACGCGCCATCGTAAGTGGCGAAATTACCGCCGACGAGGATGCGTCCGTCGGAGTAGAGCGTGAGGGCGGTGACATTGCTGTTGAAGCCGGTGCCGGTGGCGAGAGACGTATCGCGGGTGCCGTCGGAATTCAGGCGGGCGAGGCGGCCGGCAGTGGCGCCGCCGAAGGTCGTGAAGGCACCGCCGACAACGACCTTGCCGTCGGGCTGAAGGGCCAGCGCGGATACCGTGGCGTCGAAGCCGGTGCCGGTCGCGAAGGTGGAGTCGGGAGTGCCGTCCGAATTGAGACGGATGATCCGGCCGGCGGTGCGGCCGTCGAAGCCGGTGAAGGCGCCACCGACGAGGATTTTTTGATCGGATTGGATCGCGACGGCGTTGACCACGCCGCCGGAGAAACCGGAGCCGACGGAGAACGTGGTGTCGACGGAGCCGTCCGTATTAAGACGGGCGAGACGGAAGGTGTTGCGGCCGCCGACGTAGATGAAGGTGCCCGCAATGACGAGTTTACCGTCGGCCTGCAGGGCGAGCCCCGTGACGGTGCCGGCGATGACCGGGGCAGTCCACGTGGTGTCGTGGGAGCCGTCGGCGTTGAAGCGGGCGAGGCTGGAGGCCGGCACGCCGTCGATGGTGGTGAAGCTGCCGCCGGCGTAGAAGCGTCCGTCGGCGAGCGGGGCGAAGGCGTAGACCTGACCGTTGGTTTCGACGCGGGGTTCGAAGGTGGGGCGGGCGCGCAGGGGTGCGCCGGGCAGAACGGCAGGCGCGACGGTGATTTGTGCGCCGGCGGAGGTGAGGGCGGAGAGGCCGCTGCCGACGACGACATCGTAGTAGCCGGCGGAGTCGAGGCCGAGGCCGGTGAGGTTGAGCGTGGCGGTGGTGGCACCGGCGAGGGGGACGCCGAACTTGCGCCATTGATAGGCGAGTGTGCCGGTGCCGGTAGCGGTGACCGAAAGCGAGGTATCGCCACCAACGGTGCCGGAGGCGGCGACGGGCTGGGCGGTGATCGTGGGAAGAGGATCGGCTCCGGAGAGTGCGACGGCGGCGCTGGTGGCGGTGCCGTAGAGATTGGAGATCGTAACGGAGTAGTTCGCGACGTCGGCGAGCGTGAGGTTGGTGAGCGGGAGGGTGGCGTTGGTGGCGCCGGAAATCACCACGCCATTTTTGAGCCATTGGTAGGAGGGATTTTCGCCAGTCGCGGTGACAGAGAACGTGGCGGAGCCGCCGATGGTGCCGGTCTGGGCAACGGGTGGAGTGGTGATCGCGGGAACGGGGGCGGGCTCGAGGACGACGAGGGAGCCGCGGCCGAGGAATTCGGTGAAGTCGAGGCGCGTGGTGGCGACGAGGAGATTGCCGGCGGCGTCGGGGCGGATGACGTTGATGGTGTTGAACGGGTTGATGACCGTGGGAACGATGAAGGCCGAATCGAGCGTGCCGGTCGCGGTGAAGCGGCTGAAGACGGGGCGGGTGACGCCAAGGACGGCGTTGTAAAAGCCGGCGAGGATCGTTTTGTCGTCGGGCTGAACGTGGAAGGCGGTGACGGTGTTGTTGGCACCGGTGTTGGGGGCGAAAACGGTGTCGAGTGCGCCGGTATCGGTAATGCGGGCGATACGGCTGCGCGCGGTGCCGTTGTAAGTCGTAAAGCCGCCGGAAACGACGAGCTGGTCGTTGAGGCGGGTGAAGAGCTGGCGGGCTTCGGTATTGGAGGCGAAGCCGGCGCCGCCGGTGTTGTAGGTGGTGTCGATCAGGCCGGTGTCGAGAACGCGCACGAGGCCGTTGGCGGTGGTGCCGTTATAGGTCGTAAACGTGCCGCCGACGAGGAGCTTGCCGTCGGACTGGAGGGCGAGCGGCGCGGGGGCGTTGAAGTTGGTAGTGAAACCGGCAACGGGGTCGAAGGTGGTGTCGAGGGCGCCGTCGGAGTGGAGGCGGGCGAGACGGTTGCGGGTCGTGCCGTTGTAGGTGGTGAAGTTACCGGCGGCGACGATGCGGCCATCGGGGAGGAGCTGGAGGGCGTTGACGTTGGCGGTGAAGCCGGAGCCGGGGTTGAAGCTCGGATCGAGGGTGCCGTCGGGGTGAAGGCGCAGGATGTCGTTGCGGGCGGTGGAGCCGAAAAAGGTAAAATTACCGGCGGCGACGATGCGGCCGTCGCCTTGGACGGCGAGCGCGTTGACGCTGGAATTGAAACCGGTGCCGGCGTGGGTGAAGCCGGTGTCGAGGGTGCCGTCGGCGTTGAGGCGGGCGAAGTGATTGCGGGCCTGGTCGTCGATGAAGTTGAAGGAACCGCCGATATACCAGCGGCCGCCAGGAGCGGGCTCGACGGCGTAGACAATGCCGGGACGGCGGAACGTGGCCGCGGGCGCGGTGTCGAGCGCGGCGGTGGCATCGGTGGCGACGCGGGCGAAGCTGTCGCGGGCGTTGTTATTCCACGTGCTGAAGAAACCACCGAAGAGCAACCGGCTGTTGGCGGGAGTCGTGGTGTCTTCCTGGAGGAGGAGGGTGTTGACGGTGCTGTTGGCGCCGGAAAGGGCGTTGTTGAACGCGGTGTCGAAGGCGCCGGTGGCGGTGAGGCGGAGGAGACGGCTGCGATTGGTGGTGGTGCCGTTGAACGAGGTGAAGGCACCGCCGACGTAAATCCTGCCGGTGGAGTCGAGGGCGAGGGCGTTGACGTCGCTGCCGAAACTGGTGCCGACGGCGAAGGTGTTGTCGATGGAGCCCGCGGCATCGAGGCGCACCATGCGGCTGAGCGTGATCGTGCCGGATGGACTCGCCGCCGTGGTGGACAGTCCTTTGACGGAGGTGAACAGGCCGCCGACGTAGAGT
>CALRZR010000279.1:0-9915 GCA_943372705.1 Opitutus sp. GAS368 | reverse complement strand
GACGCCGTTTTTTCAGGCGGCGCTTTGGCTTGATGTGGTTCCTCCCGAACGGCTGTGGCTCGCACCCCGCATTCCGCCCGGGAAGGAACTCGACCTAGCCTTCGTCCCGCTCGCGGACACGATCCTGCTCGATACCTACCATGCGGCCTCGTTTGGCGGGAGCGGCCAGACCGGTGACTGGAAGTCGTTCGCCGAATATCGAACGAAATTTATCAAGGTAAACTGGGTGCTGGCCGGGGGCCTCAACCCTGAAAATATTGCCGCCGCAGTCGCGGCCACGGGCGCGCAATATGTCGACGTGAATAGCGGCGTCGAACTTGCGCCAGGCGTGAAAGACGCCGCGAAGATCACGGCGTTTTTCACGGCGCTACGCGGTGTCACGCGGCCGCCTTTATGATGGCCACCTCGTGGGCGAGCAACTGAAGCTTGAGGTCTTCGCCAAACGCGTAGCCGGTCAATGAGCCGTCTCCGCCGATCACGCGGTGACACGGAATGATGAGGCAAATGGGATTGGTCGCGTTGGCGCGGCCGATGGCACGGGCGGCGTCGGGCTTGCCCAGATCGGCGGCGAGCTGGCCGTAACTGCGGGTTTCTCCGAGGGGAATTCGCTGGAGTGCGGCCCAGACACTTTGTTGGAACGGCGTGCCGCTGGGCATGAGTTCGACCGTGAACTTACGCCGTTTCTTTTCGAAATACCCGGTGATCTCGCGGCGCACGGCGTCCGCACGCGCGGGATCGCGGACGATTTCGTCGGCGGTGAAACGTTCTCGAAGTTCGGGCAGGGCGCCGAAGGCGGTGGCGATGACGGCGCCGCTCGCGTTGAGGGCGACGGAGAAGTCGCCGACGGGCGTCGGGAAGGTGTCGTAGAATTGTCTCATGTGGGCGTGGGTTGATTAAATTGCCAGAGATGCGCGGTGGCGAGGCTGCGATACGGAGAAAACATCGGCATGAGCCGGCGGGTGGCGTCGAGGTCGGGTCGTTCGTCGAGTTTCAACAGGGATTGGAGTCCGCTCGTGACGCCGGTGTCACCGTAGGGCACGCAGTCGGGAAAGCCGAGAGCGCGCATCAGCAGGTAGTTCACCGACCACGGACCGAGTCCCCGCACGGCGAGGAGCGTTCGTTCCGCGCGGGTCGCGGACAGGGTGCGCAATCCGGCGAGGTTGAGTTGGCCGGTGACGACGAGGCGGGCGGTTTGGATGACATAGTCGGCTTTTTGCCGGGAGAACTGCAGCGGCAACAAGTCGGCCGGGGCGAGCGCGGCGACGGCGGCGGGGGTCGGAGGCGCGTAGAGACCCTCGGCGCCAGGGATATCGAGCGGCGTGCCGGTGCGTTCGATGAGGCGACGCTTCAGCAGGCAGGCGAACGGGAAATTGATCTGCTGGCCGATGATGGACCAGAGCAGGCCATCGAAGACCGAAGGAGTTTGGCTGATGCGCAATTCGGGGCGGCCGGCCACGAGACGGGCGAGGCCGAGTTTTTGGGCGAGGCGAGCGAAGGCGGCGGCGTCCTGATCGAGGCCGAGGAGGCCCATGACGACGGCGTGGGCTTCGGAGCCGAGTGGGCGCGCTCCCAAGATTTCGGCGCGAACGGAATCAGGCGAGAGTAGCAGGGTGAGCAACGCTGGGCCCGTGCTGAGTTGCACGGCGCTCGTGTAGGTGTCGCCGACCAGACGCTCAGTCGCGCTGTGGATATCGCGACTCAGCGCGCGGCGCAGGTAGGGCAACAAATAGCCTTTGGGCAGATCGATCGTGAACGTGCGGCTGGTGCGAAGCTCGCGGTAGGCGGCGGGGGTGAGACCGTTGAGTTGGCGAAAGTTTTCGTGAAACGACGAGAGGGCATCGAAGCCGACGCCGAACGCGATCTCGGCGAGAGTTGCGGCGCTGGTGAGGAGCCGTTGTTTGGCGAGATCGAGGCGGGCGCGGAGGAGGAGATCGGCGGGCGTGGTGTGATAGTGCAGGCGAAAAAGTTCGAATGCGCGGGTGGCCCCGAAGCCGGAGCGGCGGACGATGGCGCGGGCGTCGGGGAACGCGGCGGGGTCGGCGCGGATTTCGGAAACGAGGGCTTCAACGGTTTCCAAGACCGGATCGGCGCCGCGGGCGAAATCGTCGGGGTGACATTTTTTGCAGGCACGGAGGCCGGAGGAGCGGGCGGCTTCGCACGTGGGGAAAAAGCGAACGTTCTCCGGCTTGGGTTTGCGGGCTTTGCAGGAAGGGAGGCAGTAGATGCCGGTCGTGAGCACGCCGGTGAAAAAGCGGCCGTTGTAGGACGCGTCGCCCGCGAGAACACGCGCATACATGGTGGCTGGAGTCATTCGCATGGACGAAAGATAGCAGGCGCGGACAAACGTGTCGTCCGGTTAATTTCGGAGCAATTTCAGCGAGCACACGAAGGGCGCTCGCGTGGTCCCGAAACTCAGAGCTGCGCTTTGATCGACTGGATCAGCGCGCCGTAGTCGGTGTCGGAGAGCAGCTGTTTGTTCGCTGGCATCATCTCGAACGGTGCGCCCCACGCGGCGCCGCCTTCGAATTTCGGCACGAGGTGCATGTGGAGATGCGGCAATTTGTCAGAGTAGGCGCCGTAGTTGATTTTTTTGGCGTTCACTGCGGCCTTGATCGCCTTGGCGGCGCGCGCGACGTCTTGCGTGAAACGGATGAGCTCGGCGTCGGGCAACTCGAAGAGCTCGTTGACGTGCCCGTTGTAAGCGACGACGCAGCGACCGCGGTGGGTTTGCTCTTTGAAAAGGTAGAGCGTCGAGGCGCTCATGGGCGCGATCTCGATCATGAGATCGGTGAGGCGCTGGTCTTTGCGGCAGTATTGGCAGTCGGGAAGTTCGCTCATGGCGGAGTGGGTGTGACGTGGTGGCGGGGTGCGTTCAACGCTGCAATTCGCGCAGCGTGCGCTCGACAGCGGCGATGTCACGGTGCGCGTGACCGGGCAGGGGAAACTCGTCGTTGAAGACGTGGAGCGGGCCGTGGCGCGCAATCGTGACCCGTGATTCGTCGGGTTTGCCCTCGGCATTTGTCGCGGGTGCCGTGAGTCCGAAATGATCGGCGACAAAACGATACACGGCGGCACGTTTCGAGGGACCGTAGTCGTGTTTTTCGGTAGCGAGATGGACGTTCGCGGTCTTCTGCGTGGCGCCGTAGTAGCCGTAAATTTTTTGAACGAAGGGGAATTCGATTTGCGGGACGTGCTGCGTCCAATCCGCGCCGTCGGAAACGAGGAGCAGCGGGCGCGGCGCGGCGAGGGCGGCGATCATGACGTTGCTCGCAAAATGGTCGGCGCTGCGGTGGATGGGCTGCCCGCTTTCACAGGGGCAGCCGCCGAAAAAATAGGACGAAACCATCACGACGGGCGCGCTGAGTGTGACCCGGGAATCGAGCGCGGTGAGCAGAAAAGTCTGCGTGCCGCCGCCGGATTCGCCGGTCACGGCAACGCGCTTGGGATCGACGCCGTCAAGGGAGAGCAGGTAGTCGAGCGCCCGCATGGCGTTCCAGATTTGGAGCGTTTGCGTGAACGGTTTTTTGTGGGCGTCTTGGCCGACCTGGGTGCTGGAATCGCCGTAGCCGACCATCTCGATCGAGAGCACGATGGCGCCCATGCGGGCGAAAGTGCCACCGCGGGCCTGGACCGTCTCGGTGAAGCGGCCCTGTTTCTCAAAATCGTCGGGCGTCCTGATCGTCGCACCATGGCCGTGGGTCGTCAGGACGACGGGGTAGGGGGCTTTGCCATTGAGCGGGCGGTAGAGGTTGCCGGTGACGAAGTAGCCGGGGACGGATTCGAACGCGACATTCTCGACGGTGTAGCCGTCGCAGGTGCGCTTGCCGCGCAGGATGGGATTGAGCGGCGTGCGCTGCGGCCACGGAGAGAGGCCGGCGCCTTCCTGGATGCGTTGGCGGACATGTTTTCCGTAGGCTTCCCAGGCGGAGCGATCGGGGAATTGTGCGAGCGCGGCGTCGAGGGTGGCCTGGCCCTGTTCGGGTTTAAGGTAGGCGCCGACGCAGAGCGCGGGGCCGGTGGCGGGCGGCGGCGGGAGATTTGTCGGCACCCATTTAACGGACGGTGCCGCGGCGGCAGCGTGGCTGCAAAAGAGGAGGAGCGAAACGGCGATGGGGTAAACGCGTGACATGTGGAAAACCGTGGCGCGGTCGCGGGGCGGCGTCACGGATTTTTCCACTGGCAGGGCGCGGACGAATCAAACTAGCTCTCGCGCCGTGCTGCCTCCCATTCCTGAATCGTGGCGTCCGCTGCTGCAAAACGAAGTTGAGCAGGATTATTACCGGGCGCTCGACGCCTTTCTCACCGGCGAGGCGGCCGCCGGGAAGGAGATACTGCCGCCGCGGTCGGAGATTTTTCGGGCCCTCGAACTGACGGCTTACACCGACGTGAAAGTGCTGCTGCTTGGTCAAGATCCGTATCCAACACCCGGGGATGCGCACGGGCTGTGTTTCTCGGTTCGGCCGGGAGTGAAAGTGCCCCGCTCGCTTCAGAATATCTATAAGGAATTGCGCGACGACGTCGGGTTCCGCGCCCCCAATCACGGCTGTCTCGAGGCGTGGGCGCGGCAGGGCATGTTGATGCTCAATACCGTGCTGACGCTGCGGGCGGGCGAGGCGTTTTCGCACCGCGGGCGGGGCTGGGAGAAGTTTACGGACGCGGTGATCGGAGCGGTGAACGCGAAACCGACGCGGGTGGTCTTCGTGCTCTGGGGCAAAGCGGCGCAGGCGAAACGCGAGCTGATCACGGCGCCGCAGCATCGCATCGTGGAATGCGGGCACCCGTCGCCGTTGTCGGCGCGGTTTTTCATGGGCTGTCGCTGCTTCTCAAAAATCAACGCACACCTCGGCGAGGCCGGTTTGACGCCGATGGATTGGCAACTGCCCGATGTTTAGCCCGCGGGCTTGGACGGAAAATCGGTGTTAAGGAAAAGTTGTTCTACTTTGGCGCGGGCCCACGGGGTCTTCCGGAGAAATTTTAAACTCGATTTGATGCTGGGGTCGAAATTGAAGCAGCGCACATCGATGCGGCGACCGAGTTCTTCCCATCCGTAGTGAGCGACCAATTGCGTGAGCAGAGCCTCGAGGGTGATGGCGTGGAGCGGATTATTTTTTTGCGGCGGCGTCATGTTTGGAGGGCAGATGGCATCAGGCAGTCGCGTGTTGCTGGAGGAGGGCGAGTGGCACGATTTCGAGCGTGCGCTCGTGGGTGGCGGCGAGGGCGACGGGCGAAGCGACTCCGGCGTTGAGACACTCCAGCCAGCGCGACGCGCAGACGCACCAGCGGTCACCGGGCGAGAGGCCGGGGAAGTCATATTCGGGCACGGGAGTGGAGAGGTCGTTGCCGGCGGCGCGGCTGAATTCGAGAAATGTTTCGGTCACCTCGACGCACACCGTGTGACAACCGTGATCCTCGGCGCAGGTGTCGCAGCAGCCGTTGCGGAAGAAGCCGGTCAGTGGTGCCGTGGAGCACGGCTTGAGCGGTCCGCCGAGGACGTTGCGGGAAGGTGCAGGAATCATGGCCGGGAACGTTGGGAAGTCTCGCAGCCGGCGCAACGTCAGGCTGGCCATTACGCGCGGCCCCGGCCCAACTCGCCGCCTCACTGAACTCATGAAACCGCAGATCAAGCTCGCAGAAACCACCACGCCCGACGGCGGACGCCTCACGTTGCACGAACACGACGGCTCCTACTGCGTGCGGCTCAACGGTCAGGCGCTGATGGACTCGACGGTGGCCAACTCGGAATTGCAGATCGGGGAGTTGGCGACGGACAAGTTTCCTCGTTTCGGCAAATCTCGCGCCCTGATCGGCGGGCTGGGGCTTGGCTTTACCTTGCGCAGTGTGCTCGAGGGCGTCGGCCCGCACGGGGTGGTGGAAGTCGCCGAGTTGATGCCGGCGATCATCGAATGGAACCGCGCGTTGCTGGGCAAACTCAACGGCAAGCTGGTCGACGACAAGCGGGTCGCTCTGCATGTGGGGGATGTGTGGGGCGTGTTGCTGCGGGCCGGTGACGCGCGCTACGATGCCATCGTCCTCGACACGGACAACGGGCCGGCGGCGATGGTGCAACGGGCCAATGGGCGCCTCTACGACGAGGCGGGCCTCAAGCGAATTTACTCTGCGCTGAAACCGAATGGGCGAGCGGTGATTTGGTCCGCGTCGCACGACCGCGCGTATGCGGCGCGGCTCACGAAGGCGGGCTTCAAAGTCGAGGTGGTGGCGGCGAAGGTGCACGCGGGTGCGAAACGTCCGGCCTACACACTCTATGTAGCCGACAAAGCGGCCGCGGCACCGTGACGCTCGATTCTCGACACGACAGCGGAGGCGCGCACTCTGCCCGACATGGCCTCAACTTACGAAACCCTCCGGGCTGACATCATCACCGCAATGAAGGCGCGCGACAGCGCCACGACGCTCGCTCTCCGCACGGCGGATGCCGCGATCAAACGCGCGGCGATGGACGCGAACAAGGAAATCGACGAGGCGCTCGTCATCGCGACCATGCGCAAGGCGGTGAAGAATCTCACCGATGCCAAAGCGGAGTTTGCCAAGGGCGGTCGCGTGGACCTCGTGGCGGCGAACGAAGCGGAGATCCGCATCCTCGAAAAATATCTTCCGAAGGGACTTGATGCCGCGAAGATCGAGGAGCTGATTGTGGCGGCCATCGCCTCCACCGGTGCGCAGTCGAAAAAGGAAATGGGCAAGGTGATCGGTGCCATGAAACAGCACCCCGATGCGGGTCTCATCGACTTCGGCGCCGTCAGCAAACTCGTTCAGGCCAAGCTGCCGTGAACGCGCGTCTGCGATCGGCCTGCGTGGTGTTGGCTGTGGGGCTCTCTGGTGCGCTCGGCCTGTGCGCGGGGGAAACCGTGCGGCCGGCCGAAGCGCGTTACGAGACGCGGACGCCGGCGGATCGCGATGGCATTGGTAAAATTTATTTCGGTCGCGAGATCGCGAAGGTGATGGGGCATCAGGCGGCTGGGTGGCTCGAGCGGCGCACGCGCGAGGAGGAAGAGCGCACCGACCTGTTGCTCAACGCGCTGGAGTTGAAGCCCGGGAATGTGGTGGCCGATGTGGGCGCGGGCAGCGGGTATTTTTCGTGGCGGATGGCTCAAAAAGTGGGTCCGACCGGGAAGATTTTTGCCAACGACATTCAGCCGGAGATGTTGGAGTTGCTTATGTCGCAGATGCAGCGGCGAGGCGTGGAGAAGATTGTCGAGCCCGTGCTCGGGACGGTGCAGGACCCGAAACTCCCCGCCAATTCGACGGACCTTATTTTGCTCGTCGATGTTTATCACGAGTTGGATTTCCCCTTCGAGATGACTCGCGCGATGATCAGCTCGTTGAAGCCCGGTGGCCGGCTCGTGCTGGTCGAATATCGCGGCGAGGATCCGAATGTGGCGATCAAGCGGCTCCACAAAATGACGGCTGAGCAGGTCAAGAAAGAGATGGCCGTGCACCGACTGAAGTTTGATCAGAAAATCGATGTGCTCCCGCAGCAACATATCCTGATTTTTCGCAAGGCAGCGGCCGAGTGACCCTTTTCCCAACTATGAGCGCCAAGTCTAAATCTTCACCCTCGGCCGGCCGGATCGTCGCGATTCGCGCGGAGCCGATCGAGCTATCCCAGTTCTTGAAGTTCTCCGGCTGCACAGAAAGCGGCGGGCAGGCCAAACAGGTCGTCGTTGACGGCGAGGTGTCGGTCAACGGCGTCGTCGAGACACGCAAAGGGCGGAAGCTGCTTGCCGGGGACAAGGTCGTGTTTGGCGGCGAGACGCTCATCGTGCAGCTCGGCTGAACTCGCCGTTTTTTGCAGGTAGCGCGTGACTGTGTGGAACGTGCCCTTGACCCAGGCGAGAAGGCGCGGTGACCATAGGAAATGGCCACTCCTCAATTGCAGATTGAAAAGCTCATCAGCGGCAACGGTCCCTCACCCAAGAAAGGTGACGAGGTTACCGTGCACTACACCGGAACGTTCGAGGATGGCGGAAAGTTCGACAGTTCCGTCGACCGGGATGAGCCGTTTACGTTTATGTTGGGCATGAAGCAGGTGATAGCCGGGTGGGATCAAGGCGTTGCGACGATGCGGGTCGGAGACAAAGTGAAGATGACGATTCCGCCCGAGCTGGCGTATGGGCGCGAGGGCTATCCGGGCGCGATTCCGCCGAATGCGACTTTGATTTTTGAGGTCGAGCTGCTCGCGATCGGTTGATCGCAGCCGGGCTGCTCAGGCACTTGTGGGACCGGACGGCGCCGTGAGATAGCGGCTGCGGCGCGCACCGCTGCGGCCGTGGGGAGCCAGACGCTCGCCCGGTTGGCTGTAGGGCTGGCGTCGATATCCGGGGCGCGAAGGATCGGCCGCACACTTGATCTGAAATTGCTGCATCCGATCAAAGAGGCCGAGGAGCTGGCCGGGCAGCGGATAGTGATCCAGACCATTGCGTTCGAGGGCGAGCAGCAGCTCGTGGGTCGCCTCGAGTGTCGAGAGACAGCCGTCTTGAGGCTGCTGTTTGATGACGTAGCGACTGACACCCGCCGGGGTGAACATGATCCGGGGGAGTTGCTGCAAAATTGGGCTCAGCCGGAGCATTTTTCGCGCACAGCTCCAAGTGGCATCCAACAAGAACACGACGAGGCGGCGGCCCGCGAGATCGGCATCCGTAAGGCCGCCCGTTGAGAGATTCCTTGCGGTGGGGCCGGGGTAAAGCAGGACAGCGAAATTTGCAGGGTCTCGAATAAGTGCCTGAACTTCGTCGTGGTCGTCGAATCCGATGCCCATATGAATGACGCTGTCGGGCAGACAGAGGTGGGTAAGTCGCCCCGTGCTCGCTTTCTCCTTCTTGAATTCCTTCGGGTGCATCAGGAACACAAACTTGGTCCGTGTCGCCATCGGTTGAATCGAAGGACACCAGCAAAGCTCCTTGGGCCAGAAGCAGCGGTAGCAAGTCTCACGGCTCATGGAGCGAGCGATGCGTTATCAGCAACGCGACAGGATCACTGCTTAAAATCGGTGGACGGGCGTGTGAGTTCGAGTTCCTTGATCCAGATGTTCCGGTAGCGCACGTCGTGCCCTTCGCATTGCAGCTTCAGGCCGCCCGGCGTGTCGGTGATTCCCTTGCCGCCGTCGTTGCCGCCGTCGATGCCCGAGTTGGCTCCACCCCAGACCTGATTGATCGGCTGGTTGCCGTGCACTTTGATACCGTTGAAGTAGATCGTAACCATCGCGGGTTCGGTGCGCTTGCCGTCCTTGAAACGGGCTGCCCGGAACTGGATGTCGTAAGAGTTCCATTTGCCGAGGCCCTTGTAAGCGAAATACGGAGACGGCGTCTCGTTGATTACAGCGCCCATACCGTGCTTCGTCGCATCGCTGTCGCAAATTTGGATTTCATAGCGGTTCTGCAAATAAACGCCGCTGTTACCGCCGGTGTTGGGGATTAAAAACTCCACGTGCAGGCGAAAATCACGGTAGGGTTTCTTGGTGACGATGTCGGCTGCACCGTATTTGCCGCCGGCTGCGGCAGGGTCGTCAGTCATCAAAACAGTCCCTCGATCAACCGGATCTTCGACAATCTTCCATTTGATCGGGAGGGCGGAACCGAAGCGTGGCCCGGTCCAATAGGTCCATTTGTCGTCGAGCATCGCGCGGCTGCCGTCGAAGAGCATTTCGGCCCCGGGCAGAGGTTTTGCGCCCAGCCCGATTTCGGCGAACGCAACCGGCGCAAGGGCGAGCAGCGCGACAAGCGTAGCGAGCAAACGAGAGGTGTGAGCGGGGATTTTCATGGGGAGTGGGGGATTTGAGTTAACTGGCGGAAACGGTAGTCGAGGCAGCAAAGTTGATTTCGCATTTCCGCGAGGGCAGGCGCGGTCGCTGCGGCAAACGGAAAGGGGATATAAGGCAGAATGGGCCTGGTCACATCC
>CALRZR010000278.1:0-9945 GCA_943372705.1 Opitutus sp. GAS368 | reverse complement strand
GGAGGTCTGCTCGGGACCGGAGGGGACTTCGCCGAGTTGGGGCGCGAGGGCGGCGAGGCGCGGGAGGAGCGCTGCGGAATAGCGGGTGTTGGCGAAGTTTTTCAGGGCGCGGTCGGTGAGGGAGCAAAGGTGGGTGAATTCGGTGGCGGCGCGCGGTCGGAGGGCGGCGAGGGCGGGGTCACGCCACCAGGGAGAGAAGAGAAACGCGGGGTCATTGAGGCACTCGAGGGCGAAGGCGCGGGCGGCGGGGGCGGGGCGGTTTTGGTTGAGGCGGGCGAGGCCGAGGCCGAAGTAGACGCCACCTTTGTCGGGGACGAGGTGGAGGGCTTCGATAAAGTGGCGTTCGGCGGCGGAGGGGTCGGAGACGACGAGGAGCCAGCCGAGATTGAAGTGGGCGATTTCCTGGTCGGGGTTGAGCGCGAGGGATGCGCGGAGGAGGGCGACGGCCTGCGCGGTGTCGGCGGGAGTGCCGGTGCGGGCGAGGGTGAGCGCGCGGACGTTGAGTTCGGGCGTGGGATCGGGGCGGCCGAGCAAAGCGACGAGAGCGAGCGAGAGCAGCGTGAGGCCGCCGAGGATACGCGCGCCGAGCACGGGAGGGCGCGGCGACGGGGCGGCGACGGCGGTGGGCGGTGGGGAGGAAGCGGAGAGAAGTGCGGCGCAGATCGCGACGGCGAAGGCGAAAACGGGGACGTCGAGTTGCCAATCGCCGAGAGCGAAAACGGCGTAGCCCGCGAGCGAGACGGCGGCGACAGAGGCCGGGGAGAGCCAAGGCCGAGCGGAAGGCGTGTAACCTATTGGGTTACACGGTGCGGGGGTGGTGGGTGAGGGGGATAAGGGAGGAGTGTAACCCAATAGGTTACACGGGGGTGCGGCGGTGTGGAGGTGGGTGCGGATGCTGCGGAGGGTGGCGAGGAGGAAGAGGAGGGCGCAGGCGAGGCCGGGGGCGCCGAAGTCGGCCCAGAGTTGGGCGGGGGTGCTGTGGAGTTGGAGGACGTTTTCGGCGCCGCCGTCGAGGCCGGCGCGGTAACGCGGGTAGACGAGCGGAGTGGTGCCGGGGCCCCAGCCGAGCAACGGGCGATCAGCGCCCATGCGGACGGCGGCGGTGAGCATCGCGGTGCGCTGGACGTTGCTGAGGTTGGGTGCGGCCGTGGGGTCGGGCGCGGTGAGGAGCGAGCGCGTGCGGGGGTGGGCGAGGATTAAGGCGAAGCCGGCGACGAGGAGGGCGGCGCTCAGGGCGAGTTTGCGGAGGAGGGTGAGCGGGGAAAGGAAGAGGACGGCGAAGGCGAGGGCGGCGAGGCCGATCATGCCGGCGCGGCTGCCGCTGGAGAGGAAGATGACAAAGGCGGAGGCGGCCGTCGCGGACCAGAGGATACGGGCGGCGGCGCGGGCGCGGAGTGCGAGGGCGATGGACCACGGCAGCGCGAGGAGGGCGAGGCCGGCGGTGTAGTTGGAGTGGCCGAGCGGGGCGCCGTTGCGCGACTGGGCGAGGACGTCGAGCGATCGACCGGGGACGCCGGGGAGCCAGTGGGCGAGACTCGTGAGAATGATTGCGGCGAAGATGAGGCCGAGGAGGTTGGCGGCGCGCGCGGGACGGTCGGCGCGGGCGGCGAGCGCGTCGTGGGCGACGAAGAAAAGGGCGATAGCGGCGAGCAGCGGGGCGGACCAGAGCAGGCTCGGGCCGCAATAGGGGCTCGCGAGGGCGGAGAGGAGAATCGTCGCGACGGAGCCGAGGGCAGTGATGCGCCAGAGCGGCGGTGGGAGGAGGAGCGGGTGTGCGGAATCGAAGGCGCGGACGAGGAGCGCGAGGACGGGGGCGAGGAGGGCACCGGCGTGGGCCAGCGACCAGGGCCATGCATACATGCGCGTGGCGCCGGGGTAGATCAGCGTGATGACGGCGAGACAGGCGAGGCCGACGATGCCGAGCGTGGAAAGAATGAGAACGTGGCCGCGCGCAATGCCCGGGGCGGGCTCGGAAGCGGAGGCGGCGGGGCTCGGCATGGGAGCGGCGATGAGAGCGGCGCGGCGGGGGGCGGGCAAGCTTGGTGCGGGGGCGGGCGGGAGGCGGGTGATGGTTACGGAGGTGGGCCGCAAAGGGGCGCAGAAGGCGCAAAAAATAAACGGCGTGGGCTGGGGCGGCTGGGTGCGGGCGCGGCGACCGGTGTGCTCGGCGCGCAAAAGGGCAAGGAACGCGACAGGGGCGTCGCGTCCCCAGCGTGTGGAGGGCGAGACGGACGCCCGGGAGTGGGCGGCGGACGGCTCGGAGCGCCGTCCCTACCGGCTATTTCTTGGCGGCTAGGAAGTGGACGAGGGCGGCGAAGTCTTCGAGGGAGAGGGCGTTGGCGAGGCCTTCGGGCATCATCGAGGTGGGGAGGTGCTTTTCCTCTTTCACGTTGGCGGTGAGGACCGTGGAGACGGCGCCGGTCATGTCGCGGAGGACGATTTTTTCGGAGGTGGTTTCGGTGGCGAAGCCGGTGCGCACCGAGCCGTCTTTCATAGTGAGCATAACGGTCTGGAAACCTTGGGAGATCGTGTCGCTCGGGCGCAGAATCGCGGTGGCGATCTGGCTCGGATTCATGATGGAGCCGATCTGGCCCATGAACGGTCCGAGCACGGCGCCGCCGGCTTGGAGGGCGTGGCAGGCGACGCAGCCTTGTTGGGTGAAGAGCGCTTCGCCGCGGGCGGGGTTGGGTTTCAGTTTTTCGACGGCGAGGATGATGTCTTCGAGGGCGGTGGTCGCGATGGCGCCTTTCTGGGAGGCGATTTTCGCGAGGTCGACGGTTGGGGCTTTTTCGGTGGGAGCGGCGACGAGGCGGGTGCCGAGTTTGGCGAGGCCGAGGCGATGGGAGTCGTTGAGGCGCGCGAGGAAATCGAGCTGCGCGGGAGTGGCGCGGGCGGCTTCGGCTTCGAGGGTGGCGGCGATGCGCGGCGAGGCGGACCAGGTGATGGGGGTATAGTAGGGCCCGCGGGTATCCGGGCGGGTGCTCCACCACGTGGTGCCATCAAAGGGCTTCTCTTGCTGATAGAGGCGGGCGAGCGTCGTGAGAAGTTTCGTGCGCAACGCAGGTGCCATGTCGGGCGTGAGTTTGGCGAGGAGGCCGTCGACGACGGCGGGATCGTGAAGGTAGGACAAGGTCCAGAGGGCGAGATCCTCGTTCTTCGTGCCGATGGCGGCGAGGGAGGCGTCGACCGCGCGCAGACGCGTGAGGGCGTGGGCGGCGAGGTGGGGCACGACGATGGAGGAGTTCGGCGTCGCGTGGCGCGGAGCGAAGGAGGCGGTGGGGTTTTTCAACGGCGGGCCGCTGGAGACGAAGAACTCAACGGAGACCTCGGCGCCGCTGGCGGCGGGAGTGCGAGCGCGGGCGTCAAACTGCACGGCGCCGGGCGGCACGAGGTATGTGACGTAGGGTGTTCCTTCGATGATCACGGCGGGGCCGGAGGGCGCGCGTTTGTTTTTCTTGCCGGCTTTTGTGGCGGCCTCGGCGTCCGGGGCGGGTGCAACGGCAGGCGCGGCTTCGACGGTGGCGCGACCGGCGATGGGCTTGAGCGTGGAAAGCGCGACGCGGGTGCGATCGGCGAGGGTGAAATAGGCATCGGAGATCGCGAGGCGCGCGGGCTTGGCGGCGTCGGTGGTCGAAGTCAGATGGAGGCGGAGCTCGTTGCCGGGTTTGGTGGAGAGGGTGGCGTTGCTCGTGCGGGCGCCCTTGAGCGTGTCTTTCTGGGTGAAGTCAGCGTCGCCGCCGTCGTCGGGTTTGGTGAACGGTTCGGCGATGAGCGCGGCGGCGGCGGCGGGATTGCCGAGGCGACCGAGCGCGATGGCGGCGGCGGCGCGTTGGCGCGGCGTGCCGGTGCGGAGCGTGTTGGTGAAAGGCTCGAGCGGGAGCTTGGAATTTTTCAGGCGCGGCATGCGATCGGTGGCGGCACGGAGGGCGAACTCGCGGAGTGATTCGTCGACGGCGAGGGCGAGTATGGCGGACGGCGACGACTCGAGTTGCGCGTAGGTCATCAGCGCGGCGACGCGCGCGGCGAGGGATGGCGCGGTGGATTTCGCGAGTGCGAGGACCGCGGTTTTGGCGGCAGCGGACTCGGCGGGACGGGCGAGGATTTCCTGTTGCGCGTAGAAGCGCGTGGTGGCGCTGGCGGAGGCGAGGAGCGTGACGAGATCGGCGAGTTTCGCGGTGGCGAGATCGGGGAAGGCGCGGTGCGTCCAGCCTTTTGGCGTGAGGCGCGAGACGTAGCCTTTGCCGGGGTCGCCTTTGAAGCCGGCGCCATCCCAGGCGCTGACGAACATCTGGCCGGAGGGATCGACGTCGAGGTCGGTGATCTGGGAAATTTGCGCGAACTCCTCGACCTTCTGCGTGAATGTCGCGCCGTCGGGCGTGAGGCGGTGGAGGTAAATCGCTTTGCGGCCCCAGTCAGCCATGAGGGGCTGGTCGTTGTATTTTGCGGGCCACGTGGGCTCGGAGAGGAAAAACGCGCCGACGCCGGAGCCGCCGCCGAGGTCTTCGAGGGCGGGGAGAATTTCGGTGGAGAAATTTTTGAAGAGGCGCGGATAGCCGTAGTCGGCGGACTGGATGAGGTGGAGGAAGCGGATGTTCCAGCCGCCGCCGTCGTTGGTATTGCCGCGGGAGAAGAGATTCAGGAACGGATCGATCGCGACATCGTAGTCGTTGCGGGTGCCGGTGGCGAAGAGCTCGAGTTCGGTGCCGTCGGGGCGGACGCGGGCGACGCCGCCGCCTTGGAGGGTGACCTTCGCGCCGTCGGTGCCGGTGGCGTTGTGAAAGCCAAAATCGCCAACCGCGATATAGATCCAGCCGTCGATGCCCATGCGGATGCCGTTGGTGGAGTGGTCAGTGCCGCGGTCGTTGATGGCCTTGGCGATGCAGATGCCCTCGACGAGGATTTTCGCGGGACCGTCGGCGACGCCGTCACGGTTGGCATCTTCGAGGACCGCGAGGTTCATGCCGGTGGCTTTGCCGTCGGCGCCGTGATGGGTGTGGAGCACGTAGACGCGCGTGCCGACGGCGAGGAGGCCGCGGGCGTTGTCGATGGTGGCGAAGATCGTGTGGGAATCGGCAACGCCGTCGTGATCGCGGTCGATGAGTTTGACGATGCGGCCTTTGCCGGGGCCTTTGCCGAGGGAGCCGTTGAGATCGACGCCGGCGTAGACCTCGCCTTGGGCGGAGACGCAGAGGGTCGCGACGCACGGCGTGATGTCGGGGCCGGAGAAGCGGATGAGGTCGAGGTCGGCGGGAACGGTGTCGGCGGCGCGGGCCGTGAACGGTGCGGCGGCGGCGGCGATCAGCAGGCCGAGGCCGGCGAGGCGGCGACGAAGGCGACGGTGAGGGGAAGGAAGGGCGTGGTGGGACATGCGGGAAAGGGGAACGGGCGGAGGCGGGAAGGACGGATGGAAACGCCGAAGGTGGCGGACGAAAACGCCCACGCGCCGGAACAGTGGCGTGCGGGGAGGCGCCGTGGTGGTCAGCGGGGCGGGGTCAGCGGGCCTGCAAGTAGCCGGTTTGGCCGAAGCGGAAGAGCGGAGAATCGGTGCGGGCGTTGCGCAGGAGGGCACCGAGGGCTTGCACGCGGTCGGGGTGGCGGGCGGCGAGGTCGATGGTCTCGGCGGGGTCGGTGGCGAGATTGAACAACGCGAGCGGGCCATCGGGGGCTTTGAGCACCTCGTAGCGCACGACCTTCCAGTCGCCTTGACGCAGGGCGACGCGGCCGCCGCCCTCGTGAAATTCCCAGTAGAGGTAGTCGTGCTGGGCCTGCCGGCCGCGGCCAGTGAGAGTTGGCGCGAGTGAAAGGCCGTCGACGGCGGCGGGAGTGGGCAAGCCGGCGAGTTCGGTAAACGTGGGCAGCCAATCCCAGAAGGCGGAGATGTGCGCCGAGACGGCGCCGCGGGCGACGGTGCCCGGCCAGTGGGCGATCATGGGAACGCGGATACCTCCTTCGTAGAGATCGCGTTTTACGCCGCGCAGGCCGCCGCTGCTGCGGAAATACGCGGGATCGGAACCGCCCTCAACGGAGGGACCGTTGTCGGAGGTGAAGACGATGAGCGTGTTTTCGGCGAGACCGAGCCGGCGGACGGTGGCAACGATCTCGCCCACCTGATCGTCGAGGAGGTTGACCATGGCGGCGTAGGCGGCGTGCGGGTGGGGCTGGGACGCATAGGGGCCCTGGCGGAAAGTCGGGCCGTCATCGACGCCCTGATACGGTGTTTCGGGGCCGTATTTGCCGCGGTGGCGGGCGAGGTAGCTCTCCGGAGCGACGAGTTCGGCGTGCGGGATAATGGAGGCGACGAAGCAGAAAAACGGGCGGTCGCGGTTGGCCTCGATGAAGCCGAGCGTTTTTTGGTGGATGAGAGCCGGAGCGTAGTCGCCGTTGCGGCGGTGGGCGTTGCCGGCGAGCGGGACCTTGGTGTCGTTGTCCCAGAGGTGATCCGGGTAGTAGTGGTGGCCGAGGCGCTGACAGTTAAACCCGTAGAAGCGATCAAAACCCTGGCGCTGCGGCGTGCCCTCGGAGCCGGGGAAACCGAGACCCCATTTGCCGAAAACGCCGGTGGCGTAGCCGGCGCGTTGGAGAAGTTTCGCGACGGTGCGGGTGTCGGCGGGCAGCGGATGCTGGCCTTCGGGCTGAATCTCTTTGTTGCCGCGAATGGGGGTGTGGCCGGTGTGCAGGCCGGTGAGCAACGCGGAGCGCGACGGAGCGCACACGGTGGTGCCGCCGTAGTGTTGAGTGAAGCGCATGCCCTCGGCGGCGAGGCGGTCGAGATGGGGCGTGGCGAAGCATTTTTGGCCGTAGCTGCCGAGGTCGCCGTAGCCGAGATCGTCGGCGAGGATAAAGATGATGTTGGGCGGACGTGCGGCGGCGGCAGCGGCGAGCGTGCTGTGGAGGGTGGCGGCGACCAGCGCGAGGAGCGCGGCGGGCAGCAGGCGGTGGAAAAAACGAATCATGGGGCGGTGGCAGCGGGGGACGGCTCGGTGGCGGTGGGAGGACCTTTGAGCCAACCGAGGGAAGTGAGGAATTTGTCGGCCTCGATGAGCGTGCGGGTTTTGTAGGGGTCTTTGTTGAAAAAGCTGTGGGCTTGGCCGGCGTAGTAGTGGGTGTCGCAGCGCACGCCGACGGATTTCATCGCGACTTGGAAACGCTCGAGAGTGGCGACGGGAATGAGGGCGTCGTTGCGGCCGAGGAAGACGATGGCGGGCGGATCGTCGGCGGTGATGTTGTGCGCGGGAGAAAATTCTTTCACGCGCTCGCCGACGCGGGCCTGGCCCCAGCCGCCGACGGGGCCGTTGTCGAAGACGGGGTTGAAGAGGACGAGTGCGGCGGCGCGCGCGGAGATTTTCAGATCGTCAGCGGGATCGTCTTGTCCCGCGACCATGCCTACGAAGGCGGCGAGGTGTCCGCCAGCGGAACCGCCGCCCGCACCGATGCGGGCGGGATCGATGCCAAGTTCGGCGGCGTGGGCGCGGACCCAACGCATGGCGGACTTCGCATCCTGGATGCAGACGAGCGGCGGAGCCTTGTCGGCCTTGTCGAGCAGACGGTATTCGACTTGCACGCACACGAGGCCGCGGGAGGCGAGGTAGGTGGATTGGGTGTTGAATTGCGTGGGGGCGCCACCGGTCCAACCGCCGCCGTGGAACAGGACAAGGGCGGGGCGGCGATCGGTGGGCTTCGCATCGGGGGGCGAGACGACGAAGAGTTTCAGATCGCGCGCGCCGACGCGTTTGTAGACGTGGGCGGTGCCGACGGGGGATTCGGCAGCGCGGGTGGCGGGTGCGGACAGGGTGAGGAGGGCGAGGGCGAAAAGGGCGAGGGCGAGGCGGGGGAGTTTGGGCGTCATGGGGTGGGCGGGAGGAAAAGGAAGGCGGCGTGGTAGTGGCGGTGCAATGCTGGGAAACGGGGGAGGGAAATGTTCGCGGAGGGAAAGGCGGCCAGAAATTTCGACACCGAGGCAAACCGGAGGAGCACAGAGGCCACTGAGCCAAACGCCTCGTGTGGGCTGCGTCCGCCGGGGCTATTTGAACACGCCGCCGCAGATTGCGCCGAGGATGAGCCAGCCGAGTCCGCAGGCGAGCAAGAGGCCGAGGCCGAAGCGGCGGGTGTGCGGAATGATCGACACAACGATGGCGATCACGGGCAGGACGATGCAGTTGAACAAGAGAAAGGGGACTTGAATCTCGGGTTTCGTGATGATCGCTGGGCTCCATAAGAGTGCGGCGACGACGAAACCGGTGATAAGCGAGCGGTGGTTGTGGATGGTGGGCGGCGGAGGCGGCTCAACTGGGGGAGGGGGTGGGGTGTCCATGGGAGAGGTTTTTGGCGGAGGTGCGGGATTGCTGCCACGTGGCTTCGAGGCCGTCGCGGTAGAAAAGGTTGTAGGTGTCGAAAGGGATGATGCGGCCGTCGGGGTGGGCGATGTGGATGCAGCTTTTTTTGACGCTGCGGACGTCGAAGTTGTGAGCGTCGAGGAATTGGATGATGAGGACGCGGAAGATGTTTTCGTAGCCGAGGGTGGCAGGGGCTTGCACGAGCGGGAGGCAGCAGAGGAGTTGGCGGAGGGCGGCGGCGCTGCTCGCGGGCGAGTGGTGCGTCGAGAAGAGGTCGAAGACGGCGGCGCGGAGTTCGGGGTCGCGCTCGTAGACGAGGGTGCTGCCTTCGGCGCGGAGGAGGGTGTCGGGCGGAATTAGGCCGGTGAGCGGAGTGACGCGGCCGCCGAGCTTGAGGGCGTAACCCATCGCGAGGCAGTCGGGGTGGCAGGGGACGGGAATGAGGTCGGCGGGGCGGAAGACGGCGGATTGGGTGAGGAGATTGGTGCGGACTTCGGAGAGGGTGAGGCGGTCGCGGGCGGGGTCGAAATTTTCGGCGCGGCCGGCGTGCTGGACGGGCTGGAGCGTGACACCGCGGACGCAGCGCTGCGTGAGGGCGAAGTCGACGATGGCGCCGAGTTCGTCGTCGTTGAGGCCTTTCTTCAACGTGCAGACGAGGGTGGTGGAGAGGTTGAGCGCGTTGAGGCGTGCGAGGGCGCGGTGGCGGATGGGGAGCAGGTCGGCGCCGCGGAGAGCGCGGATCGGGTCGGGGCGGAGCGAATCGAACTGGAGGTAAATCTCGAAGCCGGGCGCGTAGGTGGCGAGGCGTTCGGCGAACGCGGCGTCTTGCGCGATGCGGACGCCGTTGGTGTTGAGCATGAGGTGCTTGATCGGGCGGCGTTTTGCGGCGTCGAGGATGGCGAAGAACTCGGGGTGGATCGTGGGTTCGCCGCCGGAAATTTGGACGATGTCGGGCTCGCCCTCGTTGGCGACGATGGCGTCGAGCATGAACTCGATCTGCGCGAGCGAGCGGTGCGTGGTGCGCTGGGGCGAGGACGCGGCATAGCAGACGGGGCAGGCGAGATTGCAGGCGTCGGTGATCTCCAAAATGGTGAGGCAGGAATGCTGCTCGTGATCGGCGCAGAGACCGCAGTCGTAGGGGCAGCCGTGGAGAATCGGGGTGTTGAAACGGCGCGGCAGCTGACTCGGTTTCAGGAAGCGGCGCGTCTGGTGCCAGTAGTCGACATCGGTCGAGATGAGCACGCGTTCGCGACCGTGCTCGGGGCAACGTTTGTCGAGGTAGACGCGGCCGGCCTCGATGATGACCTTGGCCTCGACCTTGCGGAGGCAGTGCGAACAGAGGGAGTTGGTCAGCTCGGCGTAGAGGTAGGGGCGGTCCATGGACGGATTTCCGATTTTAGAATTTCGAATTTCGATTTTCGGTTTCGATTTCGAATCGTGAGAGGCGAAGGAGCGAGAGGAGTGAGACGGTGAGGCCGGCGAGGCTCGCGAGTTGGATGGCGCTGAGGGCGAGGAAGGGTGTTTCGCGGGGTTTGATGAATTCGATGCCGAAGCGGAAGGCGAAGTAGCCGGCGAAGTAGAGACGGAAGCGGGTGCCGGAGGGTAGCGGATG
>CALRZR010000277.1:0-10245 GCA_943372705.1 Opitutus sp. GAS368 | reverse complement strand
GGTCGTCGGCGGCGAGGAAAACGAGTTCGTCGGTGAGGACGATGGTGCCGGAGGGGAGCGCGAAGGCGTTGGCGCCGCCGGCACGCATGGCGCGAAATTCGATGGCGTGCGGCGCGGCGATGCCGGCGGCGGCGAGGAAGCGGTCGAACTCGGCGCGGAGGGCGAGCTGGCGTTCGTGGGTGAGCTCGGTGCGCGCGAGCATCGTGCGGTCGAGGGTCGCGAGGGTCTGGTCGCCGAGCGTGCGCGTGAGACCGGCGGGGAGGAGAAAGGCGACTTTGCGCGCGCCCCACGGGAGGCCGAAGTGGAGCGCGGCCCAACCGCAGGCGACGAGGAGAACGCAGGCGACGAGGACTTGGGGCCAACTCGTCTCGAGGCGGTGGAGCCAGGCGCCGGCGGGGTTGGGGGCCCAGGTGGCGAGGATGGCGTCGAGGGCGTCGTTGTCGGTGACTTCGCAGCGGGCGCCGTCGGCGAAGCGGATGAAACGCGGGCCGCGGCCGAGGCGGGATTCGACGGTGACGTCGCGGCGCGCGTAGCGGAGCTCCGTAGTGGCGCCGCGGATATCGAGTGTGCCGTCGGCCGCGTGCCAGTGGAGCGTGACGGGCAGGGCCCGGGACGTGCGGCCGTCGAAGTAGGTCGCGGGAAGGGCCGTCTCCATCATAGGCCGAAGCCGATATCGAAGTCGAAGAAGTCGCTGGCGGCATCGCCGACGGCGCCGACGGGTGGTTCGGAGCCGGCGACGAAGGCGTCGATATTGCCGGCGGGGAGGACGAGGACGGACTCGAGTTGGAATTTCGCGGTGCGAATGGCGGCCCACGGGTGGAGGAGGCCGAGCGTGAGGGCGGTTACGATGGCGTTGACGAGTTGGAGGAGAAAGAGATCGCGGGCGCGCATGGAGGCGGCGAAGCGGTGGCCGGCGATTTCGGTGTGGTTCCAGAGGTAGTTAAACATGCGGGAGCGGAAATAGAACGTGCCGATGAGGGCGAGCGGGACGGCGATGAGGAAGAGGAGGCCGATCATGCCCATGGCGCTCGGATCGATGGGCGGCGGGCTTTTGGTCTTCGCGCCGGCTTTGACGGTGGCGGCGATGACCATGCCGATAAGGCTGAAGTAGAGGCCGATGATCGGCAGGAAGAAGAGCACGGCGACACCGTAGATTTTGTAGAAACCCTCGGCGGTGCCGGCGAAGGAGAAGGGCGAGGTGCCGAACGAGTGGCGATCGACGATGAACGATTTTTGTTTCCACGCCATGTAGGGGATAATGAGGCCGAGGGTGAACGGCACGAGGAGCGCCCAGAAGAAAAAGACTTTGATCGCTTCGCCGTAGGTTCCGCCGAAACCGAAGCGGAGGCCGCGCCACGCGGTGTTGCGGGCGTTGAAGGCGAAGGCGCGCACGAGGAACCACGGCACGGCGACCGCGAATGCGAGGGCGAGGCCGAGGTAGAGGATCGGCGAGACGGTCTGGCTAAAGGCGAGCAGCAGGAAGAGCGCGGCGACGATGAGGTTGCCTTTGAGGATTTTTACGGGGTCGGCGAGATACTCGAAGGTGTGGCCGAAGAGGCTGGTGTTGGCGTAAAAATAGCGGCGCTTGCGGACCTTGGCCCATGCGGCGTAGAGGCCGAGCGTGACGACGGTGAGGAGGACGTTGACGATCCAGATTTTAAAATACTCCTGCCATTCGCCGGTGAAAACGAGGGGCTCGGGTGGAGGCGGCGTGGCCGGAGCCGCGGGGGTGGGCGGCGTCGGGTCGGCGGCGACGCCGGCGGATGAATCGAGCGGGGTGGCGGCGGGGGCGGATTCGGTGGGGAGGGGGGGCGGGAGCGGAAGGGTGGTCGCAGCGGGCGGGGCGAATTCGGGGAGGTCGCCGAGGCGGTGCCACGCGGTTTCGCCGTCGCGGCGGATCTGCATCGTGAGGTTGAGCCGATTCTGGGCGAGCCACTCGCGTATTTGGTCCGCTGACACGGGGCCGTATTCTTTGCCGTCTGCGCCGATGATGGTGAACATGGAGGGGTGGAGTTGAGGAAGGAAGGAGAGGGCGCGCGGCGCGAGCGCGGGGCGGGCTAGGCGGGTCAGCGAGCGGGTGACGGGGCTTTGGTTTTCGGGCCGGCGGTGATCGGGAAGGTGCCGTTGCCGACGAAGTCGATGACCTTGCCGTCTTGGGTGACCTTGAGCGCGATGCGCACGGTGCGCTTTTTGCGGTCCACTTCGACAGTGCCGGATTCGAGGGTGATCATGCTGCCGCAGGGCTTCGGTTCGAAGAGATCGATTTTTTCTTTGGTGTAGACGGGGGCTTCGCCGCTGAGGAGGAGGCCATACATCCACGTATCGGCGGGCAGTTTCTCGGCGAGGGCGGCGGCTTTTTTATCGTCGCCCTTGGCGTCGGCTTCCACGACGGCCATCATGGCGGCCGGGGCGAGGAGGAAGCCGAAGAGCGGTTCGGCGGTTTTTTCGTCGCGGGATTCCTGCCAGAAATTCAGGCGGACTTCGGCGTGGGCGAGGGTGCTGGTGAGCACCATCGCGACGAGGAGGAGGACTTTTTTCACGGGTGGAGTGAAGCGGGGGAGTCGCCGGACCGGGAAGAGGTGATGGCGGGTCAGGGGAGTGGGGGCGAAGGAAATCGCGCGGGGGAGGAGGGAAAGTGAGGGGGAGCGGCGCAGAGGGGTTTTGGGGTAGGAAATTTTTTTGGTAGGAAGATTTCGAAGTAGGGGCGCAAAAAAACGCGGGCCGGTGAGGGCCCGCGTTGGGGGAGGGAGGATGACCGCGTCGTAGGTGACGCGGTGATGGGGAGTGGAGGAGGGCGGGTCGGAGACCCTGCCCTACTTCGCGGCGGAGCGTGGATCAGGGCAGTTCGTAAACTTCGACGATGCCGACGCCGGTGGTGTTGTTCACGCCGGTGGCCTGGACGGAGTAGAGACCGGGTTGAAGGGTGACGAGGAGGGCGGCGTCTTTGGAGGTGGCGGCGGGGAGGGCGAAGGCGCCGACACTGGTGAAGGCGGCGGCGAGGTCGGCGGAGCCACCCCAGTCGTTGTTTTCGCCGATCTTGACGGACTTGTCGTTGAAGAGGGCGAGTTGGGGATCGACGACGGTGTCGCCCACGCCGAAGGCAGCGAGACCGGGGCCGACGACGCGGATGAGGACGCGGGTGGGAGCGGAGCCGCCGAGGACGAAGCCGGCGGTGATGCCGGTGCCGAGGTGTTTGCGGACGGAGACGTTGAGGAGACGCGGCGTGGTGGCGGCGAAGTTGGCGGACGGGGTGGCGTCGTAGACTTCGGCGATGACCTGGCCGGTGGCGCCGGCGACACCGGTGACTTTCACGGAGTTGTCGCGGGAGGAGATGCTGGTGGAGACAGCGGCGTCGCGGGAGGTGGGGCCGGTGTAGGCGAAGGCGCCGACGGCGGCGAGGTCGGCGGCGAGCGCGGAGGCGCCGCCCCAATTGTCGTTGCCACCGGTGCGGGTGGAACCGGTGAAGGTCTCGAGTTGCGGGTCGGCGATGGTGCCGGGCACGCCGAGGGCGCCGAGGGAGGGGCCGGCGGCGCGGATGACGAGGGGTTTGGAGCCCGTGGTGCCGGTGCCGCCGACGACGTAACCGAGGGTGAACTCGTCGGTGGCGGTGGCGAGCGTGGTGAGGACGGAGAGGTTGATCAGGCGGCCGGCTTGGGCGGCGGAGACGAGGGTGAGGGTGGCGGCGGAGCTGACGGTGGTGCCGATGGAGTTGGTGACGGCGACGGTGTAGCTGCCGGCGTTGGCGGCGGTGACAGCAGGGATGGTGTAGGTGGCGGAGGTGGCGCCGGTGATGGGCGTGTTGTTGAAGCGCCATTGGTAGGTTTGGCCGGTGCCGGTGGTGGCGACGGAGAAGGTGGCGCTGCGGCCGAGGACGGCGGAGATGGAGGCCGGCGGGGTGGTGATCGCGGGCGCGGTGTCGGGGGCGGCCGGAGCGGCGCCGGTGACGAGCTGGCTTGAGGCGGTGAGGCCGACGATGGTGGTGTCGCCGACGGCGAAGCCGCGGTCAACGGAGCGGTTGAGGGGCGTGATGCCGATATCGGTGAAGGTGGCGTTGTTCGTCGTCATCGCGACGCGGAAGTTGCCGAGGGCGGGGACGCCGGAGATGGCGACGCGGTAGCCGTTGCCCACGCCGGTGACGCCGGAGCCGGCGTAGGGGTTGGTGGTGGTGCCGGTGCGGGTCCACGTGAGACCGTCGGCGCTGGCGAGGCCTTGGCCTTGGAGGCTGGGATTGGTGTTGGAGCGTTCGTAGACGACGAATTGGTTGTTGAAAACGAAGACGCGGGTGTAGCCGCCGAAGGCAGTGAGGGTGGGGATGGGCGTCCACGTAAGGCCGTCGGTGGAGCGGAACATCGAGGTGGCGGTGGAGACGCTACCGAAAGAGGCGACGAAGACGCCGTTGTTAAAGGCCACGCCGGTGGCGGCGCTCAGGGTCGCGCCGCCGGTGGGCGTGGGGGCGGAACGGGCGGTCCAGGTCACGCCATCGGAGGAGGTGAGCCAACCGAGTTCGAGCGGGGCGACGTAGGCGCCGTTGCCGTAGGCGATATCGACGAGGCCGCCGCCGGTGCCGAGGCCGCCGACCGGCACGGTTTGGACGGCGGACCAGGTCGAGCCGTCGGTGGAGTTGTAAACGGTGGAGGAGCCGGCGCCGTTGCCGCCGACGGTCCAGAATTTGCCGTTGATGAAGCGGACTTGGCGGATGCCGGAAATGCCGGCGGGGAGGGCGACGCGGGTCCAGGCGGAGCCGTCGGGGGAAGTGAGGATGAAGTCGGTGACGGGGTTATTGGAGGAGGCGGTGGCGACGAAGGTGCCGCTGCCGTAGGCGAGTCCGTAGACGTTGGCGCCGGAGAGAAGGGCGGTGGGCGTGGTTTCGCGCCACGTGGGGAGCGATTGGGCACGGGCCGTGACCAGCGAGAGGGCGGCAAGCGCGCCTGAGAGGAAGAGGGAGAGGATGGTTTTCATGTGGTGAGATGAAATCGGAGCGGTGGCCGAGGATAGCACCTCGGGGGGCGAGGTGTCGTTACGTGGGTCTGCGTATGGGGGCGTGGTGGGGAGGCGGCGGGACGGGTGAGAGCGGGGGCGCAAAAAAAAACGCGGGCCGGTGAGGGCCCGCGGGGGGGCGGGAGGATGACCGCGTCGTAGGTGACGCGGTGATGGGGAGTGGAGGAGGGCGGGTCGGAGACCCTGCCCTACTTCGCGGCGGAGCGTGGATCAGGGCAGTTCGTAGACTTCGACGATGCCGACGCCGGTGGTGTTGTTAACGCCGGTGGCTTGGACGGAGTAGAGACCGGGCTGGAGGGTGACGAGGAGGGCGGCGTCCTTGGAGGTGGCGGCGGGGAGGGCGAAGGCGCCGACGCTGGTGAAGGCAGCGGCGAGGTCGGCCGAGCCACCCCAGTCGTTGTTTTCGCCGATCTTGACGGACTTGTCGTTGAAGAGGGCGAGTTGGGGATCGACGACGGTGTCGCCCACGCCGAAGGCAGCGAGACCGGGTCCGACGACGCGGATGAGGACGCGGGTGGGAGCGGAGCCGCCGAGGACGAAGCCGGCGGTGATGCCGGTGCCGAGGTGTTTGCGGACGGAGACGTTGAGCAGACGCGGCGTGGTGGCAGCGAAGTTGGCGGACGGGGTGGCGTCGTAGACTTCGGCGATGACCTGGCCGGTGGCGCCGGCGACACCGGTGACCTTCACGGAGTTGTCGCGGGAGGAGATGCTAGTGGAGACAGCGGCGTCGCGGGAGGTGGGGCCGGTGTAGGCGAAGGCGCCGACGGCGGCGAGGTCGGCGGCGAGCGCGGAGGCGCCGCCCCAGTTGTCGTTGCCACCGGTTTTGGTGGAACCGGCGAAGGTCTCGAGTTGCGGGTCGGCGATGGTGCCGGGGACGCCGAGGGCGCCGAGGGACGGGCCGGCGGCGCGGATGACGAGGGGTTTGGAGCCGGTGGTGCCGGTGCCGCCGACGACGTAACCGAGGGTGAACTCGTCGGTGGCTGTCGAGAGCGTGGTGAGCACGGAGAGGTTGATCAGGCGGCCGCGGGTGGCGGCGGCGACGACTGTGAGGAGGGCGTTGCCGCTTGTGGTGGAGACGCCGGCGTTGGTGACGACGACGGAGTAGAGGCCAACGTTGGCGTTGCTGGCCGAGGCTATCGTGTAGGTGGCACCGGTGGCGCCGGCGATGTTGTTGCCGTTGACGCGCCATTGGTAGGTGTTGCCGGTGCCGTTGGCGGCGGCGGTGAAGGTGACGGAGCTGCCGACGGCGGCGGTTTGCGCAGTCGGCTGGGTGGTGAGGACGGGCGCGGGAGTCGTGGTGCCACCGCCGCCAGTAAAGGTCGCGCCAAAAACGAAGGTGAAGATGCTCATTTTGGCGGAGTCGGCAGTATCGAAAGCGAAACCCGCGCCCTCGCCGGCGGAGTGTCCAAGCGAAACGGAGACGGGGGCGGTGTTGCCGGTGGCATACCAGCCGGAGAATTCCAGGAAGGTGTTTCGCGTGGCGCCGGCGCCGGTGAGAGTGGAGGAGTTTACTTTGTAGGTGCCGCTCGAAGAGAAGCCGGTGGCGGCGCGGGTCAATGTGGACGCGGTCGTGAAGGTGATGGTGTAGCTGTTGATCGTGGCCTCGAGGCGGTTGGGCGCGCCGGCGGCGTGAGTCAAAGTGATCGATTTGCCGACGAGGTTGGCGGGGATGAGTTCGTCGTTAGTGATGGCGCGGGCCGTCGCGGTGAGGCTGAGGGCGGTCAGGGCGAGGGCGAACAGCGCGAGGGGGCGCCGGAGACGGACGAGGAGGGCGGGGATTTGCATGAGTTTTTCGGCGGAAGCCGTGGAAGTGTAACAGCGAAGCACGCGCGTGTCGTTACGTGGGTCTGCGTATAGAAGGGGTTTGGCGTGCCTTTCAGATTGAGGAAGCCGCTGCGGGGGCCCATGAGCTTCCGATGATTTTCCAACGGCCGGCAGGGACGTGCGCTGCGACGGATTGTTTGCGCAACGGTGGGGCGCGGGGCACGTGGCCGGAGCAGAGGCGCAGCAGCGGACTGCGGCTGGTGGGTTTCGTCGGCTGGGCGTTGGTCGCAGCGGTGGCCGCGTCCGCCCAGGAGCAATACGTGGACCGAAATGGCCGAACTTGGTTCTCGCCCAATCAGATCGCGCGACAGAAGAGCGAGGACCTTATCGCACGATCAGGCGGCACCCTGTTGTCGGGCCGCGAGAGCTTGGCGGAGTTGGACCAAAGGGTGGAGCAGGAGATGGCCGAGTATAAGCGGCGGCAACGAGCGGAGGAAGAATATGCTCGGGCCAAGCACCAGGAGAACCGGGCGTATATGGAAGAGGCAAAGCGGGAGGCGAAAGCCCTCGAAGTGAAGCGAGCCGCGGAATGGGAGGCAGCCTCAAAGGAAAAATACACAAGGGAACAGGCCCGGATCGCGGCGACGATCTTGCGGGCCGCTCGGGCGGGCACCGATGTGCAGGCGGATCCGCAGGTGAACTATGAAGTGGTCGCGGGCTTGGCCGAAGGGTTGATCACCGGGAGCTTTCGCGGCCAGACGCTGGCGCAGTTGGACATCAACTACTCGGCGCGGGAAAGATATGAGATGGCGCTGAAGCTTTACGGTGAAGCGGGCAGATATGGAGGCCGCAGGGAAAACCGAGATCGGAATTTTGAGGCGGGCGCATATGGTCCCGATCCGATTCAACCGGCAGCTCTCGTGCTGTCCGGCCGCGGACTGCTGGTGATGAACGCCATGCGGGAAAAAACGGCATTCATTTCCGGGGAGAACGACTGGGTGGAAATTTTCGCGGCGTTGGGCTGCGTTTTGGCGATGCCGAAAAGTGAGTTGGATTCGGAGCAGCGCCGGCAAGGGATACTCTTGTTGGCGGACTACATGGGGCGGGTGAAGCTAACCGGAGATGATGGTGCGGCCTTGGCTTCTATCGTGATAGCCGCGGCGCAGCAGACGCCCGAATTGCGGCGCGTGCCTGCACTGCACGAGAAGTTTGTTCCCCTGGTGCGGAACAGTATCTGGGCTCATGGATTCAAGTCGTGGCCTACGCCCGTGGCGGATGCCGCTCCGTTGGTGTTTAGGCCGACCGAGACCGCCTATTGGAATTTGGCTGTCATGCTGGTCTTGGCGCGAGGCAACCAGATGCCGGTCCGGTGGTTTTCCGATCTTCGCGACAATCGGCGCAAGCGACATCTGGCTCCGGCGACGGAGGTGGATAAGGCCAACCTGCAGCAAGCGCTGGACGGATGGTTCGTCCGCAGCGGATTTCCATCCGGAATTCGCCGGGCCATCCAAGCGGATTTCGATTTGGCCTGCGGCGCGAGCGAGGTGGAATTGGCCGGCTCGGTGAAATGGGATGAAACGCAGGGCGCTTCCGGCGGAATGTATAATCTCATCCTCGCGGTGCGAAGGGGAGTGGGTCTGGAGGCGTTGCGCAATCCGGAGTTCCTGCAGCAGCCGGGAGCCAAGGTGTTTTTCGCCACTTCGCCTTTTAAGGATGGCTCCAATGACGGCTTAGTCTTCACGTTTCTCAGCGAGGCGTGCGCGGAGGGTCCCGGCCATGCGACCCGCGTGCTGACGGCACTCCGCTGGATGACCGAGATCGACGATGCGGTCTCATTTTGGGAAATGCCGCGGGCGAAGTGGGAAACGTTGGTGAAGCTCGGCGAAGGTTTCAGTGCGGCGCGCGACCCGCAGTGGACCGATCCGAACGTGTGCGCGCGGCTCGCGCGGCTGCGGAGCGAACGACTCCGCGACGAGGCGGGGGCGGGGCAGTGGCTGGCCGGGCCAGGCCGGCAGCCGGGTGATGGCGAGTCTCCTGAAAAATGGCGGGAGTGGGCGACGCTGGGCGGACGCCCGGGTATCCGGATCGCAGCGCAGCGGCATCCCGAGCATTTCACCGAACCGGCGTTCCTCCGTCGCGCGTTGGTAAGTCTGGCCGGAAACGGTCGTGGCGCCCTGAGCCCAGCCGAGTGCCTGACGGCAAAGGCGCTCCTCGCGCACGCAGGCGAACTCACGGACCGGGAAACCGTGCTCGCCATCGCGAAGGTGCGCGGGTTTGGCCTGGGTGATTGGGCGAAACTCGGTGCGTGGCTCGACGAGCCCCGTCGCCGACCGAACGGACCGGACGATCCGCTTTACGAGGTCTTCGTCACGGCCCTCATGGAGCGCGATCAGGCGGAGGGCTATTTGAGCGAGAATTTTTTTGAGGGCCAAGGGTTGGGCCCGAAACTTCAGCAGTTCGAGCGGTGGCTGGAGGCGGTTTTGGCGGCCAAGGGTGAGCCGCGCCAAAAACTGATCGACGACCATTTCCCGGCCGTCATCTACGGTCCGGACGTCGCCAGCCCATACCCCGATCTGCGGCTGCTCGGCTATGACATCGGGCGAGGTGGGTGGGCTTCACGGGCGCTGCTGCTCTTGAATTCGGCGGAGTTCGATCCGACCGAAACACTTATCCAGGGATTCGTCATGGTTGAGGGGGATAATGGGAAGCTGGAGCGGGTCGGCGGCTACGATGTGGAGCCGTGGCTGGCTGTGGTCGCCAAACTGCCGCGCGCGGTGAAACCGGAGGTGTTGCTCGCCGAAATTTCCGACACCTTGAAAATGCTGCGAGCCGTGCCGGCGAAACTCGTCGAGACGACACCGGCGCTGCCCGAGACCAAGCCGCGCGAACTCACCGAGGAGGAGGACGGCCTGCGCCGTGAGAAGGAGTTTCGTGAAATGATCGAGGATCGGCGCACGCGTTTTGTGGGCGTTGGCTGCCAGGATGCCTTGGCGCGCTTGGCGAGCCGCTGGAGTCCGGTGCGCGCACCGGCGCAGGCGGCACTGCTGACGTTGGGCGATCACCTTTTCCTCGATGACGAAGGCAAGACCAAGGTGAACGTGCCCGGCCTCGCTGCGCGGATTAAGTGGGAGCAGGCGAAGATGCGCGGATTGGACAACACGGCGGCGTGGGCGGCAGTGCGCACGACGTTGCGCGAGGAGGATGTGCGCACGTTGGCGAAGCTCGCCGAAGCAAAAGGCTCATTCGTGCTCGAAAGGGATTTCCACTTCGATCGCGAGGTTACGGCGGCGGCTGCCGTGATGGCGCGCTGAGCGGCGGACTCTTGCTGACGATTTGCCTGGGCGGTGAATGAGGGATCGCGAAGCGAACGGCGTAGGCGATGCGCGGGGGAGGCGGGAAAGTGAGGGGGAGCGGCGCAGAGGGGTTTTGGGGTAGGAAATTTTTTGGTAGGAAGATTTCGAAGTAGGGGCGCAAAAAAACGCG
>CALRZR010000276.1:0-10253 GCA_943372705.1 Opitutus sp. GAS368 | reverse complement strand
ATTATGAGAAAGAGAACGAGAGGGGCGGAGCGGGTGAGGCGTGTAGGCATGAGGGGAGGAAAGTGGGGGCGGAAGGGATGTCGAGCGGAGGGAGCGGCGGGTGGAGAAGGGCCCGCGGAACACACGGAATACACGGAAGAATTGGACGGGGCGAACGCGCGGGGATTTCGCTGAGGCAGACGGGAAATCAGTGCTTGGCGGCGGGGGCGGCGCGGAGCAGGGATTCTTCGTGGTCGAGGAGTTGCTGGAGGGGGCGGTGGACCTCGTCGGCGATGACGGCGCGGCGCCAGAGGTCGTCGATGGCGGCGCGTTCGGCCTCGAGGGCGGCGGAGCGATAGTGGTGGGAAGCGTGGCGGCGTTGGAGGGCGCTCGCGCGGGTTTCGCCGGCGGTCTCGAGCACGGCGAGGCGGAGCTCGTATTCGCCAAGGACGTGGGCGAGGGCGGCGTTTTGTTCCGGAGTGGCGGTCGAGGGCTTGAGGGCGCGGAGGGTGGCGAGCCCGGCCTCGACGGCGGTGGTGCGGGCGAGGCGTTCCTCCTGGGCGCGCGTATCGTCTTCGCGGAGACCGAGCCGGCGGATGAGCGCTTCGAGCGTGGTGCCCTGCACGAGGAGCGTCACGGCGATGACAGCGAAGGCCAAAAAGATGACGATGTCGCGGCCGGGGAAGGGCGTGCCGTCGGGCAGGAGCAACGGAATGGAAAGAGCGGCGGCGAGGGTAACGGTGCCGCGCATACCGGACCAGCCGATGACGAGGGCGGTGGCGCGGCGGGCGGACGGTTCACAGACACGGCAGGCGACAAACGGCAGGTAAACCCCGGAGCACACCCAGACGAACCGCGCGAGCATGGCGGTGCCGGAGATGGCGGCGGTGAAGCCGAGGAGTTGAGCGGAGCTGTAGTGGTCGTTGACGGCAGCGAGAAGCGCGGGGAATTGCAGGCCGAGGAGGACGAAAGCGATGCCGTTGAGCCAGAAGAGCAGAATGCCCCAGACGGCGAAGGCGGTGCGGCGGGTGTCCACGTCCATTTGCACGGGATCGCGCCAGCCCGAGTAGAGCCCGGCGGCGACGACAGCGAGCACGCCGGAGACGGCACAGTGTTCGGCGGCGAGGTAGGCGGCAAACGGTGTCAGCAACGAGAGGGTGATTTCGATGTGGGGTTCGGCGGTCTGGAGATGTTGGAGCAGATCGCGAAGACGGCCGATGCCGTAGCCAACGGCGAGACCGATGGCGAAGCCGACGACGGAGATGAGCGCGAACGACCCGGTGACGCGACCGAGGGAAAAGCCGCCGCCGGCGATGACGGCGGCGAGGGCAAACTTGAAGGCGACGAGGCCGGTGGCGTCGTTCATCAGGCTCTCGCCGTTAAGCACGGTGGTGAGACGCGCAGGGACGCGGAGACGCTCGGTGATGGCGTTGACGGCCACGGCATCGGTGGGCGACACGATGGCACCGAGAGCGAAGGCCATGGCGAGCGGCAGGCCGGGCACGAGCCAGTGGGCGACGAGGCCGACGGCAAGGGTCGTGAAAATCACGAGACCGATGGCGAGGGTGAGAATGGCGCGGCGGGCGCGGACGAATTCGCGCAGCGGCATGAGCCAGCCGTCGGCGAAGAGCAGGGGTGGCAGGAAGCAGAGGAAGAAAAAGCCGGGATCGAGTCCGAGCCGAGGGAAGGCGGGCACGAGCGCGGCCCCGACGCCGCCGAGCAGATAGGTGATGAGTTGCGGCCACGGGAGCCAGCGGCCGACGACGCTCAGGCTGGCGATCAGGAGGAGCAGAATAAGGGCGTGTTCGAAAGCGACCATACGGGCGCAGGATGGGCGCAATTCCCGACGGAGCGAGCCGAGGTTGCGTGCGTCTCGGAGGCCGCCGCCACTCCCTACGGCAAAACGTAGGCTTCAACGAGAGCGGTGCCGGGCGTGGCGTCGGCGGTGCCGACCACGAGAGTCCAAGCGCCGGGTGCGAGAGTAGCGACGAGTGCGGCGTCCTGCGGTGTGGCAACAAACGCGCCGACTTGAGCGGCGGCGGTGTGGAGCACGGCGGCAGAGGGATCGTCGGCCACGGCGGGGGCGGTGGCGACGACGGTCGCGCCGCGGAAAAGCGACAGCGTGGGACGGGCAAGCGTGTTGGTGATGCCAAAGCGGGCGAGGCCGGGACCGATGGCACGGAGGAGGACGGAGCGAGTTTCTCCGGCAGGGATAGTGATGCCGGCGATGAGCGGTTCGGCTGACGCGACGAATCCTCGGGTGGAGAGGTTGAGGAAACGCGAGTCGGCATCGGCGGGCCGCGCGGAATCGTAGATTTCAATCAGGGCGACTCCGGCGGCACTGGCGCGGCTCGCGAGTGAAAACGTGTAACGACCGGGCCAAAGCAGCGGAGTGGCGATCACGTCACCGGTGCGCTCGGCGACCGGGAATGCGCCGGAGGCTGACGTAGCTTGATCGGCAAAAAGGTCCGCGGTGACGAAAGGTGTGGCGGAGTCACCGAGAGAAATCGCACGCCCGTCAGCATCGTGGATGCCGAGCGTGAGGTTGGCCAAGGCGTTGGAAAGGCCGAAGCGGGAGAGTGTCGGGCCGATGCCGCGCACGAGGACCCGACGTGGTGCGGTGCCGCGGAGAACAACGCCGAGGACGAGCGGGCCTTGTGCAAGGGAAACGCCGCCGCGGGTGGAAACATTGGTGAGGCCCCAGGGCGGGGTTGCGGTGTCGGTGAGGTTGAGCTCGAGGATGCGTTCGTTTTCGCCAACGAGAAAAAATGAACGAGAGCCGGGGCGCCAGACGGCGGCGTTGATGCCGGGTCCGACGGGAAGTGATTCGCTCCAGATCGTGGGGGCGAATTTCGAGCCGACTCCGTCTTGCGCGAGGAGGGTGCGGCCAGCGTCGTCGACGACGAGAATGGGCGAGTGGTAGTAGTGCTGGTAGAAGAGGCTGCTCCCGCGGTAGCTACCGACCAAGACAGGCGAGCCGGCGGCGATGGCGCGGATCGAACTCAGCCGCGCGGCCGGCGACTCCGTGATTTCCGTGCGCCGGGAACGCGTTTCTTGATACAGTTTGAAGGGCGTTCCGTTTGATCCGCCGGCCAGAGCGGTGGCGTAGAGCGTGGCGGAGACGGCACCGCTCAAGATATCTTGATGGGCAATGTCGGGAATGATCGCGGTGAAATCGCTGGCAAACGGAGAAGCCACCGACTGCCACTCGTCGCGGTAGCTTTGCAAGCAGGTGCCGGCGTCACCCACGGCGTAGAGCGTTGAACCGGAGGAGATGGCGCGGAGGTGCCGGTTGGTCGGAGACGATTCGGTCGTCCAGCGCCGACCGTCAGGAGAACGCAGGATCGTGCCGCTGTCGCCGACCGCGAAAAAATCTTGTGCGCGCGTAACGGCATTGAGCCGAGCGGTCGTGGGGACGGAGGTGGCGGGCGACCATTGGGTGCCGTCGGCTGATTGAAGGATGATGCCCGAGTCACCGACTGCCACGAATCCCGTCGGGCCGGCAGCCACGCCACGGAGCGTGGTTGTGACGGTGGTGGTGCGCGGTGTCCAAATCACGCCGTCGGTCGAGGTGATGACCCGGCCACGATCGCCGACGGCAACTAGAGTGGTTCCGGAAAAGCAGACGGCCCGAAGCGTGGGGCCGGCGGGTGTCTCGTGGCGGAGGGCGAGTGACTGACTGCGTAAGGACGAGACACACAGGGCGAACAGCGCAAGGGTGCGGAGAAACGGCCGAACGCGGGCCGACGGGAACGGGAAAAGCGAAGCGGCGAGCATGGCGAGGTCAGCAGATGTCAGGGCGATGACGAGGGCAACCGGCCTGACGACAATTGAGCCCGGCGAAACCGCTACTCGCGCAGGCGGGAATCGATGACGAGGGTGACGGGGCCGTCGTTGACGAGGGAGACGGCCATCATGGCGCCGAATTGGCCGGTGGCGACCCGTTCGACTCCGCTCAGGGCAGGCTCGGTAGCGAGGGCTGCACGGAGGAGACGGCAGAAGGTCTCGTAGAGCGGAATCGCGAGATCAGGTTTCGCGGCGTCGTTGAAGGAGGGACGGGTGCCTTTGCGCGTGCTGGCGAAGAGCGTGAATTGGCTGACGACGAGGACGGAAGGAGTTGGGAGCTGAGAGTCTAGAGCTGAGTCGGAGCGCGAAGTCCCTCCCGCATTTTTGGAGGAGGCGAGGTCGAGGACGGAGAGGTTCATGTGGCCGTCGGCGTCGGGGAAGATGCGGAGCTTGGCGATTTTTTCGGCGAGCCATTGGGCATCGGCTACGGTGTCGGTGGGGGCGACGCCGAGGAGGACGAGGAGGCCGCGGCCGATCTCACCGACGATAACTCCGGCAATCTTTACACGGGCTTCGCTGACGCGCTGAATGACGACTCGCATGACGATGATTTCTCCGAAGCTCCCGAAGATCTTTTACGGTGGCGATTACAATCCCGAACAGTGGCCGGAAGCGGTCTGGCAGGAAGACGTGCGGCTGATGCGCGAGGCGGGCGTGAACCTCGTGAGCGTGGGTATTTTCAGTTGGGCGAAGCTACAACCGAATGAACGGACCTATGATTTTGGGTGGTTCGACCGCGTGATGGATTTGCTAGCGGCAAACGGAATCTACGCGTGCGTGGCGACGGCCACGGCTTCGCCGCCGGCGTGGATGTCGAAAAAATATCCCGACGTGCTCGCGGTGGATGTGGAGGGGAAGACCTATTATCCGGGGGCGCGGCAGCACTACTCGCCGTGCAGCCCGACGTATCGGCGGTTGGCGGCGGCGTTGGTGAAGCAGTTTGCGAAGCGTTACGCGAAGCATCCGGCGCTGGCATCGTGGCACATCAACAACGAATACGGCTGCCACATGAGCGAGTGTCACGGCGCGGCGAGCACGCGCGCGTGGCGTGATTGGCTGAAGAAAAAATATGGCACGCTGGAGAAGTTGAATGCGGCGTGGGGCACGGCGTTTTGGAGCCAGCACTACTATGCGTGGGAGGAAATTCTGACGCCGCGGCGCGCGCCGTATCATCCGAATCCGACGCAGCAGTTGGATTTCAAGCGGTTCATGAGCGACGCGTTTTTGGAGCTGTGCATGATGGAACGGGACATCTTGCGCGCGGCGACGCCGGAGGTGGCGATCACGACCAACTTCATGGGGTTCTTTAAGCCGCTCGATCACTGGCGGTGGGCGGCGGAGATCGATTATACCGCGTGGGATTCGTATCCCGACCCGAGCACGGGTCACGCGGCGGAAGCCTATGCGGCGAGCGGGCACGACCTCACACGGTCGCTGAAAAAGGACCGGCCGTGGGTGTTGATGGAGCAGGTGACGTCACAGGTGAACTGGCGGCCGACGAATGTGCTGAAGCGTCCGGGTGTGATGCGGCTGTGGAGTCTGCAGGCGGTGGCGCGCGGGGCGGACGGTGTGATGTTTTTCCAGTGGCGGGCGTCACAGGGCGGAGCGGAGAAATATCACGGCGCGATGGTGCCGCACGTGGGCACGGCGGAGAGCCGGGTGTGGCGCGAGGTGAAGGCGCTCGGGGTGGACTTGGAGAAATTGGCGCCCGTGGTGGGTTCGGCGGTGCGGGCGCGCGTCGCGATCACGATTGATTGGAATGCGTGGTGGGGCGTAGAGCTGGATTCGCGGCCGGGGCGTATCGACTACGCGGCGACGGTGGCGTCGTTCCACCGGTATTTTTTCGCGCGGAATATCGCGGTGGATTTCGTGCACCCGGGTGCGGACCTCGGGGATTACGGCTTGGTCGTGGCGCCGGCGCTGTATCTGTTGACCAAGCACGATGCTGAAAATTTGGAGAAGTTTGTGGCGCGCGGCGGGGTGCTGCTCGCGACGTATTTCTCGGGCGTGGTGGATGAAAATGAGCGCGTCGTGCCGGGCGGTTATCCGGGGTATTTGAAGAAGGTGTTGGGGATGTGGGTCGAGGAGTGGTCACCGATGGCGGAGGGCGAGACCAACGGAGTGCGGTTTGCGCGGGATGGGGTGGAGCGGCGAGCCGAAGGAATCGGCAGAGAGAAAGAGAAAGATTACGAGAAAGAGAAAGAAGGCGTGCGCGGGAGCGTGGTGGAGTGCTCGCATTGGTGCGAGGTCGTGCATCTCGACGGGGCGCGGGCGCTCGGGACTTTTACGCAGGATTTTTTCGCGGGCGGGCCAGCGGTGACGGTGAATGCGTTTGGGCAGGGCGCGGCGTATTATGTCGCCACGAAGTTCGGCGAGGCGGATTTGGCGCGTGTGCTCGACGGGGCGTGTGCGCGGGCAAAAGTGGAGCCGGTGTTGGGTGCGGCGAAGGTGCCGGCGAATGTCGAGGTGACGCTGCGCGAGAAGGACGGGGCGCGGTTTTTGTTCTTACTAAACCACGGCTCGAAGGTGGCGGTGGTGCCGCTGCCGCGCGGGATGTCCGGGATGGATTTGCTGACGGGGGGATCGGTGCAGGGGAAGTTGCGGGTGGATGCGCGGGGTGTCGCCGTGGTGCAACTGCGGTAAAGGGTCCGCGAGAGAATTCCGACGAGCGAAGCCGGTAGGGTGATCTTCGGAGGCGCGCCGTGAGGTGGCGGGCGACAAAACGGGGAGATTCCGCGGGTGTGGTGGCGAGGTAAACGGGAACTGCGCCGCGGTGGGAACCGGCGGCGAGCTCAGTTCTGCAAAGTCTTCAACGCGGCGTGAGCGGCGGATTCTTCGGCGAGTTTTTTTGAGGTGCCGCGGCCGGTGCCGAGGAGGCGGTCGTGGAGGTGCACGGTGACCTCGTAGGCGCGGGCGTGGTCCTGGCCTTCGATGCGGACGACGGTGTAGCGGAGGGCGTTGTTGCCGTGCTCGGGTTGAATGAGTTCCTGAAGGCGGCCTTTGGGGTTGCCGATGTCTTCGACGACGGCGAGGCGGTCGGCGAGGGGTCCGTAGAGGGCGAGGACGATGCGCTGCGTGGTGGCGAGGTCGCTGTCGAGGTAGAGGGCGCCGACGAGGGCTTCGAAGGCGTCTTCGCTCGCGGCGGCGCGGGCGCGTCCACCGGTGGATTCTTCGCTGGCACCGAGGCGCAGGCAGGCGTCGAGCTCGATGTCGCGGGCGAGTCGGGCGAGGAAGACGCCGTTGGCGAGGGCGGCGCGGCGACGGCTGAGTTGGCCTTCGCGGTCGGCGGGATAGAGGCGGTAGAGCGCTTCGGTGAGGATGAGTTGGAGGACGGAGTCGCCGAGGAATTCGAGGCGTTGGTTGTTTTCGGCGGTAGGCTGGTCTTGGACGAACGACGTGTGGGTGACGGCGCAGAGCAGGAGCGCCGTGTCGCGAAACGTGTAGCCAAGACGGGCCTGGAGTTGAACGAGGGCGGCGGTCATGAACTGGCGCTGGTGTAGTTGCGCAGGCCGCGGTTGAAGACGAAGACGGCGACGCCGAACCACGCGGCGGCGGCGGCGAAGAGCCAGAGGGCGAGGCCGAGGTCGAAGCCGTCGATGAGGAGGCGTGCGGGGGCGTTGGTGACGACGACGACGGGGAGCAGCCAAACAAAGAGGGTCTGCGTGGCGAGGCCGGTGAAGGCTTTGCGGGGGAGGCGGGAAAACTCCATCAGCGTGAAGTAGGTGCCTTCAATGCCTTGGGCGCTGGTGAGCCAGAAGGCGACGGAGATCGAGAGGACCAAGATGCTGTAGTGGATCACGACGCCGCAGAAGACCATGAAGAGGTAGAGCGCGATCTGGCCGAGCGAGGGATCGAGGCCGAGTTGGCGGGCGGCGTAGATGACGACGGCGGCGGCGATGACGGAGTTGACGAGGCTGTCGGGGTCGAGCTTGCGGGTCGTCGCCATGAACATGACGTTGCCGGGCTGGGCGAGGTAGAAGTCGAAGTTGCCGCTGCGGATGTTGCGGCCCATCTCGAAAATGCTGCTCCAGAAAAATCCCATGAGGAAGCGCTGGATGAGGAGCGAGGTGCCGACGAGGAGGACCATCTGGTATTTGCTCCAGCCGGCGATGGAATCGGTGTGGTCGTAGATGATGGAAATCGTGAACAGGTTCACTGTCATCCAGAAGAGTTCCACGAGTGCCCAGACGAAAAAGTCGCCGCGGAACATGAGCGTGCGCGTGATCGAATAGCGGGCGCTGGCGAGCCAGATTTTCGCGTAGTGAAGCATGACTGATCAGCCGCCGACGGCGGTGTGGCGGCGTAGTCCGCGGGTCCAGAGCAGGTGGTTTACGAAGAGCAGCACGCCGACCCAAAACGCTTGGAGCAGGTAGCCTTCAAAAATTGCGGCAGGGTCGGTAAGGCGGCCGGTGAAAATCGCGGCGGGGAAATACATCTGGTAGTAGAACGGCAGGCACTTCGCGATCGAGTAAGCCCACGCGGGGAGGAGATCCAGCGGGAACATCTGGCCGCCGAGAACGGTTTCGAGGGCCATGGAGAGAATGACGAAGCCTTGGATTTCGAGGAACCAAAACGTCAGCATGCCGAAACAGTAGGCGATGCTGAACTGGATCATGGCCGACATCGCCATCGCGGGGAGGCCGTAAAGAAGCACACTGATGTCGCGCGGGAACGTGAGATAGTCGATGAGCACGGGCAGCGCGATGAGGAGCGGCAGAATCACAAGCATGCCGGTGACGAGGCGGGCGGCGACGAAGAGCGTAAAGCGGTAGGCGAAGTAGTTGATCGGTTTGAGGAGGAACTGGTTGATGAGGCCGTTCCGGATATCCTCGCTGATCTGGTAGTCCTCGTTGAACGCGCTGATGAAGAACTGGAGGATGAGGAGCGTGACGAAGTAGGTGATCGTCTGGTTCAGAGTGAAGCCGCCGAGGTCGGAGCGGCCGGCAAAGGCGGCACTCCAGAGGATAACGACCGCGGCGAGGTGGAAGAGGGAGAAAAAACCGCGCACGGCAAAGTTCACCCGGTAAACGAGATTGCTTTGGAGGCCGACGAGGAAGGCCTGGCGGTATTTTTCGACGGTCGTGAACATCAGCGTTGGGCGACGGAACACGCGGAACTGACGGAAAACAAGCCGAGGAGCGAGACAGTGGGCGCCTTGCGGTGGGCCGGAAGAAGAGCGTTCACTTCAGGGCGAAGCGGGTGATGACTTCTTGGGCGAGGGCGCGGTAGGCGGTGGAGCCGACGCCGTTGGGGTCGTAGGCGAAGATCGGTTTGCCGAAGCTGGGGGCTTCGCTGAGGCGGATCGTGCGCGGGATCAGCGTGGAGAAAATTTTGTCGGGGAGGTGCTGCTTCACTTCGTCGACAACCTGTTTCGCGAGGTTGGTGCGGGAGTCGAACATGGTCATCACGACGCCGCCGAGCTGGAGGTCGTCGTTGACGTGGGCGTCTTTCAGGCGCTGGACGTTGCGGATGATCTGGCCGAGGCCTTCGAGGGCGAGGTATTCGCACTGGAGGGTGATGAAGAGGTAGTCGGCGGCGGCGAGGCTGTTCATCGAGAGCATGCCGAGGGCGGGCGGGCAATCGATGATGATGGCGCGGTAGCCCTGGGATTTGCGGAGCGGCTCGAGGATGCCGCGGAGTTTCATCAGGTAGTTTTCCGTCTGCGCGAGCTCGATCTCGGCGGCGGCGAGGTCTTCTTCGCTCGGGATGAGGGCGAGGTGCTCGTAGGCGGTCGGCGTGATCATCTCGAAGATGGAGCCTTCGCCGCGGAGGGGTCCGTAGAGGCTCTTGCCGGTGACTTTCTCAACGCCGACGGCACTCGTGGCGTTGGCCTGAGGGTCGAGGTCGATGAGAAGCGTGTGGATTTTTTTCTCGGCCAGAGCGGCCGCGAGATTGACCGCGGTGGTGGTTTTGCCGACGCCGCCTTTTTGGTTGGCGATGGTGAAGACAGTGGTGGGCATGAAAATTGAGAGGAAAGGGAGGGTAATGAGGGCGCGGGTGCGGGCGGGCAAGCGTGCCGTCGGGCGATTTCTGCGCGGGGAAAAAACATCGACGCGACGGGGGCGGCGCGTCCCCAGCGCGGCGCGGGGGAAGGCGCACGGACGATGCGGCGCGGGTTACTTGGCGCCGGGTGCGGCGTTCAGGCGGGTGAGGAAGCGGGCGACGTCGGGACGCGTGATCCAATCGGGACGCGCGAGCGAGCGGGCGTGTTCGAAATCGGCGCGGGCGGCGGGGAGCTGGCCGAGGGCGTGGTTGGCTTGGGCGCGCATGAACCAGGCGTCGGGGTTTTGCGGATCGTGCGCGACCATGAGCGAGAAATCGCGATGGGCGTCGGGCCAACGCTGTTGGGTGGCGGCGAGGATGCCGCGCTGCTTGGCGGGGGAGGCGGGGTTGCGGGAGAGTTTGATCGCGAGGGCGAGGTCGGTGTC
>CALRZR010000275.1:0-10308 GCA_943372705.1 Opitutus sp. GAS368 | reverse complement strand
ATTCTTCGCCCCATCGCGCCACCATGATCTCCACTCTCATCGACGGCCTCATCTCCCTCGCGCTCGGCATCTGGATGCTTCTCCTCGGTTTCAAGGTCGTCACCATCAGCCGCGACGCGGAGAAGAGCGCCGCCTGGCATCAAAAATGGGGCCTCTTCATGAAGATCGCCGGCCCCCTCGTCGCTCTCTGGGGCACCTACAATATATTCCGTGCCTTCTAAGAAGCCTGCGCCGTCCCATCCGTTCATCCTCCGAAAAAAATCCGTGTCCACCCGTGTTCATCCGTGGTTAATTCCTGCTTCATGAACATTGTTGTCACCGGCTCCAGCACCGGCATCGGCCGCGCCCTCGCCGAACGCCTCCTTTCCCGCGGCCACTACGTCTGGGGCCTTGCGCGCAGCGACCAATCCGACTTCGCCGCCCTCCACGCCAATTTCCGCTTCTCGCGCTGCGACGTCTCCGATTACTCCGCCGTAGCCGCCGCCATCTCCGAACTCACCGCCACCTGGCCGCACGTCGACGCCCTCGTCTGCGCCGCCGGCGTCCAAGGTGAAATCGCCCCCGCTCTCTCCGCCGACCCCGCCAAATGGAGCGCCACCGTCCGCGCCAATCTCGATGGCACCTACTTCCCCATCCGCGCCCTCGCCCCGCTCCTCTCCGCCCCGCCACTCTCCGCCTCGCGCAAAAAAATCGTCTGCTTCTCCGGCGGCGGTGCCACTAAACCCCGCACCAATTTCTCCGCCTACGGCGTCGCCAAAACCGGCGTCGTCCGCCTCGTCGAAACCATCGCCGACGAATCGCGCGGCCAGCCCCTTGACATCAACGCCCTCGCCCCCGGCGCAATCAACACCCGCCTCACCGACGAGGTCCTCGCCCTCGGCCCCACCGTCGTCGGCGCCGCCGAATTCGCCGCTGCACAAAAACAAAAAGCCGCCACCGCCGCCGCGTCCGCCGCCACGCTCACCCGCGCCCTCGATTGCGTCGAATGGCTCCTCTCCCCCGCGAGCGACGGCATCACCGGCCGCCTCATCGCTGCGCCGTGGGACCCTTGGCCCACGCTCGCGCAGCACCGCGACGCCCTCGCCGCCTCCGACATTTTCACCCTCCGCCGCATCATCCCCGAAGAGCGCGGCCAGAAATGGTAGGGCGCGTTGTCCCCAACGCGCCGCAGCGCCACCTCACTTGCCACCTGTTTTCGTCGCCCCCGCCCGAAACACCCGAAAGTTCAGCAGCAAAAAAACCACGACTGTCGACGGCGGCACCGCCACCGCCGTCGCCCACACTTTGCTCAACCCCATCACGTCGAGACAGAGCCGAAACACCGCGATATTGATCACCCAACTGATCGCCGCCGTTCCGAGATATTCTTTCGCCTGACGCCACGTATCGACCCGCGCACTCGGCAGCGCCCAGAAGCGGTTCAACAGGTAATGCGTCAGCGTCGAACACCCAAACGACACCGTGAAGGCCACGTTCGTCGCCAGCCCAACCGCCTCCGACGCCACCTTCATCACCGCCACCTGCACGGCAAACGACGTCCCGCCCACGACCAAAAATCGCGCGGCCCTCACCTGCGTCTCCCGATCGGATAACAATTTCATCTCAGCGCACGGAATCAGGTTTCGCTCCGCGCACCACGTCGAAAATCGTCCCGCTGAAACTCTCCGCGCACCCCGTTCCGCCGATCGGATTTTTCCCGACAAACACATCCTCCGCCCCCACCGCGAATAACTTTGCCTCGCGCGCCCACACCACGCGTCCGTCCACTTTCACCTCCAATTCATCCGGCCTCCGCGCCCCGGGAAACGCCCCCATCGCAACCTCCATCGCGCACATCTTCCCTCGCGCCACCGACACCGGCGCGCTCGTAATCGTCGCCTTACCCCAGTGGTCCAGTCCGAAGCGCACGCGCCCGCCGTCGAGATACTCCACAAACAAAAAATCCCCGCGCCCCGTTTCTCCCGTGACCACGAGCGGCTCGCGCCCTTCCGTCCGTCCCTCGGGAAAAATCACCTTCATCGTCACCGTCGCGAATTCCACCGGACCCGCGCTTGCCGCCGCCCCCGCCGCGCGCACGCCCGCGCGAATCCCCTCCACGCCGCCCACCCGCCGCGCCCCCGCTGCCACGATATCGCTCGGCGACGATGTATGGAAACGCTGATACCCGTCCAACAGCGTCGCGTCCCCCAGTTTCACGACCAAACGCCGCGCCAGCCTGATCCGCTCCGCCGCAGTCATGTCTCCAAAATACGGATGCTCCTCCGGCGGATAGAGCGACCCCATTTCCACCCGTAGCGTCCGCCCGGGCGTGCCGTCCAACGCCACACTCTCACTCCTGCGTCCCGCGCCCCCGTCATGCGCAAATCCCACGCGCACCCGTCCGCCGCTCTCGTGCAGGAGAAACACTTCGTCCCGCGCCCCCGTCGTCCCCGTCCTCACCACAATCTCCCGCGTCCCCGCCGGCTTCGCCGAAAAGCGCCAGTCCATTTCCAACGGCCCGTGCTCCGTTCCCGCCAGTTTCTCCGCCCACCACGAGGGATAATTGCACCACGTGGCCACGCGCGCATACGCCCGCGGACTCAGCCGGCGCAGATTCCCATACGCGTCGCAGCTCAGCATCACCGCGAAAAATCCAGAAAACGCCATCGCCCCGACCACCACCGCCAAGCCCACCCGCCCGCTCCACTTTCTCCCACTCCCACCATCTCCCCACCGCACCCAGCGCTCCGTGGCCATCACGCCCGCGCACGCCAGTAGCAGCAGCGCCGGCATAAAGTCCGCCCCGTAGCGCGCCATCGCGGCATAGAAAAAGAGCAGCGTCACAATCGCACCCGCCGCCAGCAGCGCCGTCGCCGCCAGCCCGACCGCCAACTTTTCCCGCTCCGCCGCCTCCCGCCGCCACCACGCCAGCGGCGCCAGCGCCGCCATCCAAACCAGTGGGACGTTCCACCACATCCCATAGACATCGTCGAAACCGACATGCCCCACCGGCACCGGCAACGTCTCGCCGCGGTGCAAAAACGGAAAATACCGCGTCCACTCCGCCGCGCTCGCCCAATACATCCGCGCATTAAATTCCAAATAGCTCCAGCTGAAGTGCCGCGTCTCCGCCTCGAAAACCCCGCTCAGTTGATACTTCACGCCAAACTCCGTCGGGCTCCCGAACCGCGCATAGTTATACCACGCCATCCCGAGTCCCACAGCCCCGAGCGGCACCGCCCCCGCCAATGCCAACCGCCCCACCCGCATCCAGCCAGCCGGCCCCGTCCCTTTCGCGCGCCATGCCCACCACAACACCGGCGCCACCAGCAGCCCGCTCGTGAACAGATACGTCGGCCGCGACGCCACCGCGAGGCCGAGACTTAAGCCCGCCCCCGCCAACCACCATGCCGCCCGTCGTTCCGCGTGCACGCTGCGCCACACGCACCCGAGAGCCACCATCACAAAAAAATACCCGCTGCTCAGCGGCAGTTCCCAAATACTCCCGCGCAACACCAACAGCGGCCCCATGCTCGCCGTGCCCAACACCGCCAGACTCGCCAACACCGTGCCGGTCCCCGTCTCCGGAAAATAGCGCCGGCGCATCCCCTGCAAAATTCCCGCGCTCACCAAAAACCCCGCCCACGTAAACATCAGCACCGCCGCCGGCAGCGGCAACGCCACCCCCGTCAACACCCGAAACGGCAGCACCAGCGTCACCACCGGCCCCACCCCGAAATAGATATAATACCGCCCCTGATACATCGTCGCATCGTGCAACGCGATTCCCGCCGGCCGCGTCGTCGGATTGTAGGGGTCCGCCAGTTTCAACAACTCCTCCGGCACCGCGACCTTCATATACAGGTGCCCATCGAGAAACCCGTCCACGAGCAGGTTGTAGTAGTCCGTCTGCCGCTCCCCAAAATTCCAACTCACCCCTTCGTGCCGCGCCGTCCACGCGTAAAACCACCCGACGAGCAAACACACGCCCACGATCCACGCACGCTCCCCCCGCCACTTCGCTCCGCCGACGTTCGTGGATTCAATTGCTGCCATGCACCCGTCGTTACGCCCAAGGCCGCCCTACTCGGTCAAAACAATAAACACGCCGCGCACCTGCCCGTGGCGCGGGTCTCCCGGCCCGCGATTCCTCTCCTTCCCAAACGTCACCGTCCGCCGCTCGCCCCGCCCCGCGCCCGCGCCTCGCCGATCAGGCGAGGCCCGCACGCGCCCGCATCCTCCTCCGCCCTCCGAAAAATCAGCGCAGATAAGCGGTTCACCCCTCCGGTCATTCCTCCGCCCGCCTCGCCCCTCGGATTTCCGTTTCCATCCCCGCCCGATTTCCTCTTTGTTCGACCCCTCATGTCCGCGTCTTCGGCCACTCCTCTTCACTTCGCCGTCATCGGCTGCGGCCTCATCGGTCGCAAACGCGTCCTCGCCCTCGGCAAGAATCCGCCGCTGCTCTACACCTGCGACCTCGACCCCGCCCGCGCCGCCGACCTCGCGAAACTCGCCCCCGGCTGCACTGCCGTCACCGACTACACCGTCGCCCTCGCCGATCCTCGCGTTTCCGCGGTCATTGTCTCCACGCTCAACGCCTCGCTCGCCCCCATCACGCTCGCCGCCGTCAAAGCCGGCAAACACGTGCTCGTCGAGAAACCCGGCGCCCTCAACGCCGCCCAACTCCGCACCATCGCCGCCGCCGCCGCGCTCACATCCACCCGCGTCCGCCTCGGCTACAATCACCGCTTCCATCCCGCTCTCCAAAAAGCCCGCGAGCTTTTCGAGTCCGGTGTCCTCGGCCCGCTGATGTTCCTCCGCGCCCGCTACGGCCACGGCGGCCGCCGCGGCTACGACCGCGAGTGGCGCGCCGATCCCGCCCTCTCCGGCGGCGGCGAACTCATCGACCAAGGCGTCCACCTCATCGACCTCGCCGGCTGGTTTCTCGGCGAGTTTCCCGTCGTCGAAGGCCACGCGTCCACCAATTTCTGGGACATGAAGGTCGACGACAACGCCTTCCTCAGTCTCCGCACCGCCGCCAACCAAACCGCCTGGCTCCATGCCTCCTGCACCGAGTGGAAAAACCTCTTCTCCCTCGAGCTCTACGGCCGCGACGCCAAGCTCGCGATCGACGGCCTCGGCGGCAGCTACGGACCCGAAAAACTCACCTACTACAAAATGCTCCCTGAGATGGGCCCGCCCGACATCACCTCGTGGGAATTCGTCCGCGGCGACGAAAGTTGGGCCCTCGAAACCCGCGCGTTCGTCGACGATATCCGCCTCGCCCGCGAACCGAGCCCCGGCCTCCGCGAAGGCATCCGCACCCTCGAAATCGTCGAGACCATCTACCGTAACAGCGGCTACCCCGTCTCAGTAGCGGGTCTCTAAACCTCCGTTGTCACACTCGCCGACGCCCCGCGACCGGGCGAAGCTCAATCGAAAATCGAGAATCTAAATTCGAAAATCCCAAGATGATCATCACTCGCTCACCACTCCGCGTCTCCCTCGGCGGCGGCGGCACCGACCTCCCCTCGTATTACCGCGAGCACGGCGGCTTCCTTGTCGCCGCGGCGATCGACAAATACGTCTACATCACGCAGCACCGCACGTTTCAGCCCGAGATCATCATCAAGTATTCGAAACTCGAGCGCGTCCCGTCCGTCGACAAAATCGAGCACCCCATCATCCGCGAGGCCCTCAAACTCACCGGCGTCAGCGATCCGCACCTGGAGCTCACGTCGATGGCCGACATACCCGGTGGCACCGGCCTCGGCTCTTCCGGCAGTTTCACCACCGCCCTCCTCAAAGCCCTCCACACCTCGAAGCGCACCCTCGTCTCCCCCGCCGAACTCGCCGAACAAGCCTGCGACATCGAGCTCAACAAACTCGGCGAACCCATCGGCAAGCAGGACCAATACATCGCCGCCGTCGGCGGCATAACGGCGTTTACTTTTCACAAAGACGGCCGCGTCGAATATCGCCCCTGCACACTCTCCGAAGAGACCATCTTCAATCTCGAGGACAACCTCCTGCTCTTCTTCACCGGCTACAGCCGCAGCGCCTCCGCAATCCTCAAAGACCAAAACGACAAGTCCAAGAGCAACGACCAGGCGATGCTCGACAATCTCCACTTCACGAAAGACCTCGGCTACCAGTCCCTCACCGCGCTGGAGACCGGCAACCTCGAAGAGTTCGCGCGCCTCATGGACGTCCACTGGCAGCGCAAGAAAGCCCGCAGCTCCGGCATGAGCAACGCCGTCATCAACGACTGGTATGATCACGCTATGGCCCACGGCGCCCTCGGCGGAAAACTCATCGGCGCCGGCGGCGGCGGTTTCCTCATGTTCTACGCCGGCGACAAGAAAAAGCTCCGCCACGCCATGCGCGAAAAAGGCCTCCAGGAAGTCCGCTTCCGTTTCGACTTCGAAGGCACCAAAGTCGTCGCCCAAAACTGAGCCTAATCTCGTTGCCCACGGAACACACGGAATACTCCGGCACAGAAAATCTTCTGCTCGATTCTTCCGTGTATTCCGTGTGTTCCGTGGGCCCCTCGCCGATGTCTTGTTTCTTTTTCGTGTAGTTCGTGTGTTTCGTGGGCACCTCCGATCCGACGCCTTCCCTTCCTCCGTGTCATCCACCTCTTCTCCCTCTGCCCTCCCCGTCGCCCTCCTCGCCGGCGGCATGGCCACGCGCCTCCGCCCGATCACGGAAAAAATCCCGAAGCTCCTCGTCGAAGTTGCCGGCGAGCCGTTCTTCTCGCACCAGCTCCGCCTCCTTAAAGCCGCCGGTCTCACCAAAATCGTCCTCTGCGTCGGCTACCTCGGTGAGCAAATCGTCAACCTCTACGGCGACGGCTCCAAATGGGGCGTCAACATCGACTACTCCTTCGACGGCCCCAAACTCCTCGGCACCGGCGGCGCGCTCATTCAGGCGCTCCCGAAACTCGGCGACGCCTTCTACGTCCTCTACGGCGACAGCTACCTCCCCATCGACTACCACGCCGTCGCCTCCCACTTTATTGCCTCCGGCCGCGAAGGCCTGATGACCGTCTACGAAAACCACGGCCGCTACGACACCTCCAACGTCGAGTTCGCCGGTGGCGAGATCGTCCGCTACGACAAAAAAAACAAGACGACCGCGATGCACCACATCGACTACGGTCTCGGCCTCTTTCGCGCCTCTGCCTTCTCCGCCTTCCCCCGCGACGCCGTCGTCGACCTCGCCGCCGTCCAGATGGACCTCGTCGCCCGCCGCCAACTCACCGGCTACGAAATGAAACAGCGCTTCTACGAAATCGGCTCCCACGAAGGACTGAACGAACTCGACGCCCTCCTCCGCCAAAAGTAGGGCAGGGTCTCCGACCCGCCCTCCTCGTCTCGCCCCGCCGCCCTCGTTTTCCGCCTTCCCAATTTCTCAACTTTCTCAATTTTCACCCCATGTCCTATTCCGTCCAACATCTCCGCGAGACGACTGAGATCATCACCAAGATCAATCCCGACGACTGCGAGAAATGCGTCGCCGAGCTGCGCGCGACGCGCGACCGCGGCGGCCGCCTCTTCATCCTCGGCGTCGGTGGCAGCGCCGCCAACGCCTCTCACGCCGTAAACGACTTCCGCAAAATCGCCGGTATCGAGTGCTACGCCCCCACCGACAACGTCTCGGAGCTCACCGCGCGCACCAACGACGAAGGCTGGCCCTCCGTCTTCGTCGAGTGGCTCCGCGGCTCCCGCCTCAAAGCCGCCGATACCCTCCTCATCCTTTCCGTCGGCGGCGGCAACCTCGAGAAAAACGTTTCTCCCAATCTCGTCCTCGCGCTCAAACTCGCGAAGGAAGTCGGCGCGCACATCATCGCCATCGTCGGCAAAGACGGCGGTTACGCCGCCAAAGTCGCCAACGCCTGCGTGATCGTTCCGACGGTGAATCCCGCCAACATCACCCCTCACTCCGAGGCTTTCCAGGCCGTGATCTGGCACCTCTTCGTCTCCCACCCCGACCTCAAGGTAAACCAGACCAAGTGGGAGAGCGTCACGCCGGCTCCGGCCCGCTAAACACCCCGACCACTTCTCCCAACGCGGCGCCACCACGCCGCGTTTTTTATTACCCGCCTGCCGCGCACTGCCTCCCGACTGCCCGTGTGTGAATCACCCTCCAGCTCCTTCCGTCCCGCCATTTTCCTCGATCGCGACGGCACCCTGAACCGCCAAGTCATCCGCGACGGCAAACCCTATCCGCCCGCCACGCTGGCCGAGTTCGAACTCTTCCCCGGCGTCCCGGAAGCCTGCGCCGCCCTCGCCGCCGCCGGCTACGTTCTCGTCGTCGCCACCAACCAGCCCGACGTCGGCCGCGGCACTCAGTCCGCCGCCGTCGTCGATTCGATGCACGCCGAACTCCGCCGTCTCATCCCGTCCTTGGCGCACATCGAGGTGTGCTACGCCCCCGGGCAAGGTCTCGACCACCCGCAAAACTACCGCCGCAAACCCGCCCCGGGCATGCTGACCGATGCCGCCTTGCTCCTCGATCTCGATCTCGGCCGGTCCTGGATGGTCGGCGACCGCTGGCGTGACATCGACTGCGGTCAACGTGCCGGCGTCCGCACCGTTTTTATCGATTTCGGCTACGACGAAGCCCTCCGCTCCCCGCCCACTCACACCGTCCGCACTTTCCCTGAAGCCGCCGCCATCATCCTCCGCTCGTAGCACCGTCAGCCTGACCGTGCTCCCTTCGCACCGCCCCACTTTTCTCATTCCCTCCCTCCCGCAATCCCTCCATCCCTCTTCCCTTACCAACATGCCCTCCCTCAACTCCCTCAAAGTCCAGCTCTACGCCGACGGTGCCGACAAAGCCGGCATTCTCGAACTCTACGCCAAGCCGCACATCAAGGGACTGACCACGAATCCGTCCCTCATGAAGAAGGCCGGCATCAAGGACTACGAGGCCTTCGCCCGCGACATTCTCCAAACCGTCACCGCCAAGCCCATCTCGCTCGAAGTCTTCACCGACGACATCAGCGACATGAAACGCCAAGCCGCGAAAATCAAATCCTGGGGCGAAAACGTCTACGTCAAGATTCCGATCACCAATTCCAAGGGCGAATCCTGCCTCCCGCTAATCAAAGAACTCGGTCAGGAAGGCGTGAAACTCAACGTCACCGCCCTCCTCACCCTCTCCCAAGTCCGCGGCGTCGCCGATGCCCTTAACCCCGCCGTCGCCTCCGTGGTCTCCGTCTTCGCCGGCCGCATCGCCGACACCGGTGTCGACCCGATGCCGATCATGCGCGCGTGCGTGCCGCTTCTCGAAGGCCAGCCCAAAGCAGAACTCCTCTGGGCCAGCACTCGCGAAGTGATCAACATCTTCCAAGCCGACGAGTGCGGCTGCCAGATCATCACCGTCCCCCACGACATCCTCGGCAAAGCCGCGAAGATGGTCGGCCAAGACCTCACCGCCCTCTCACTCGACACCGTGAAGATGTTCCTCGCCGACTCCACCGCCGCCGGCTTCAAACTCTGAACAATTCATAAAGGAGCGGCGGTTTTCCAACCGCCGTTTCCCGGGCCGCGATCAGCGGCCCCCGCTCCCTTAGTGCGGAGGCGATCAGCCGCAGCGCACTTCTAAGATTCGCCCATTGGCGAATCCTATTAGCGGTCAAAAGTCCGTTTCCCAAAAACTCCGCTCCCGCCAAAAATCCGCATTTACCTCTGAGGCAGACCCGCGCAGCGTCGTCGGTCTGCCTTTTTCATTCCCTCTGACTCTCCTGCTCGCGTGAACATCCTTTTCGTCAACTACGGCGACTTTACCACCAACAGCCTGAACCACATCGGTGGTTTCGCCAACACCCTCTGCGCCGCCGGCCACGCCTGCATTGTCGCCGTCTCCAAAGACAAAGAGACCCTCGCGCACATCCCGTCGCCGCTGTTCATCGCCGCCACCTACGCCGAACTCCTCGCGCGCCCCGGCCTCTTCCCCGACGGCAAACCCGCCGACCTCATCCACGCCTGGACCCCTCGTGAGGGCGTCCGCAAATTCACGATCGCCTACCAGCGCGCCACGCTCGCCCTCGGCTCTCCCGCCGCCCGCCTGCTGATTCATCTCGAGGACAACGAGCACTTCCTCCTCGAGTCCTACACCGGCAAAACCCTCGCCGCCCTCCGCGATTCCACCCCCGCCGAAATCGACGCCTGGCTCGTCGACGGCCTGCCCCACCCGCTCCGCCACGAAGCCTTTTTGCGCACCGCCGACGGCGTCACGCACATCATCGAAAAACTCCGCGACTTCATCCCAGCTGGCATCCCCACGCACCTCCTTTTCCCCGGCGTCGATTTCACCCTCTAC
>CALRZR010000274.1:0-10312 GCA_943372705.1 Opitutus sp. GAS368 | reverse complement strand
TCACCAACCGGTTACCCGCCGCCCACCCGTGACTCCGAAATTCTCCCGTCGCGATTTTCTCCTGGCCAACTCCACTGCACTCCTTGCTACCCAGTTGCCGGCGGCGCTCACCGCGGCCACTCCGGCCAAGTCGGATGCTGCGGCAAAGCTCGCCAAAGACGGTGGTCCCAAAGCCGTATCCGGCAAACCCGGTCCCCGCGTGCGGTGGGGCGACCAAGAGAAACGGCAACTGGCCGCCGCGATCGACCAACCGTCGCTTTTCTACTGGGCCGGCAAAGGCGCCAACAAACAAACCGCTCTGTTCGTCGAGCGCTTCAAATCGTTCTGCCCGCGCGACCACGTCGTGACCTGTTCTTCCGGCACCGCAGCCTTGCACATTGCGATTGCCGCCGCGGGCATCGGTCCGGGCGATGAGGTGATTACGACACCCATCACTGATATCGGCACCATCACCGGCGTCCTGTTTCAACAAGGTGTGCCGGTCTTCGCAGACCTCGAAGCCTCGACCTACAACCTCGACCCAAAATCGATCGAACGGTCCATCACCTCACGAACCAAAGCGATCATCGCCGTTCACCTCGCCGGCACACCGTGCAACCTCGCTTCGCTCAAAGCGCTCGCGGATAAACACCGTCTGATTCTCATCGAGGATTGCGCCCAAGCGTGGGGCGCGCGCTACCGGGGCCAGCCCGTCGGCACCGTGGGGCACATCGCCTGTTTTTCCCTGATGGACTCGAAACACATCGGCGCCGGCGATGGCGGCGTCGTGGCTTCGAGCGATCCCCGCATCGGTCCCGCACTCCTGAAATTTTCCGACAAGGGCAACGAGCGCACGACTCCCGGCTACACGTGGGACAAGACCGCCGTGCTCGCGTCGAACTACCGCATGAGCGAGTTGCAGGCCGCCTTTGCCGCCGTGCAACTGGAACGCCTCGAAAAAATCGCCACCCAACGCGCCCTGCTCGGCCGCACCCTGATCGAAGAAATCGGTGGCCTCCCGTCTGTCGTGCCACCTGCACTCCCCTTGGAGGATCGCGGCACGTTCTGGTTTTTCTATTTCCGACTGCGCCTCGAAAAACTCCGGTGCAACCGCGCCGACTTTGTTGCCGCCCTGCGCGCGGAGGGCGCCATTTGTGCGGCCGGCTATATCCCGGTGCCCGTCTACCGGTTGCCGTATTTTCAACAGCACAGCTTCTTCGCCGGACGTTGGCCCGTCAAAGAGCTTGGCCTAACCACGATGGATTACACGAAGGTCGCCTGCCCCGAAGCCGAGGCTATTCTCACCACCGGCGTCAATTGCACGCTCAACGAGTCGATGGATGAGGCCTACATTCGCGACGTAGGCGCGGCGATCCGTAAGGTCGCGAAACATTTCGCCGCTTAGGCCGCACCTGCCAGCAGACTTACTGGCGCTTCGCCGCCGGCACCATTCCCGGCAGCGCCGCTGTTTCGCGCAGCAAACGCGCCGCGGCCTCCACCATGATCGTTCCACACTCGTCGGTGCCCGCACCCGCGACACCGGCCTCGTAGCCACCCCGCGCTTTTTCACCGGGCATGCCCACGTAGTGAGCGCCGTTTCCATTCGAGTATCCCATCACGAGCGTTTGCGGAAACGGCGAACTCGCACGTATCGCCGCACCCAACTCCGTCATCGGCTCGCCCGGAAGTGCCACCAACGCCAACGGCCCGCACACGATCGCCTGAATCTCCGCCGTCACCGTGTCGCCCCCAATGCGCTTCTTTCCCTCCGACGTAAGCGGCAACTCGACGGCAGTCCGAACCACCCGCACCGGTCCCACAGCCAGCTTTGCACTATAGCGCGCTGTGATCTTCGCCTTCTTCGCGATCCCCGCAGCCATCTCCGCGACCGCTGCCGATCCGCGTCTCCACGGATTGATATCGCCACAGGTTCCCTGTAGAAAAAGCGCTTCCCCGCCGATCGCCCCCATGATCGCCCGTGCAGTCGCTCCCGGCCAGTCGCCGGAGATCGCCGGATTCGAAGGGTAAACCGACACCGCGTGACAGGCCACGTGGAAAAGCGAGGCCACAGTTTTTCCGTCCCCGTCGCGGAACGAAACGAGCGACAGCGTTCGGTCCATCGGTCCAAAGGTCGCTCCGCCTGAAAGTAGCTCGGGATTCCACTCCGGACTCGACGGCACGGGCGCGGCTCCGCTCCGTCCATCGACCACCCCCCACGCCGCCGCGCGCGGACGCCGATTGTGGAGATACTCGCTCAAGGCGATGCGCCCAATCGCCGGCGTCGCAACCCGCGCCGTCGCCTCCGCCTCTTGCGCCGCCTTAACCGTGCCGTCCAGCAATCGCTGCATCCACGCCTTGAACGGAGGAAACTCGTTTTGCGCCGGCATGTATCTGATTGCCCACCACGTGTCGGCCTCGCGGCCCCGCGCACCCGCGCGCCACACCGGCGCCCACGGTGCCGAGTGATTGTGGCTGGCATGAACCATGATGTTCTCCGGCGGCATTTTCAGCGCCGCACCCACGACCCGTCGCACTTCGTCCCTCGCCGACTCCGAGACATCGACAAGATCCCAACGGATCAAAACCGCCTTGGTCACTCCGTCGTCGAGCACCAGCGCGTGCACCGCCAACGGATCGAGCACCGCGCCGTAAGGTTTCCCGGTAACCCAATTGAGCACCGCCGTATCGGGGGTAATGTCGGCCTGGCCGGCGCCGACTCGCAACTCCCTCGCCGGTTCTCCCGCTCGCAACACCACCAAAACACCCCACAGCAGCAGAAAACGCATTATCATTTCCCCACTGTGCCGAAATCGAAGCGCACCAAAAGCCCAATGTCGGCCCACGTCGACGTCTGCGCCCCACATCCTTTCGACGAGAGTGCTTGCCTCGGTAACTGCCGCGTTACTTACTGGCCCTGCTCCATGCAACGCCGCCAGTTTCTCCTGCGCACCGCGGCTCTCGCCGCTCTTCCGGCTATTTCCCCCGGCGCACCCGTCGGCAGCGCGCCACTGATCGACACCAACGTTTCGCTCGGACACTGGCCCACCCGGCGGTCGTGGGTTGAGTCGGCCGCGCACCTCGCCTCCAAACTTCGTTCTCACGGAGTCACGGCTGCGTGGGTCGGAAGTTTTGACGCTGCGCTGCACACCGATGTCGCCGGACTCAATGCCCGCCTCGCGGAGGCCTGCGCCCGCGAGGGCGACGGCATTTTGCAGCCCTTCGGCGCCATCAATCCCACCTTCCCCGATTGGGAGGACGATCTGCGCCGCTGCCACGAAGTCCACCGAATGCGCGGCGTGCGCCTGCTCCCGGGCTATCACGGCTACGCACTCGACGACACCCGCTTCGCGCGGCTCCTGACGATTGCCGGCGAACGTCACCTGCTCGTGCAGATCGCGCTCACGATGGAAGACGATCGGTCGCAGAATCCCGCCTTCACCGCCGCGCCTGTAAATGCCGCGCCGCTCGCCCCGCTCGTCGAAAAAAATCCCGCTACCCGCGTCATGTTGCTCAACGCCACATCGCGCCTTCTCGCCGCCAACAACGCCCTCCTCAAACGCTTCGCCGCCGCCGGCGTTTTCGTCGAGATCGCCACGCTCGAGGGCGCGGCCGGCATCGAAGCGCTGCTCAAATCCAACCCCGCGCTGCGCCTCTGCTTCGGTTCGCACACGCCTTATTTCTATTTCGAATCAGCCCTCCTGAAGCTGCAGGAATCGGCACTCACTCCAGCCCAACTTCTGGCAATCCGTGCGGGACACGCCACTGCCGCCCTCGCCCGCTCGCCATGAACCGCCGCACCTTCCTCCGCACGGGCACACTCGCCGCCTCGCTGCCGCTCGCTGGGCGCATGTCTTCGGAAGCGACCGAATCGGTAGCCGCCGACGACGTCGCGAACTCCGCTTGGAGCGGCGACGAACTCCGCCGCCTCGGCATCTGGGATGTGCACAGTCACGTCACGACGCCCGGCGCTACTCCCGCAAAACGCATGGAAGCGCTGCTGACCATTGCCGACCGCGTCGGCGTCGAGCGACTCTGCATCTGCATGAGCCCTCCGTGGCAATACGAACCTACCCCGGAGCAATTTCGCAAAAGCAACGACGACGTCCTGGAAATCCTGCGACACTGGAGTTCCCGCGTATTCGGGTTCGTATACCTGAACCCGAAATATCCCCGCGAAAGCCTCGCCGAGCTTGAACGCTGCGTCGCGGACGGACCCATGATCGGCATCAAGCTTTGGGTGGGCTGGCGCGCTCACCGCGCCGAGGTCGACGCCATCGTGCAACGCGCCGCCGAACTCAAGGCCGTCATTCTCCAGCACACGTGGATCAAACAGCGCGGCAAGGGCAACCTCCCCGAGGAATCAACACCCATGGAGCTCGCCGAACTCGCCGCCCGCCATCCCCGCGTGCCGCTGATCTGCGGACACACCGGCGGCGGCGATTGGGCTCTCGGCATCCGTGCGATTCGCGCCCAACCCGACGTCTACGCTGACCTCGGCGGCGGCGATCCCGTCTACGGGGAAGTCGAGATGGCTGTGCGCGAACTCGGTGCGCACCGCGTCCTTTACGGCAGCGATGTGGCCGGCCGTAGCTTCGCTTCCCAAATCGGCCGCGTCCTCGGCGCCGATATTTCCGTCGCCGACAAAAAACTCATTCTTCGCGAAAATCTCCGCCGCCTGCTGCTCCCCGCGCTCGCGCGCAAAGGCATCAAAGCCTGAGCGCTCCGTCGCCGGCGATCACTTGGCCCGCGCACTTTGATCGACTGCCAGTGCGCCGAGTTTGCGCTCCCACTTTAGCAGCGCCGACACCAATTGAAAATTGTCCGGTCCGGCCGCTTCGACCGTGCGACGGATCTCTCGATAGACCGACGCATTCGCTCCTGCCAAATTCACCCAACCCGCCAACGCCGGGAAATAGTCCGCGTAAACTCCGCCGCTGCCATCGACGCGTCGGTTAACTCCGGCCCGATCGGCCGTCAGCACGTGCGTCAATACCGTGTTCGCAAACCGGCGCAGATCCTCGTCGTCAAACACCACCCCCGCCTCGTGCGCGCTCAGCACGAGCGCCAGATCGAGCACACCGTGCGAAATATCCTCCACCGCCGCGACCGCTTTGTAGTTCGGCACATTGGCTGACGGGCTTTTTTGCGGGCTCCATCCTGTCGTCGTGACGGGCTCATACCAGTAGTTCCAGGTGTAGAGTTCGCGCGCTTTATCCAGCTTCAGCCGGTGCTTGAACAGCCGCGCCATTCGCTCAGCCCGGTCGCGATACTCCGCTGTTCCGGTCAGGCGAAACAGCGCGAAGTGCGCCGCCGTATGTCTCCCCAAATAATTGAAAGGTTGGCCCACGTTATCGAACGGAAAGGACTCCCCGCGCTCCGAGCAAAGATAGTAACCCTCGCCCGCCTGCGGACCGTCCCGCCAAAGTCGACGCGTCGCATCCGCGTAACTCTCCTCCGCCGCCGCCACAAATCGCTCCGCCGCGCCACGTAACTCCGCAAAACGTGCATCAGCCTTCGCGATCTCCGCGAAACGCAGCATCGGGTGGTAGATCACGCCGAGATAGCCCATGTAAGCCAAGGGAATCGGGCGTAGCGGGATCGTCTGCATCACTGGCATTCCAACCGTTCCTTCCGTAATCGCTACGCGCACCAAATTTGATTCCCGCGAAAATTTTCCCGCTTTTGCGCTGTGAGTGGGAGTCGTCGCATTAACGATCTTCCCCGCAAATCGCTCCTCCGCCGGCGACAGACTCAACTCAGAAAACGTCTCCTCTCTCTGGAAATGCGCATTGCTCACCCGCAGCGAAAATCTCGCGGCCGACACCGCGAATACCTCGACGGTAGTCTGGTTGTTGTAGGCCGTCGGAGTGGATCGCAACCTCATCACCGTGCGTCCCGCTTCATCCCGTAGCGCGCCTTCCGCCACCACATACTTGCTCGCCATGCTCCACGCGGGCCGACTTTTCCCGGAACCGTCGACCACGCCCCGGTGATCGTCGCGATGAGTGAGCAATCGGTCTCCGCGACGCGCAACCTCCGCGAGATACTTTGCATCACCCGTAGCTTCGAACAGATCCACCAACGCGTGCAGAAGATGCGATTCACCCCAAGCCAACGTGCTCGCATCCGGCGTTTTCACCCAGGCGTCTTCCTTCGGCATTGCAGCGAACATTGCCTCCGCCCGCGCAACGGAAATTTCGATCGGTCGCGCTGGCGTGTGCACCGCCGAGAATCCGACCGTTAGCACCGCCACCAACCCACGCGCACGCCAAAATGAGTTCACCATAGAGGTGCGCCCGTCGTGCTCCTCACCCGACTTCTCCGCAAGCCCAAACCTGCTTTCAGGGATTCGCGCAACGTTGCCCGAGATCACCGCTGTGCCCCGCCTCCGCACCGGAGCAGATTCCCCACACTGGCGGGAAGTCCCAATGCGCCGGGCCAAACTAACCGACCATACCGCAGGAGCATCCGGCTGGTTTCAGCACGCACTCCCGCCGATCACGGAGCGACGCATTTCCGCCAATTGCCCGCTCATACCCCGAAACCAGGCCGATACAGCTTCGACACCCATTGGTTCGCTTCGGGGAGATTCGTCACTTTCATCGCGGCCGAATCCCACAGGATTTTCCGCCGCGCCCGCACCGCCACGCAACTGAGCAGCACCGTCTCGGTCAGCCGCGCCGAATACTCGAAGTTCGCTCCGGCCGGCGCACCGCCCTTGCAGGCCTCCACCCACTCCGCCCAGTGGCCGCCCGCGATACGCGGCAACGTTTTTGGCGGCAGCTTCGGCAACAGCTCCTGCATCCGCGCTTCCGGGATCACCCGCACGCTCAGGTAGTTCGGATGCGCCAGCACCGTCGCTTTGCTCCCGATGATCAACGTCCCGTTGTCCGGCAACGCGCGCGCCGAGTCGACGTCGGCCGGCAGCGGCGGCATCAGCCCGCCGTCATACCACTTCCAAGTTACCGCCGGCATTTTGCCGCGCGCCGGAAACTCATAGGTTACGACAGATGCCTTCGGAGCGCTCACGTCAGTTTGAAACGAACTGGTCGCCTCCAGGCTCGTCGGCTGCGTCAGCCCGAGCGCCCAATACGCACCGTCCATCATGTGGCAGCCCATGTCACCGAGCGCACCCGTGCCGAAATCCCAAAATCCGCGCCAGTTGAACGGCAAATACGCTGGATCATACGCACGCTCTTTGGCCACGCCCAACCACAGATCCCAATCGAGCGTCGCCGGCACTGCGGGCGCGCCTTTCTTGTGATCCGGTGCTTTCACACCTTGAGGCCAGATCGGTCGGTCCGTCCACGTGGCGATCTCGCGAACCTCGCCGAGCACGCCCGCATCGATCCACTCCTTCAGAATGCGCATGCCCTCGAACGCGTGCCCCTGAATACCCATCTGCGTCGCAAGTTTTTTCTCTTTCGCGAGCGCCGCCATTTTCCGCAGCTCGTCGATCGTCTGCGCCATCGGCTTCTCCACAAAGACGTGCTTACCCAACTGCATCGCCGCCATCGCCACCGGGAAATGCATGTGGTCCGGCGTCGCTACCACGACCGCATCGATCTCCTTGCTCACCTTGTCGAGCATCTGCCGATAGTCGCGAAAGCGCGGCACGTCCGGATACTTCTTATACGTCCCCGCCGCCCGCGCTTCGTCGACATCGCAAAACGCCACGTGGTGCTCCGTCGCGAGCGCCTGCACCGAAGCACCGCCACGCCCGCCGACGCCCACAAACGCGATCCTGAGCTTCCCCGGCCCGGCTTTGCCATCCGGCGCCGCCGTTGCGGCCTTCGTTGCCTCCGCCCCCGTCCCGTGGGACACCGCCAACGCGGCCGCAGCCAACGAGGCATTTTTGAGAAACTCACGACGGGGAACGGGCGGAAGATTCATGCCCTCTTGCAAATACTCACGGTCAGGTAACCGCAAGGTTACAACTTGGCATTCCGCCGGCTTTGATCTCTAAACTCTTCCCATGCCCCTTCCCCTCTCCCGTCGCAAATTCCTTGGTGGCGCCGCCGGCGCTGGCCTCGCGCTCGGCCTGAATCGCACCGCCGCCGCCGAAAAAAATCCGTCCGCCAGCTCGCCCGTTGCCCCTCCGGTTGCCAAACCCGTTTCCGAGTGGCCGCTCTGGGATAAACGCGACGAGTCCGCCCTGCTCGACGTGCTCCGCAGCGGCCGCTGGGGCCGCACCGCCGGCGGCGCCGCGCGGGTCAAAGAGTTCGAGGCCGCTTGGGCTGCACGCATGAAAGCCCGCTACTGCATCGCCACTTCGTCCGGCACCACCGCGTTGATCACCGCCCTCGGTGCCCTCAACATCGGGCCCGGTGACGAGGTGATCATGCCTCCTTACACGTTCGTCGCCACCTTCAACGCCATCACCGCCAGCTTCACGCTGCCGGTCTTTGCCGACAGCGACGCCGCGTCGTTCCAAATCGATCCCGCCAAGATGGCCGCCGCGATTACGCCCGCGACGAAGCTCCTCCTGCCCGTGCACATCGCCGGCACGCCGTGCGATCTCACCGCCATTGCCGAACTCGCCAAATCACGCGGCATCACCCTCCTCGAAGACGCCTGCCAGGCCCCGCTCGCCGAGTGGCGCGGCCAACCCGTCGGCACCCTCGGCCTCGGCGGCTGCTTCAGCTTCCAAGCCAGCAAGAATCTCACCTCCGGTGAAGGCGGGGCGATTCTCACCAACGACGAGGCGTTCGCCAATCTCTGCTACGATTTCCACACTCCCGGCGGCGCGAAAAAAAGCCCCGCCTCCGGCCGCGGCGCCAACTATCGCCTCACCGAGTTTCAGGCCGCGCTTCTCCTCGCCCAGCTCACGCGCTTCGAGGCACAGGCCAAAACACGCGACGCCAACGCCGCCTACCTCAGCCAACTCCTCTCCGCGATTCCCGGCACCACCCCCGCCGCCCTGCCCGCCGGCACGACCCGCAGCGCCTGGCATCTCTACATGTTCCGCTACGACGCGGCGAAATTCTCCGGCCTCACCCGCGCCAAATTTATCGCCGCTCTCGCAAAAGAAGGCGTCGCCGCCAGCAGCGGCTACACGAGCCTGAACACCACGCCACACGTCAAAGCGCTCGCCGCCAACCCCCACTACCAGCGCCTCTACGGCAAAGACAAAATGGCCGCGTGGCTCGAACGCAGCCAGTGCCCCGTCAACGACCGCGTCGTCGAAGAAGCCGTGTGGTTCGGCCAGGCCAAACTTCTCGGCAGTCGCTCCGACATCGAGCGCATCGCCGCCACCATCGCCTCGATCCAGAAACGTTCCGGCGAACTCGCACGCGCCTAAGCCGCGAGCGCCCGCGCCTCCGTTCCCGTGTCCCTGTCGTCTCCGGCGCCCGAATTTTCCCTCGCACCGTTCCGCTTCGACGTCACCCCACCCCTCGGCCACTCGCTGCTCGGCGGCTGGATTCCTCCTGCCCACGCGATCGACGATCCGCTGGAGGCCATCGGTTATGTCCTCCTCGGCTCCGGTCCACCGCTCGTGGTGTGCGTCCTTGATTGGGGCGCACTGATGAACGAAGCCCACGTCGTCTGGCGAACCACGCTCGCCGCCGCCGCCGGCACCACGCCCGACCGCGTCGCCGTCCACTGCGTGCATCAGCACAACACTCCGTTCGTCTGCCCCGATGCCCGCGCCGCCGCAGCCGCCCACCCTGATCTTCCCCCCATCTACGACGAAAAGTTCTTCGCCACGTGCCTCGACCGCGCGACCGCTGCGGTCCAATCCGCCCTCCGCGCTCCGAAACGTATCACTCACGTCGCCCACGGCAGCGCCCCCGTTTCCGCGGTCGCCTCAAACCGCCGCGTCGCCCGCGACGAGGCCGGACGCGTCACCGCGATGCGCGCCAGCGCCTGCACCGATCCCGCGCTGCTCGCCCTGCCCGAGGGCCTCATCGATCCCACTCTCCAAACCGTTGCGTTCTACGGCACCGACGGCCGCCGCCTCGTCGCGTGCCATTACTACGCGACCCATCCGATGAGTTTCTACCGCGACGGCCGCGTCACCGCCGATTTCTGCGGCCTCGCCCGCCGGCGCCGGCAGGCCGAAGACCCCGGTTGCACACATCTCTATTTCACCGGCTGCGCGGGCAACATCTCCGCCGGCAAATATAACGACGGCTCTCCCGTCGCCCGCATCGCCCTCACCGACCGTATCCACGACGGCCTGCTGGCCGCCGAGGCCACTCTCGTGCCTCGGCCGCTCAACCATGTCGCGTGGCGCACCGTCGAGGTGCTCCCGCCGCCGACAACGTCACCGACCGAGGCTGACTTGCTCGCCGCGATCGCCGATCCGGCACTCCCCCTCGTCGATCGCCTG
>CALRZR010000273.1:0-10322 GCA_943372705.1 Opitutus sp. GAS368 | reverse complement strand
GCCCCGGACGCATCGACAAATCCGCAGGCTGGCGTACTCGCGACTAATCCGGCCACCTCACCGGAGCAGAAACCCAAGACACTCGCCTTGGCGCGCCACCAGTATTCCAACAACGCCCAGGTGCCCGCCGCGACCGCCGCCGCGAGCGTGGTGGCCATGAACGCATTGCCAGCGACTCCGTCCGCCGCCACGGCCGAACCCGCGTTGAAACCATACCAGCCGAACCACAGCAGTCCGGTCCCCGCCATACAGAGCACGAGGCTGTGCGGTGGCATGGGGGTCTTGCCAAAACCAAGCCGCGGGCCGAGGACGATGCACAACGCAAGGGCCGACCATCCCGACGCCATTTCGACAACCAAGCCGCCGGCAAAATCGATCGCGGTAATCTTGGCGCCCGCATTGGCCAAACCATTCATCCAGCCGTTCGCACCCCATACCATATGTGCAAGCGGGCAATAGATCAGCAGCGTCCAGCACACCGTAAAAACCAGCACGGCCGAAAACTTCATTCTCTCCACGACGGCCCCGACGACAACTGCCGGCGTGATGATCGCGAACATCAGCTGGAACATCGCGAAGACGTTATGGGACACCCAATACGAATAGGCGGTATTTGGGGCGCCCCCGACACCGCGGAGGAAGAAATGCTCCGATCCGCCGAGAAACGGGCTGTCGAAGTTGCGCCCAAAAACCAAGCTGTATCCCACTGCCCACCACAACACCGTAACCACGCTCGTGATTCCCAGGCACCAAGCCATGATCGAAAGCACATTTTTCGCCCGGACGAGTCCGCCATAAAAAAGGCCCAGTCCCGGCAGGGTCATGAATAGAACGAGCGCGGCGCTCGCCATCATCCACGCATTGTGGCCGGGTCCGGCGACGGCACTGGTGGGCGTGGTCAGACCGACCGGAATTTCCCCGCGGGCATTCTTAAGGCTGGCGCCGGGATCGGCATTGGCAAAATAGGCCTCTAGGCTGGCCAACCGTTGCTCGACCGTCGCCACGGGGGGCGTGGGGGCCGGTGTAGATTCGCAACGCCCATCGGCAAGCGAGAGAAAAACCAGGAGCAGAGCGATCGAGAGCCGCCATGAAAGAGTCCGCACAGAAAGCATAGGGGTGAACCACACGAATATTATTTTTCATGCACGTCACGCTTTTGATGAGCCGAACTATCAATGTTTATGACATTTCGAGGCCACTGCCCTCCTCGCACAAAAAAGCCGGACACGAAGGTCCGGCCAAACAAACAAGGAAACTTCGGAGCGATCAAACCGCCGACTCGCCGCGCTCGTCGGTGCGGATGCGCACAACTTCTTCCAGTGGCAGGACGAAGACCTTGCCGTCACCGATTTTGCCGGTTTTGGACGCTTTGACGATGGTCTCCACAGCTTTGGCCGCAGTCTCGTCGCTCACGGCGACTTCGATTTTCACCTTCGGCAGGAAATCGACGGTATACTCGCTACCGCGGTAGATCTCGGTGTGCCCCTTCTGCCGGCCGAAGCCTTTCACTTCGGTCACGGTCATACCCTCGATGCCGGCCTCGGCCAGCGCCTCCTTCACTTCCTCCAACTTGAACGGCTTGATGATGGCGATGATGAGTTTCATACAATTACGTGGGTTGAGAATATACTTGTTTTAGATTTCCCGCCGACAGGCGCAAGCAATGTTCAAGCGCCCGCGAGCGGAGAGAAGGAGACGTTCTGCGGCGAACAACACGCACGATTGCGTTTGCCCGCATCAGTTTAGCAGAGCCTATGCCAAGCTCCGGTCGCAGATTCTCCCTCGAAAAAGCCAAAGTGCTCCGCAAACGCGGCTCACTTTGGCACTCGCCCGTTACTCCGGCATCACCGTGCCGATGTGCAGCTCTTTGAGCTGCTTCGCCGTGACGGGTGTCGGACTTTGGGCCATGAGGTCCTGACCTTTTTGGGTCTTCGGAAAGGCGATCACGTCGCGAATGCTCGTGGTGCCGCAAAGCAGCGCACACATGCGGTCGAGCCCGAACGCGATGCCGCCATGCGGAGGCGCACCATACGTAAAGGCTTTCAGCATGTAGCCGAAACGGCTCTCAACGACATCGGCCGGAATCTTGAGCACGTCTTCGAACACCTTCTTCTGTAAAGCGGGCTGATGAATACGGATCGAGCCGCCACCGAGTTCCATCCCGTTAAGGACGACATCGTAGTGCTGGCCGCGGACCTTCTTGGGATCGGTATCGAGATACTGGGCATCCTCCGCAACGGGAGCGGTGAACGGATGGTGCGTGGCGACGTAGCGGTTTTCAGCTTCGTCGTGAGTCATCAACGGGAAGTCGATCACCCACAAAAATTGCCAATCGTCGTGCCGGATCGTCATCTTGCCGCGTTTCACGAGCAACTGCGCCGCCTCGAGCCGCAGGCGACCAAGGATTGCGCAGGCCTTCTCCCACGGCGCGGCCGCGAAAAAGACGATGTCCCCTTCCCCTATCCCGAGCTTCGCCGTCAGTTCGGCTTTCTCGGCGTCGGAGAAGAATTTCACGATCGGCGATTTCCACTCGCCACCTTCGATTTTGATGAAGGCCAGGCCTTTCGCACCGAGCGATTTTGCGATGTCTTCGAGATTCTTGAGCTCGCCCTGTGTGAGATCGGCGAGGCCCTTGGCGTTGATCGCCTTGATCACGCCGCCGTTGGCGACCGTCGATTGAAACACCTTGAAGGAAGAATTCCGGAACGTTTCCGAGAAATCCACGAGCTCGAGCGCGAACCGCACGTCGGGTTTGTCGACACCGTAACGGTTCATCGCGTCATGAAACGGCATGCGCGGGAACGGCGTGGGGATGTCCGTGCCGAGCACGTCTTTCCAAAGCTTCTTCAACATGCCTTCGAACAGCGCGTAAATGTCCTCGCGCGTCACGAATGAGGCCTCGACGTCCACCTGCGTGAACTCCATCTGGCGGTCCGCCCGCAAATCTTCGTCGCGGAAACAACGCGCGATCTGGAAATACTTTTCCACGCCCGCCACCATCAGGATCTGTTTGAACTGCTGCGGCGACTGCGAGAGTGCGTAGAACTGGCCCGCGTGAATTCGCGACGGCACGAGATACTCGCGCGCGCCTTCGGGCGTGCTCTTGAACAACGCCGGCGTCTCCACCTCGATAAACTCCTGGGAGTCGAAATAGTCACGAATGGACTTCGCCGCCTTGTGGCGCACCTGCAGATTCTTCCGCATCTTCGGCCGGCGCAGATCGAGATAGCGGTAGGTGAGGCGCAAATCCTCGTTCACTTTGTCGCCGCCGACATCGTCGAGCGGGAACGGCGGCGTGTCGGAAATATTGTGAATCTCCAGTTCAGACGCGACGACCTCGACCTCGCCGGTCGGCAGATTCTTATTTTCGGTGCCGGCCGGGCGACGCACGACCTTGCCCACGATGCCGATGACCGACTCCGGCTTCAGGTGCTTCAGTTGCTCGCCGAGCTGCGCATTGTCGCGGGGCTCGAGCTGAATCTGCGTGATGCCTTTGCGATCACGCAAATCAACGAAGATGATGCCGCCTTGGTCGCGGATGGTGTCGACCCAGCCGAGGAGCGAGACGTTCGCGCCGAGATCGGCCGGAGTGAGCTGGGCACAGTGATGGGAGCGATGCATGGAAAAAATACAGCCCGACAGCACAGAGGCCCGCCCCCGGGGAGCGCAATGAGATTCTCGATCATAGTCGGCCGGTCCAAATCGGGGACCGGCCGAGATTTTCGCTAAGTTATTCCGCACATTGCGGACTGGGCGATGCCGCCCTCGAATCGGCGTGATCAGCCAACGATCAAACTCGCACCGGTCATCTCCACCGGTTTCGGCAGGCCCATCAGGTCCAAGACGGTCGGAGCAATGTCCGCGAGACGGCCGCCGGTGCGCATCTTGGTATTACCGACGACGTAGCCGTCACCCACGACGAACACCTCGACGAGGTTCAGCGTGTGCGCGGTATGCGGGCTGTTCGTGGTCAAATCCCACATTTGTTCGGCATTGCCGTGATCGGCGCAGATCACGGCGCGCCCTCCCATCGTCTCGATTGCCGCGAGCAACTCGCCCACGCCGCGGTCCGTCGCTTCGACGGCCTTCACCGTCGCCGGCAGCGAACCCGTATGCCCCACCATGTCGGGATTCGCGTAGTTTACGATGACGAGGCCAAACTTCCCCGACAGAATCGCCGCCTTCGCCGCCACGGTCACTTCGGCCGCCGACATCTCGGGCTGCATATCGTAAGTCGGGACCTTCGGACTCGCCGGACACGCCCGTTCTTCGCCGGGAAACGGGTCCTTGCGGTAATTGTTAAAGAAGAACGTCACATGCGGATTTTTCTCCGTCTCCGCGCAGCGGAACTGCCCGATGCCCGCATCGCTCACGACTTTGCCGAGGATGTTTTTCAACGCCTCGGGTTTGCCCGAGACCACGTTCACCGGCAGGCCGGCCTCATACTCCGTCATCGTCGCATAGTAGAGATCGAGCTTCGCGCCGCGGTCGAATTCCTTGAAGCCATCGATCACAAACGCCTTCGTGATTTCACGCGGCCGGTCGCCCCGGTAATTGTAGAAGAGAACCGCGTCGCCATTCGCGAAGGTCGCGAGCGGCTTGCCGTCCGCTCCCACGATCCACGTCGCCGGCACGAATTCGTCGCCCTTCTGCGTCTCACTCAGCGGATTCGCATAGTAGTGGCTCACCGCCTCTGTCGCACTGGACGCAGTCGCCATCGCGGCGCGCCCGGTGAGCATGTCGTAAGCTTTCTTCACGCGCTCCCAGCGGTTGTCGCGGTCCATCGCCCAAAAACGTCCGCACACCGAAGCGATGGTCCCCACGCCGATCTCCGCGCACTGGGCCTCCACCTGTTTGATGTAGCCGAGTCCGCCCGAGGGCGGCGTGTCACGACCGTCCGTGAAACCGTGGATAAACACCCGGTCTTTCCCGAGGCCGTCTTCTTTCGCCTGCCGCAAGATGCCATACAAATGTTCCAACATGCCGTGCACACCGCCGTCGGACACGATGCCCATCAGGTGCAACTTCGCAGTCGGCGACGCCTTCACACGCGCGACCGCCGCCTTCCACACGGGATTACCCGCGAGTTGTTTCTCCGAAAAAAGTTTGTTCAACCGCACAAGTTCCTGGTCGACGATACGGCCGGCGCCGATGTTCTCGTGACCGACTTCCGAGTTGCCCATCTGCCCGTCGGGCAGACCGACATCGAGGCCGCTCGCCGATACCAACGCGTGCGGATAGCGCGCGTGCAGTGCGTCGTCACAGGCCTTCTTCGCCAGGTAGACGGCATTGGTCGCGTTTTGCGCGGCGTCAGGATTCTTGCCCCAGCCATCACGGATGACGAGGAGGACGGGTTTGCGGGATGAGCTCATGGAAAAAGAGTCCACCACGGATGACCGCGGATGGACACGGATAAAAGGCAAAACTCAGCGCGCGGCCGCCCCGCCCCGGGCTACGCGGCTACTCACGGCAACTCGTAAACTTCCACGAGCACGCTGCCCGCGCCGGCGGTGGCATCGCTCACCTGGATCGAATAACTGCCCGGCGTGAGTGTGGCGATCAACGCCGAGTCGGCCGACGTGGGACTCAAGGCAAAGGCCCCGACCGACGAAGCGGCCGTGGCGATTGCCGAGGCATCCACAGGAACGACGCCCCAACCGGTATTCTGGGCGATCACCGCCGAGCCTTGCAGCACGCGCAAGGTGGGCGCCGTCACGGCCGGCGTCACGCCGAACGCAGCCGACAAGGTGGGCCCGATGGCGCGGATCAGCACACGCTTGGGTGCCGTGCCCGCAATCGATGCGCCGAAGGACAGCGTCTCGCCCGCCGCCAAATTCAAGCGGCTGGAGAAATTCGCGAGGCGCGTGGCGGGCAAACGCGCGGGCTCGGCATCATAGAGTTCGAGTAACACCTGACCGCCGGCGCCGGACAATCCGGTGACTTCCGCCGAATATGCGCCGGCGGGCAAAGTGGCGAGCACCACGGCATCAGCGCCGGCCGAATCGAGGGCAAACGCCCCGAGGTCGCGTGTCGCGATGAGGATCGCCGGGAGATTCGAGGCTTGGGCGAGGCCCGCGTTGGCGGCGACGACCTCGCTGCCACGCAGAATGCGCAACTGCGGCCGTGCGAGCAGATCGGCGACGCCAAACTGCGCCAAACCGGGGCCCACCGCGCGCACGAGCAGTTGCCGCGAATCGGCGCCGGAGACCACAAATCCGGCCGTAACCGTTTCGCCGCTACGCACGGTGGCCCGGGCGGAGAGATTGGAAAGTTGCGACGTGATCGCCGGCGTCGTGGGCGTGGTCGGCGTTGTCGGAGGGGTGGGAGTAGTGGGTGTCGTTGGGCCGCTGCCCGTGGTTCCGGTGAAACGTCCGGTGGTCGGATCAATTGTGCCGACCACGCGCACGCCGCTGTTTGTGGTGACGCTAAGCTGCCCATCGATCGTGTTTCCGTAAACCGTCACTTCGATATTTCCCGTCGTCACGGCGCCGCCGCTGTTGGCGATTCGCGCGGAATAGTTGCCTGCATCGGACGGCTGGAGGTTGATGAGCGTGAGACTCGAGCCGGTCCGACCGGGGAGAATCACCCCGTCTTTGGACCACTGGATGGTCGGAAGCGGCTGGCCCGAAGCGGTCACCGACAACGTCGCTCCGGACCCGATCGGCGCCGCGAGGCTGCCGGGATTACTGCTGACTCCGACGATGCGCGGCGCGGAGACTTGGGTGACGCCGCCGCTGGTGACACTGCCGGTGAGCGCCCCGGAAGCACCGTCCACCGTGCCTTTGATCACCGTGCCAGAATCTGCGGCGATTTCGATCGCGCCGGCCGTGGAAAGGAGCGCGACACTCAGGGCAACCGGTTCGCTCACAGTCGAACCCAGCGTGTTGGCGACCCGCACAGAATAGCGTCCCGCATCGGAGGATTGCGCGCTGGAGATCGGCAACGTGCCACCGGTTTGGCCGGGAATGACGATACCATCCTTCAACCATTGATAGGTCGGCAGCGGATTCGCGGACGCAGTCGCCGTGAGCACCACGCCCGTGCCGCGGTCGAGGAGCAGGCTGGACGGCGTCGCGCCGAGGGAAACAACGCGCGGTGCCAGCGGCGCAGCGGCGCCGACAACTTGGACGCGGAGCGTGCTGCTGCCGGCCTGGCCACTCGCATTGGTCGCGACGACCGCGTAGGCGCCGGCATCGGCCAAGGTGACGGCATTCAGCGTGATGGAGGACGTGGTTTTCCCAGCCAACAGAGTGCCGTCGCGATACCACTGATACGACGGAGCAGGGCTACCGGTAGCCACCGCGGAGAGAGTCAGCTTCTGGGTGGCACTGACCACGGCCACACCCGAACTGCTCACACCCGCGATACGGGGCGACACAACCGCCGAGGGGCCGCCAGCCGTGACGCCGCCCGAGAGGAGACCATTGGAATCGACGGTGCCAGTGACCTGCGTGCCGTTGCCGCCAGAAATGCTGACGCCACCGGAGCTGCCGAGTGAGAACACGGTAACCGGCACACCGTCGCCGGTAACGGTGCCGCCGGCGTTGGAGGCCCGCACGGCGTAGGTGCCTGCATCGGCGGGCTGCACATTGGTGAGACTGAACGTCGCGCGGGTGGCGCCGGCCACGGCGACACCATCTTTCAACCATTGATACGCCGGCACGGGATTACCGGAAGCGGTGACGCTGAAGGTGACAGCGGAACCTTGGTTCAGCATGACGCCGGATTTCGCCGTGATGCCATTCACGACCGGTGCCGCAGCGGTGCCGCCGGTGGCGGTGACACTGCCCGTAAGCACGCCGCTGGTCGCGTCGACGTCACCCGCGATTTGCGTGCCGCCGGAGGTGGCGAAGCTGACGGGGCCGCCGCCGGTAGTGATGCGGGCCACGGTGACGCCAAGCGAGGCGCTGGTGACGCCGCCGGCAGAATTGGTCGCGGTCACGGTGTAGCTGCCGGCACCGGCGCCGGCGGCGGCGGCGATCGTGTAGCGCGACTGGGTGGCGCCGGTGAGAGCCGTGCCGTTCTTGAACCACTGATACGCCGGGGCCGGGCTGCCGGTGGCAATGGCTTCGAGCGTGGCGGAGGTGCCCGTTTCGACGAGCAGATCGGCGCTGGTTTTCACGCCGGCGATGGTGGGCGCAACGATGGCATTGGGGCCGCCGGCGGTGACGCCGCCGGTGAGCACGCCGCTGGCGTCGATCGTGCCGGAAACTTGCGTGCCGTTGCCACCGGCGATCGTTAGTGGGCCGGTGCCGCTCGGAAGTTGCACCACGGTCACGGGGATGCCGTTGCCGGTGACGACGCCGGCGGCATTGGTCGCGCGCACGGCGTAGGTCGCTGCGTCGGTCGGCTGGGCGTTGGTGAGGGTCAGCGAGGCGTTCGTCGCGCCGGTGATGGCGACGCCATCCTTGAGCCATTGGTAGGTTGGCACGGGATTGCCGGAGGCGGCGACGGTGAGCGTGGCGGTGGCGCCGATGTTCAACATGACGCCGGACTTGGCGGTGATGCCGTCGATCACAGGGGCGGTGTTAGCGCCACCGGCCACCGTCACGCTGCCGGTGAGCACGCCACTGGTGCCATCGACGCTGCCGGCGATCTCGGTGCCGCCGGAGGTGGAAAACGCGATCGGTCCGCCGCCGCTCGTGATCGTCGCAACAGTTACCCCGAGACTCGTGCTGGTGACGGTGCCGGCGGTGTTCGTGGCGCGAAGTTCGTAAGAGCCGGCGTGGGTCGAAGCGGCGTTGGTGATGACGTAGGAAGCACCGGTCGCACCACTGAGCGCGGCGCCGTCCTTAAACCATTGTAGCGCCGGAGCGGGATTGCCGGTGACGACGGCGGCAAGCGTGGCGGTCGTGCCGGTTTCGACGAGCAAGTCGGCGCGGGTGTTGATGCCGCCGATTTTGGGAGCGACGGCGGCGTTAATGCCGCCGCTGGTGACACCACCGGTGAGCACGCCAGACGAGTCGATGGCACCGGAAACGACGGTGCCGTTACCGCCCGCGATCGTGACCGGACCAGATGAGCCGGTGAGGTTGATCACCGTGACCGGCACGCCGGCACTCGTGACCGAACCTCCGGCGTTGGTCGCGCGCACCGCGTAAGAGCCGGCATCGGCCGGCTGGGCGTTGACGAGCGAGAGGGTGGACGAAGTCGCGCCAGTAATGGCCGCGCCGTCGCGCAACCATTGATACGTCGGCACGGGGTTGCCGGAAGCGGAAACGCGGAACGACGCGGATGCGCCCTGATTCAGGAGAACGCCGGTCTTCGCGGAAATGCCATCCACGGTGGGCACCGCGACCGCGCCTCCGGTGGCGGTGACACTGCCGGTGAGTGCACCGGTGGCGCCGTCGACATTGCCGGCAATCTGCGTGCCGCCTGAGGTCGCGAACGAAATCGGGCCGCCGCCGCTGCCAAACTGGCCGACGGTGACGCCGATCGAAGAACTGGTCGCGGTGCCACTGGCGTTCGTTGCGCGAACGAGATAGCTGCCGGAGTCGGCGGCGGTAGCCGCGGCAATCGTGTAGGTCGCCAGCGTGGCACCCGAAATCGGCGTGCCGTTGCGAGTCCACTGGAACGTCGGCGTCGGGTTGCCGGTGGCGAGCGCGGTGAGTGTCGCAGCGGAGCCGGTGGTGACGAGGAGGTCGGCGTTGGTGTTTACGCCGGCGATACGCGGTGCGACAACGGCATCGGGGCCGCCGCTCGTGGAGCTGCCGGAGAGCACGCCGCTGGCGTTGATCGTGCCGGCGATCTGCGTGCCGTTGCCGCCGGCAATCGTGACCGGCCCGGCGCCGGAACTGAGATTCACGACGGTAACCGGCACACCGGCGCTCGTGACGGAGCCGCCGGCATTGGTGGCGCGCACACTGTAGGTCGCGGCGTCGGCCGGCTGCACATTGGTCAGACTGAAATTGGCCGAGGTGGCGCCGGTGATTGCGTTGCCATTTTTCAACCACTGGTAGCTCGGCACGGGATTGCCCGAAGCGGTGATGCTCAGCGTGGCGCTGGTGCCTTGGTTGAGGAGCAGACCGGATTTGGCGGAAATCCCGTCGACGGTCGGGGCGGTCGCGGCGCCGCCGGAAGCAGTGACACTACCGGTGAGCACGCCGGTAGTAGCGTCCACGTTGCCAGCAATCTGGGTGCCGCCGGAAGTGGCGAACGACACCGGGCCGCCGGTGGAGGTTTGGCCAATTGTCACGCCGAGCGCGGAGCTCGTCACGCTGCCACCGGAGTTCGTGGCGCGCACGGTGTAGCTGCCGGCGTCGGCATTCGTGACGCTCGCGAGCGTGAGGTTCGACGAGGTGGCTCCAGTGATGGCCGCGTTG
>CALRZR010000272.1:0-10327 GCA_943372705.1 Opitutus sp. GAS368 | reverse complement strand
GGTCGGAGGCGGCGTTTGCGGAGATTGTGCGGCGGCAGGTGGCGCTCGTGCACTCGGCGGCGTTGCGGCAGGTGAACGGCGATGCGCATCTCGCGCAGGACGTGACGCAGCTCGTGTTTACCGATCTCGCGCGCAAGGCGGGCGAGGTGGCGCGCCATCCCATGCTGGCGGGGTGGTTGTTTACGAGCACACGTTTTGCGGCGGCGAAATTGGTGCGCGGCGAACGGCGGCGGCAGGCGCGCGAAGCGGAGGCACACATCATGAATGAAATCACGCGGGACGAGTCGGTGAAACTGGATTGGGAGCGCGTGCGGCCGGTGCTCGATGAGACGCTCGCGGAGCTCGGCGAGGCGGATCGCGAGGCGATCTTGCTGCGGTTTTTCGAGGGGCGGGATTTTGCCGACGTGGGGGCGCGGTTGCAGTTGAGCGACAATGCGGCGCGGATGCGCGTGGAGCGGGCTCTGGATAAATTGCACGGGCTGCTCGCGAAGCGCGGCGTCACGTCGACGACGGCGGCGCTGTCGGTGGCGCTCGGGGCGAATGCCGTGGTGGCGGCGCCGGCGGGGCTCGCGGCGAGCGTGACCGGTGCGGCGCTGGCGGGTGGCGGGGCCGTGGCGGCTGGCGCGGCGGCGGGTGGAGCATGGGCGACTTTTATGAGTATATCCAAACTACAACTCGGGATCAGCGGTGCACTCGCGACGGCGGGCGTGGCGGGCTTGGTGCTCCAGGCGCAAAGCAATGCGGAACTACGCGAGGAGGTCGCGGCGCTGCGGCGGGAGAGTGCGGCGATGGCGACAGCGCGGACGGAGAATGTGGCGTTGAAGCGCGCGGCGGCGGAGGTGGCGGAAATGCGTGGCGAAGGCGTGCAGCTCGAGCGGTTGAGCGAAGAGGCGGCGGCGCTGAAGGTGCGGATGGCGGAGGTGGCGCGGGCGGCGAGCGCGCAGGTGTATGAGCGGGCGCAACTCGATCAGGCGCCGAAGCCGAAGTTTCAGGCGCGGCCGAAATACCCGGCGGATTTGCGTGCGGCGGGCGTAACGGGGGACGTGGTGGTGGAGTTTGTCGTCGATGCGAATGGCGAGGTGCGCGGAGCGCGGGCGGTGCAAACGGAGTTGCGAGGTAAAGAGGTCGCAAAGAATGACGGCAGTGTCAGGGCGACGGGCAATGGAACGGCAAACGCGGTCGTGAAGATGTCGGAGTTTGTGGTCGCCGGAGCGGGTGGATCGACGCTGAACGGAGTGCCGATCGCGGACGCGGGACGTCTGCTGGAGGAGGCGGCGGTGGAGGCCGTGAGCCAGTGGAAATTTGACGCCGGTTTGAAGGGCGGGCGGGCGGTGAACACGAAGATTCAGGTGCCGATCAAATTCACTCTGGCCGAGGGCAAGGCGCCCGGCACAGGTGCGCCCGTGGAAAAACGGGTGGAGCCGACGAAAGGGGGTTGAGCGATGAATGCGATGCGCTGGCTGTCAGGTTTGCTGGGGGCACTGGCGGTCTTCGCCGGGGCGGCGTGGTGGCTGCAAGCGCAGGAGACTGAGGTGTTGCGGGGAGAAATCGCGTTGTTGAGGGAGGAGCGCGGCGAGTTGCGGCGGCTGACCGAAGAGAATCGTCGGCTCGCGGCGCAGGCGACGCCGGCGGAAGAAGTGGCGCGGCTGCGCGCGGATCGCGCGGCGATCGGGCGGTTGCGGGCGGAGATTGAGACGCTGCGGGCAAGGACGGAGGCGACCGCGCGAAAGGTGGAGGCGGCGAAGCGGGGGCCGTAGGTGGGCGGTTTTGAAGGATGACGGACCGTGGAGGTCGGGCGAATGCGGGCGCAGGGACGCGCCCGCCCACCTCGGGGCTAGTTTTTCTCCGGGGCGGAGAGCAGGTTTTTCGCGAGGAAAGGGAGGGCGTGGCGGACGAGGCGCTCTTGGGCGCGGTCGGTGTGGCCGCCGGGAAACTCGGAGAACGTGTGGGCGATGCCGCGGGCGGTGAGTTCTTTGTCGAGGGCGCGGACGGTGACGGGGATGTGGCGAAAGTGGTCGCTCGTGCCGACGTCGAAGCCGATGGCGCGGAGGCGGCGGATATTGGCGAGGTGGGTGTCGAGCATCGTGAGCGGCATGGCGGCATGCCAGCGGGCGTGCACGGGTGGATTCGGGACGAGGCGGCCGTCGCGGGTGACGAAGGGGTAGTCGATGGGGAGCGGTTGTGCGGCGGGATTGGGCGAGAGGGCGGCGGCGCAGATATAGAGGAGGCCGGCGTAATTTTCGCGCGTGCGGGTGGTGGCTACGTGACGTTGGAGATCGGCGTAGGACGTGACGCCGGGGACGGCGATCATGGTGGGGTTTTCCGGGCCGAACTCGGCGGCGAAACCGATGAAGGCGGGCGAGAGCGCATAGACGGCGCCGAAGATATCGGGGTGGAGAAAACCAAAACGGAGGGCGCCGAAGCCGCCCATGGAGAGACCAGTGACGCCGCGGCTGGCGGCTTGGGGGAGCGTGCGGTAACGGGCGTCGACCCACGCGACGAGATCGCGGACGAGTGCGTCTTCCCAGCGGCCCGCGATCGAGGAATTCATGTAGAGCGAGCCAACGTGGGCGTTGGCGCCGTTGGCGTAGACGACGATCAGTTCGGAAGGGAGCGTGCCGGCGCGGAGCGCGGCGGTGATGGCGGCGCTGAGCGGCGGATGGCCGGGGCCGGAGCGTTCCCAATCGGCGGGTTTCATGCCGAGGCCGTGGAGGAGGTAGACGACGGGGAAACGGCGCGTGGGCTCGGCGGCGTAGGAGGGCGGCAGGTAGACGAGGACGGGTTGGTCGGCGGGGTCGCCGAGGGGATTTTGTTCGAGGGCGGCGGCGTGGAAGGTGTGACGCTCGAGGGTGGGCTCGCGGGGCGTCGCGGCGGCGGTGATGGGCTGGGCGCGGAGCGGGGCGAGGGCGGCGAGAAAAAGGAGCGCGAGAAACTGGAGCGAGCGGTTGAACATGGAGAGACGGTGAAAACGGCGGGGAGCACGAGTTGGCTATCGGGAGTCCAGTGGTGGCCGGAGACGGCCCGAGCGACGATCAAGATGCACGAGATAGAGCGTTGCGGGCACGAGGTAGAGCAGACCAGTTAGCCAAGGAAGAAAGAGGTAGCGGAGGAGAGAGGACTGAATTTCGAGGGATAACAATGGGACGAAGGCCCAAGCGAGCGCCGAGAATGGGAAGAAGACGAAGTAGCCAATGCCGAGTGCGGCGTATTTTCGTTTTAAGGTTTCGTCGGTGCAGTGGCGGTAGATTTCGTAGCGCGATTGGATAAAGAGAAATATAGCGGCGATGTTCAGGAGCCAATCGCCGGGGAAGGAAACAAAGCAGAGCGCGAGGTAGACTACGGTCGCGACGTAGGACCACGCAGGACGGTGGTTGGGCGAAATTTTATCGAGGATACTCATGGGTAATCGCGGGACTGATCAGGCGGGGTAGGTGGTGTCGACGTGCCGAGGATGACGGGAGCGACGTGGGTGACGGGTGTGGTCGGCAGCAGAGGGGATGGCAGAATTTTGACCGCGGATGGCACGGATGAATACGGATTTTCGGAACGGCCGATATTGCGTGGTCGGCTTGCTGGCGCTCGCCGCTACGGGAATGGGGGCAGCCGAGTAATTCGCGGGAAGCGATTCGGTAGGGCGGTCAGGCCTGTTCGGGTTTCTTGCCTTCGCGCAGGCCTTCAAGAAACGGCGCCACCACGAAAATCCAAAGAAGGCCGGTGCCGACGGTAACAGCGAGAACGATTTCGACGATCGTCGTGCCATCAGGCCAACGCTTGGACGCATAGTCTTGGACGGTGAAAATGCCGATCACGCCGAATGCGTCCCAAATCCAACGGGTGTCGAAACTCAGAATTTTGTGCGTGCGGGCATTCGTGGCGGGGTTCATCGCGACAGAGGGGGGGTGGGCTGTCTTTAGGCTAGAACGAAGTAGTCGCGAGCGGGTGACGAAGTCGAGGCGGAGTTGGGGGCATGGCGTAGTGCAGGATTTTTGACCACGGATGGCGCGGATGAACACGGATTTTTGGAGGGGCGGATATTGCGTGGTCGGCTTGCTGGCGCTCGCCGCTACGGGAAGGGGGGGGCGGGGAGAGGTGAGATGGATTTCTTCGTCGCGGCGCGGGGCGCGGCTTTTCGCAATGACAAGCAGGGGAGGAGGACGGGTGTGGGATCGCCTGCGAGCAGGCTCCTACAGGGAGCGGGGCTATTTGGCGTAAGTGGCGGCGAGGGTGGTGGCGGTTTTTTGGATGCTGGCGCGGAGTTCGGCGGGGGCGAGGACTTCGGCGGCGGCGCCCCAGCTCAAGATCCATTGCTCGGCTTCGGTGAGGGCGCCGAGGCGGAGGCGGAGTTCGAGGGCGCCGCCGGGGAGGTCGCGCATCTCCTGACTTTCGTGCCATTCGCGTTCGCGGATGCGTTCGGCGACGGCGGCGGTGAAGCGGATGACGACGCGGTAGTCGCCGGTGCCGCCCATGACGCCGAGGGCGTGGGCGAAGAATTTTTCCGGGGAGAAATCGGCGGGGCGTTCGAAGGTGATTTTGGTGGCTGTGACGTCGGCGATGCGCGGGAGGGCGAAGGTGCGGAGGGCGGCGCGCTCAAGGTCGAAGGCGATGAGATACCAGAGGTTTTCGCGGTTGGCCAAGTGGTAGGGGCGGACGCGGCGCGCGGATTTTTTCGGGTCGCCGGGTTTGCGGTAGGCGAAGGTGACTTCCTGCGAGCGGAGGACGGCGGCGCTTAGGGTGTTGAAGACGGCGAGGTCGGTTTTGCCGATGCCGATGTTTTTGAAGGAGACGGCGCGAAGTTCGTCGGTGGGGGAGAAGGAAATTTTATCGCGGAGGCCGCCGGCGAGTTTTTCGAAGGCGACCTCGAGTTGGCGGTGGAACGGGGTGCCGCGGTATTGTTGGAGGGCGCGTTGCGCGACGAGGAGGGCGAGGAGTTCGCCTTCGGTGACGTTGACGGTGGGAAACGCGTTGACGGGGTGGGTGTAGCGGTAGGCCTGAATCTGGGCATCGAACTCGATGGGGAGTTCGAGGCGGTCGCGCATGAAAGCGAGGTCGCGGACCACGGTTTTGCGGGAGACTTCGAGGGCGCGGACGAAGTGCGAGCAGTTGACGAGGGCGCCGCGGCGGAGCTCGTCGTGGATGCGCATCATGCGCTCGAGGGGCGGGCGGGAGAGTTGGGGGCCGGCGGTGGGCATTTGGCGCGGAAGAGGGGGAGATTAGCCTGCAAAATTCACACCAGAATCAAAACACGGCATGAGTCACAGAGGGCACAGAGCCCAGACACAGAGTTCACGGAGCAAGGCTGTGTGTTTGGCGCGGTGAACTCTGGGGCCGAGCACTGGGCGCGCAGTGATAAGAAAGTTTTCACGAAAAGTGCGATTGATGCGGGCGAGGCGGTGGGACGGGGAGGGGGACGGAGACGGGAATGAGCGGTGCGCGAAAATTTGTTTCAGGTTTTTTTAGGGTGGGCCAGCCAATGTCCCACCCTCGGGCGTAAAGTGGGCGCATGATCTCAATCCTCTCCTCCACTCGTTCTCCCTCGGTCTCTTCCTCGCGTCGTGCGAAAAAATGTCTGGTGCCGCTGGCGCTGGCTTGGTCGCACGGCGGTATTTCGTATCGCGTCACGGCTTGGCCCGAAGTGCAGTTTGAGCGCCTATTTGGCGAAGACTGGGTGGTGGTGTCGCCGGGCGAAGAGACGCTCGCTTCGGCGGCGCAGAGCTGCGGGGCGGCGGCGTGGTCGGCGTATTTGGAATTCGTGCCGACGGTGGAGCGGGAACTGCTGGAACGGTTTTCGTTTGCGCGGATGGAGGCGCTGCAGGTGGTGGCGCGGTGCCCGGGGCTGGTGGCGGAGTTGTGCGAGACGCCGGCGCTGACGACTTATCTGGCGGCGCATGTTTCGCTGCGCGGCACGCGGGGGCCGGCGTGGGCGGAGATCAATGCGATCCACGAGCGGAGCGGGATTTTCGGCGTATTGGAGTGGCTGGGACTGCCGGCGTCGCGGCAGACGCTCGCGATTTTGCAAAACATGGCGGAGCCGGATGTGGCGAAGCGCCTGCTGGAGCCGCTGCGCTCGATGTTGTGGGAGCCGCGCGCGATCTTTGCACTGCAACGCATGCCGGCGATCACGGACCGGGTGTTGGAGCGGTTCTGTCACGCGCTGGCAGCGTAGCCGCGGCGCCGCGGCGCCGCGGAAGGACCAAGGATCAAGGACCAAGGATCAAGGACCAAGGACCAAGGACCAAGGGCCGATGACGGATGACGGCGGCCGTCGTAGGGCGGGAGGCAGGAGAATCGGCTCGTGTGGGGGCGGCGGGGTGGTGTGATGGGGGAGAGTTAACCCCTTTCCCGACTATGAAATTTATCGGTGTCTTTTGGTGTGGCGTGGCGTTTTGCAGTTGGTCGGTCGTTGCGGCGGAGGTGCCGGCGTTTCCCGGGGCGGAGGGCTTTGGGCGCGTGGCGCGCGGAGGGCGCGGGGGAGATGTCTATCACGTGACGACGCTCGCGGATGCGGGGCCGGGGTCGTTGCGCGAGGGGATCAAAACGGCGAACGGGCCTCGCACGATCGTGTTTGAGGTGGCGGGAACGATTCAGCTGAAAAGCGCGCTGCTGCTGGACAAATCGTTTGTGACGATCGCGGGGCAGACTGCGCCGGGCGATGGGATCACGCTGCGCGATTATTCGTTTCAGATGAAAAAGGCGCACGACGTGGTGGTGCGCTACGTGCGGTTTCGGTTGGGCGACGAGAACAAGCCGGTGGGCGCGAAGGGCGGTGACGACACGGTGGTGACGGACGATATCGACCGGGTGATTTTTGACCATTGCTCGCTGAGCTGGGCGATCGACGGGACGCACGATCTGCGGCGCGGCGGAAATTTTACGCTGCAATGGTGCATCATCAGCGAGGCGTTGAACCGGAGCCTGCACGGCAAAGGTGCGCACGCGATGGCGGCCTCGTATCGGGATCTGAGCGGCGATGTGACGCTGCATCACAATTTGATTTCCACCTGCCGGGATCGTCATCCGACGCTCGGCAGTGCGAAGGAGCCGCCGCGGCGGATCGTGGATTTTAGGAATAACGTGATCTACAACTGGAGCGCGAGCGGGACGGCGAATTTCGCGGATCACTTCATCAACTGCGTGAACAATGTGTGGCGGCCGGGGCCGATGACCGATGTGACGCGGCAGCCGATTGCGATGAAGGGGAGTCTGCCGGACCTCGCGAAAGGACACATGAGCGGTAACGTGTTTGAAGGGAGGGAGGATTTCACGCGGGACAATTATGCGGCGCTGGATTTCGCGCGATGGTTGGTCGCGGCCAATCCGAAGAGCGGCTACAAATACGCGGGCACGGTGAAGGACTGGCGCACGGACGCGGCGGCGGAGCTGGGGGCGGCGCTGCCGGAGACGCAGTCGGCGACGGTGGCGATGGAACTCGTGTTGGCCCGCGCGGGAGCGTCGTTGCGGCGCGATGCGGTGGATGTGCGCGTCGTGGAAAACGTGCGGGCGAGGAAGGGCAGGGTGATCGATTCGCAGGCGGAAGTGGGCGGCTGGCCGGAGTTGAAATCACGGCCGGCGCCGGTGGACTCGGACCGCGACGGGATGCCGGATGCGTGGGAGTTGGAGCACGGCCTAGATCCGAAAAATCCGGCGGATGGGGCGAACGTGGCGTCGGCGGGTGTCGGGGCGGCCGGCGCGGCGGGGTATACGAATTTGGAAATCTATTTGAATTCGCTCGTGCGCGAGTGAGCGGAGCTGGAGGAGCGGGGGCGGGTTGAGGGGAGGCGGTGGGAGGGACCGCGTCGGAAGCGACGCGGCTACGCGGTGCGCGGTGGCGGCGGAAGGGCGGAAAATTATTTTGTCCGGTTTGGCGGGCGGTGACTGCTAAGGAGGTGTTGCCGCTATGATCGAAGATGCCGAACTGCTCCGCCGCTATGCCGAGGAACGCTCCGAGGGGGCGTTTGCCGAACTGGTGCGGCGGCGCGTGGGGTTGGTCTATTCGGTCGCGGTGCGGCAGTGCGGCGGCGATGCGCAGCTGGCGGAGGATGTGACGCAGAAGGTGTTCACGGATCTGGCGAGCAAGGCGGGGGAGTTGGCGGGGCGGCCGGTGTTGAGCGGATGGCTTTACCGGAGCGCGCGTTTCGCTGCGGCGGATGTCGTGCGCAGCGAGCGGCGGCGGCGGGTGCGCGAAGAGGCGAATGCTCTTATGAACGAATCGTGGGCGGGGAAGGCGGACGCGGGGGTGTCGGCGGATTGGGAGAAGCTGCGCCCGGTGCTCGACGAGGCGCTGGCGGAGCTGGGCGAGGACGATCGCGATGCGGTGGCGTTGCGGTTTTTGGAGGAGAAGTCGTTTGCGGAGATCGGGCGGCGGCTGGAATTGAGCGAGGACGCGGCACGGAAACGCGTGAGCCGCGCGGTGGAGAAATTGCAGGGGCTGCTGGCGCGACGTGGAGTGACGTCGACCGAAGCGGCGCTGGCGCTCGTGCTGGCGAATCAGGCGGCGGCGACGGTGCCGGCCGGGCTGGCGGCGAGTGTGACGAGCGGGGCGCTGGCGGGGGCGGTTGGGATGGGAGCGACGGCGGCGGCTGGTGGTGTGGCTATTTTTATGGGCACGACAAAATTGACGGTGGGGTTGATCGGCGCGGTGGCGGTCGCGGGAATCGGCGCGGCGTGGTGGGGCACAAGCCGCGCGCAGGAGGCGCGGGCGGCGTTGGCGACGGCGACGCAGGAGCAGGCGGCGCTGAGCGCGAAGTTGGAAAAATTGGAGACGCGCGTGCAGGCGGAACGTGCGCGGGTGCAACGTGCCGAGACGGAGAATGCGCGGCTGTTGGCGGCGGCGGAAAAGATGAAAGCGACGGCCGTTGCGACGGTGGAGGCGGAGCCAGTGACGTCGGGAATGGTGACTGCGCGTTGGCGGCGAGCGCAGCAGTTGGCGAAGGACGGCGATCCGGCGGAGGCGTTGAAGGAGGTGTTGTGGTGCTACGACGTGGGCATGGTGCAGATCTCAAGTATGAGCGCGGTGCGGACCAGCTCCGGGGTGAGCACGCTGGCGACATTGGGTGGACGTTATCCGGCGGCGTTGGAGGCGCTGCGTGAGCGGCGGGACAAGGCGCGCGGGAGGATGATGGCGGACGAGAGCGACTATGCGGCGGCGCAGGAGTTTGGGGCGATCAACCGGTATTTGAAGGACGAAGCGGCGAATATGGCTCTCTACGACCAATTGCCTGACGGCGATCGGAGGAAGCGCATGTTGGCGGCGAGTTCTTATGAATACCTGGTGCAAAACCAGCGCTACAAAGATGCGCTCGAGGGGCGGTCCTATGCCAGCAGCAGTTCGCTTTTTGAGGCGATGATTCGGACGCGACCGGCGGCCGGGCTGCCGAATCCAGAGCAGATTGAAAAGGGCCGGCGCGAGGTTCTGATCAGCGGCACGGCGAGGAGCATCGAGGCGCTGGCTGGGGCGGGGCAATTGGCGAACGCGCGGTCGCTCGCGCAGCGGTTGTTGGTTTACGACAGCACGGAGGCGACGCGGGCACTGATTCAGAAACATGCGGAGCGGGCGGGGCAGCCGGGACTTCTGACGGCAGCGGCGCCGAATCCTTGAAGCGGAATTTTATGAAGAGCAGCAAACTGGTGTGGGCAGCGTTGGGCTTGGTCGCGTTGGGCGCGGCGGGTTTCGGTGTGCGGGAGTTTCGCGTCGCGACGGAAATGGCGGAAACGCGGGCCGCGGCGCAGGGTCGGAGCGAGGAGACGCGGGCGCGCATCGCGGGTTTGGAGAAAAAATTGGTGGCCGAAACCAAGCGGGCTGAAGCGATCGAGGGCGATAACGCGGCATTGGCGAGCGCCGTGGAGACAGCGCAGTCCGCGAGGGCGAGACCGGTGGCGGCGCCGGCGCCCGTGCTGACTCGCGCCGACTTCGATGCGCGGGTAAAACGTGCCGTGGCGGCGGTGAACGACGGGGAGGCGGGTGCGGCGTTGAGTGAGTTGCTGGCGTGTTGGGAGCTGGGCAAGACGCGGGTGGGCGGGCTGGAGCCGGTGCATTCGACGCAGTTGCTTGCTGCGCTGATCAAACTCGGTGAAAATCATCCGCCGGCGCTCGCGGTGTTGCGCGAAAAAATGGAGAAGGCGCGGCAACGTGTGCTGGGCAGCGCGGACGACCTGGAGCCGTTGAAGGAAATGTCGGCGATCGCGCGTATGCTGAAGGATGACCAAGCGATGGTGACGCTTTATGATGCGATTCCGGAGGGTGACGCGCGGCGGAGCAGGGTGGCGATCTACGCGGTGGAGGGTTTGATCGCGGCGAAGCGCTACAGCGACGCGCTGGTGGGGCGCGGCT
>CALRZR010000271.1:0-10327 GCA_943372705.1 Opitutus sp. GAS368 | reverse complement strand
GTGACGCCGCCACGATGAACACCGCGATTCAGGGCTTCATCGAAAAATTCAACGCCGTGCAGGACTTCATCGAGACGAATTCCAAGGTGACCGTCACGGGCACGACGGTCGAGGCGGCCCTGCTGGCCGATAACCGCGAGATCCAAAGCTGGGCCTCCCAGTTGCAGCGCAAGGCATTTGACCAGGTGAGCGGTGTGACCGGCTCCATCACGCGCCTGGAACGTCTGGGTATCGATTTCGAAAGCGCCAGCGGCAAACTCGTGGTCAAGGACAGCGGCAAGTTGGCCACGGCGCTCGGCGACCATCCGGAAGATGTGGAGGATTTTTTCCTCCGGACCACGACCGGGTTTGTGCCGAAGATGTATGACTATCTCGCGACCATTATCTCGGCCGACCGCAAGCAGCAGAGTAACCTGAGCGATGCCAACACCGCGCTGGACGACCAGATCGAGGTCCTCAAGACCCGCTTGGAGGCGACCCGCGAGCAGTTGACGAACTCGTTCATCCGCATGCTTGACGCGCAGTCCTCCGCCCAAAGCCAGAACTCGTATTTGACCAATACGTTCTTCAAGAACTCTTCGTGATGACCGCCATGTCGCTCCGCCAACTTCGGCTCCGTCCTGCGCTCCTCTCCGCTCTGCTGGCATGTTTGGCCGGATGCGCGACGCCGGCGATCAACGATCCGGCCCGCATGGGGCCCTTTCACAGCCCGGTAAACTATATCGGCGAGCCTTCGCTCGGAGGTTTGCGCCGTGTGGTGGTCCTGCCGGTGTGCGGCGGCACCCTGGCGCCCCAGGAAACGGTGGCGGCGTTTGATCCGGTGTTTGCGGCGGCGTTGCAGCGCCAGAACCGCTTCGAAATTGTGCAGCTGACCCGCGAAGATTGCCTGCGAAAGTTCCGTTCGTCCGAGTTTTCGTCGGTGGCCGCGTTGCCGCGGGACTTCCTCGTGACGCTGAAGCGCGATTTCGCGGCGGATGCGGTGCTGTTTGTGGATCTCACGGCTTTTCGCGCCTACCGCCCCCTCGCCATCGGCCTGCGGGCCAAACTCGCGACGCTCGACGGGACGCGCCTCGTGTGGACGTTTGACGACGTTTTCTCGGCCGACAATCCCGCGGTGGCGAACTCTGCGCGCCACCATTTTCTCACCGGCGACCGCGGCGATGTGCCGGCGGACCTCAGTCCGGCTGTGCTGCAATCGCCGACCCGTTTTGCCGACTACGCGGCGACGGCGATGTTTGGCACGCTGCCTCCGGTGATCCTGCCGGCGGCGATCCCCGGTGCGAAATCTGCGCAGCCGGCCAGTAAACCCTAAAGTCTCCTGCTTTGGGGCCGATACCTTCTCATCATCAACGGCGTTCCCTGTAACCGAACATCAGCGGCAGACCGTTTCGTAACTCGAAATAGCCAACATAGCCAATGATCTCATCTGCATCCTCTCCAGATCGTGCTGCCCGCCCCGACCTCGTGTCGGCCGTCGGACCCGCTGCTCCGCGTCCGATCACCGCTCGCCCCGACAAGATTTCGACCGATAGCGCCACCTTTCTGCGAGGAGCTCTCGAGCGCCAGCCGGCCATCCGTCCGGAGGTGGTCGAGCGTGCCCGCGCTCTCATGGCCGACCCGGGTTATCCCTCTCTTGAGGTGATCAAGAGCGTTGCGACGCAAATCATCGCCGCGCCTGACCTCAGTGAAATCGAAGCCTAAGTCAGACCCACATGGTCACCAACGGCTACGCGCGGACTTACCGCGCTAATTCGGTTCTCACGGCCAGTCCCGGGCAACTCGTGCTGATGCTTTACGATGGGGCGCTGAAATCACTCGCTCTCGCCCGTGAGGCCTTCAACCAACCCGAGGAGGATTTCCGTCGCATCCAGTTGATCAACACCCATCTGTTGAAAGCTCAGGCAATCCTTTCTGAGCTGCAGAGCGGATTGAATCTCGAGGCGGGCGGTGAATTTGCGAGCACGATGCACCGGCTTTACGACTACCACATCCGCCGTCTGGTGGAGGCAAATTTGCGCAAGCAGGAGGCCCCGGTGATCGAAGTCGAACGCCTTGTCCGCGAGTTGCGCGACGCGTGGGCCCAGATGCTCAGTGGTCAGGATAATTCGGCCTCGATTGAACGGATTCGCGGTGTAGCCTGATCATGGAGACGACTGCACAAACGTGTGCCCGGTTGTTGAGCGCGCTCGAGGATCTCGGCGAACGCGAAGCCATGATGCTGCGCGCGGGTGATTTTGAGATGGTCGCGGAGATTCAGTCGCGCGCGGCACCGTTGGTCGAATACCTCGGCACCCACGGCCCGGCGATCGCCGACGGCCCGTTTCTCGCCCGAATTCGGGCCTTTTTGCTACGGCGAAAAGATTCCGGCGAGTGGTTGGCTGCGCGGATTGCACAGGCGCGGAGCGAACTGCAGCAGATTCGCGCGACGGAGGTCCGGGCCGCCCGAATCGTGCCGGTTTACAGCGCGCCGGTGTTGCCGGTTTCGCGTTTGTCGGCGGTCGGGTAGTTCCCTCGCTGACCAAATCGGCCGATTGCCGAAAACAAGAAAGGGCGCTTTTGAAGCGCCCTTTCTTGTTTTCGAGCGACCGTTTGTCGCAGTGCAGAGGTCCTAGCTGGCAAACGCGGCCAAGGAGGAGTGTTCTTCCGCGGCGGCGCTGGTGACTGTGGCTTGGGGTGGACCCTCAAGCCAAGTTGAGGCGATGCGGGACGCTTCGAGTTTCCAGTTCGTCTGCGGCGTGGAATATACCGACATCACTGGAAACGAATCGCTGCCGGCCCAGTTGAGACTGGCCTTTAGACAGAGTGAACCGTCGGCCAATGCATACGCCTGGAGAAAAATCGCGCCGGCAGGGAAGGGGACTTCCTCGGTATCGCGGGGTTTTAGGGTCAGGCGGGCGAGGTTGTGGTGGAAATTGACCATGCGGTTCGATTCCCACGCACCACCGTCAACAACTGGCGACTCGGCGAGCACGGCTCGTTCGATGTCGGAGAGGAATGAAAGTAGGCGCATCGCTTCGGTATTATCGGCGCAATTTGGCGGCACTTTAGCGTTTCTTCGAAATTTTTTTGCGGTGGTTTTCCGGGCTTGGCGCGAGGAGACGGACTCTGATTGCGTGTGGCGCTGAACATTTGTTTGCACGCCCCCGGGCGTTCTTTTTTGATTCAGCCCTCCCCTCGGCCCAGCTTCCCATCCTTCACAGCCCCATGTCATTTGAGAAAATCCTCATCGTCGAAGACGACATGGTCATTCGGAACCTGCTTTCGACCATTTTTATGAGGCATAAGTTGCCGGTGAGTTGTGCCGGCACGCTCGCGGAGGCATCGGCCCATCTCGCCCGGGAACCGTTCGATCTGATGATGCTCGACCTGCGTTTGCCGGATGGTGACGGGCTCAAGTTTCTGGAACAGGTCGCGGTGCTGCCGGAGCGCCCGCTCGTCGTAATGGTTACCGGCTTCGGCTCGATCGAGTCGGCGGTGGCCTGCATGCGGGCCGGAGCGTTCGACTATGTGTTGAAGCCGTTTTCGCCGAGCCAGATCGACGTGATCCTGCGCAAAGCGCAGACCTATCGGCAGCTGCTGCGGGTAAGTCGTCTGTTGAGCGACGATCCCGAGGATGACGATGCCCTTTTGGTCGGCCGCAGCCCGGCCATGACGCGCCTTCGCCAACTCATCGAGCGGGTGGCGCCGACCGATGCGACCGTGCTTGTCACGGGCGAGAGTGGCACCGGCAAGGAGATGATTTCGCGTGAGTTCTATCGCCGCAGTCCCCGCCGTGGGCAGCCGTTTATCAAGATGAACTGTGCGGCGATCTCGGAAAACTTGATCGAGAGCGAATTTTTTGGCCACGAGCGTGGGGCGTTTACCGGCGCGACGGAGCGGCGCGAGGGCCGTTTTGAGTTGGCGAACAACGGCACCTTGCTGCTGGACGAGGTGAGCGAAATTCCGCCTGGTCTGCAGGCCAAACTGCTGCGCGTCCTGCAAGAGCGGGAGTTCGAGCGCGTCGGCGGCAGTCGCACGATCAAAGTCAATGTGCGCATCATCGCCACGTCGAACCGTGATTTGTTGGCGCATGTTGAGAAGGGCGAATTTCGGCAGGATCTCTATTATCGGCTCAACGTGTTCCCCGTGCATGTGCCGGCGTTACGCGAGCGCGTGGACGATATTCCGCTGCTGGCTGACCACTTTCTGCGCCGCTTCACGCGCAAACACGGCGTGAAAGTCACCGGGTTTTCCGATTCGGCCTGTGCCGCGATGCTCGCCTACCGGTGGCCGGGAAATGTGCGCGAACTGCAGAATACGATCGAGCGCGCGGTGATCCTCTCCGAGCCCGGTCGACCGGTGACGGCCGCTGTGCTCGGACTGCCCGGCGACCTCCAGCCGACGGAGACCAGCTCGACCCACCCCTGGGCGCATAGCGGTATCAGCGATGAACCGTTGGCGGTCGAGGAACCCGTCTTGGCGGATACCGCGGCGACTTCAGGGCTCACCGACGGAGCGGGTCAGGTGCTTCGTCTGGAGGAGTTGGAGAAGAATGCGATCCGCGCTGCACTGAAGCAAACGGCCGGCAACCGCACGCAGGCCGCGACGGCGCTCGGCATCAGCATCCGCACCCTGCGCAACAAGCTTCAGGAGTATCGCGAGGCCGGCGATCCCATCGACGCCGGTATGGAATCCGGCGAGGCTTAGCCTGCTACGTCGGTCTGGAATTTTGCCGCACGATGACTGCGGCGCGCCGCCGGGGAATTCCCCGGTCAGGGGTGGATTTCGTGTGCGTGGGCAAAGATTTTTCTCTTTGGACGCATATCAGCGTTAAACCGTCCGCGAAACGGGCCGATTACAGCACTCATCTCGGCAAGCTCCTTCCCTACCATGCCCGTCACCGCTGAAATTACCGAAACGCTGATCCGCGATTACATCAACCGCGCGGTCTCTGATGTCTTCAAAACCATGCTCGGCCGCGTGCCGACGTTCAGCGCGCAAGAGCCGCTCCGCGGCGACGAGCCGCTTCCTTCTCCGGAAGGCCATCGTCCCCAGGTCGTCGGCACCGTGGGTTTCATCGGTGATATCAACGGCCTCATCTACCTGCACCTCGACCTCGGGTTTGCGCGCATCTGCACCTGCCACTTGCTCGGCATGTCCGAGGCCGAACTCGACGAGGCCGGTGATGAAGTGATCAACGACGCCATCGGCGAGCTCACCAACATGACCGTCGGCGGTTTCAAGAACGGCCTCTGTGACGCCGGCTATCCCTGCAAACTCACGATCCCTTCGATCCTGCGCGGCAGCAATTTTTCCATCGAGCCGATCAGTTCGGCCGTCCGCCACATCTACTACTTCGACTGCGCGGAGCACCGCGTCGTCGCGGATATCCTGATGAAGTCGGACGAGTAAGCGGTCATTTCACTCTCCAATACCATGCGCTACAAAGTTCTCACCGTGGACGACTCCAAGACCGTCCGCATCATCGTTAAGAAGGCCTTCAAGGCCTTTGACTGCGAGATCCTCGAGGCGGGCAACGGCGTCGAAGGCCTCGCGGTCGCCGCGAAGGAAACTCCCGACTTGATTCTCCTCGATGTGACCATGCCCGTCATGGATGGCGTCGAGATGCTCACCAAGTTGAAGTCCGACATCGCCCTCAAAGGCATCCCCGTGATCATGCTGACGGCCGAAGGCGGGCGCGACAACGTCCTCAAGATCGCCAAGATCGGCGTGCGCGACTACCTCGTAAAACCGTTCAAGGAAGAGGTGCTCATCGAGAAATGCGGGCGCGTGATCGATCTCAAGCCGCTCAACGATGCGCCGAGCAAGGCCAAGTCCATTTTCGATCCGGCCGATATTCTCGTCGTCGAGGACAAGCCTGCCATCGTGGCCCAAATCCAGGAAGGGTTGAAACACACCCCGTGGAAAGTTCGCGGTGTCAGCACGCAGGGCGAAGCCATCGATCAATGCACCCGGAATATTCCCGACGTCGTGATCGTGAGCCTGTCGCTGCCCGATGAATCGGCCTTCACGCTGTTCCGGGTCATCCGCACCAATATCAAGACCAAGTATACCCCCGTTTTCGCCCTCGTGGTGAAAACGGAAACGGCACCCCAGCAGCAGGCCCAGACGCTCGGGTTCACCGCGATCATCACCAAGCCAATCGATGTCGGTGAACTGGAGACGAAGATCGCCAAAGCCATGAATCTCGACACCTCGCAGCGCTACTTCGCGATGGAGCAGGACTGTCTCGTGATCCGGTTGCCGGAAAATTGTTCGCCGCCGGTGCTCGCCGAAGTGGCCAACTACATGAAGCCGAAGTTTGCCGAAGCCGTGGATTCCGGGTTCAATAAAGTTGTCCTCGATATTCACCAGCTGCGTTCGCTCCACATGGGTGTGATCAAGGTGCTCTTCCAAGGCATGGAAACCTGCCGCGATTTGGGCATGAACTTCGGCCTCGTCGGCAATGCCCACATCATCACGGAGTGCAAAGGCTTCGAAGATACGCGTAACTGGACGTTCTATGAGTCGCTCGCAGAGGCGAAGGCCAGTGTCGGTCGCCCAAGTGCAGCGACCGCGCAACTCGCGGGAGTTTCCTAGGCGCAAAATTTGTCAGGGGTGTGAAGGCTAGAATCGGCGGGCGGTGCGCATTGTGGGCGCACCGCCCGCATTTTTTTTTGCGCCCCGCGAGCGGTCCGAAATGTGCGCAATTTCTGCGCATGGCGACCCGCCGTTGCGCAAAGTCTGCTCACTATAAATATGAGAAATCGTTAGGGGATAGGTGTTTACAGCGGTGGCACGCCGGGTGCACAGTGCTGTTCCCCTATGAACAAGACCCCGATTGCCGCTCCCGTTTGTTCGGCGGTGTGTGCACCCTGCCACCGCCTGTTTCGCTCCGGTTTATTGATGATTTCCGTTGGCGCATTCGCCGTCGGCGTGTGGGCCCAAAATACCGCGCCGTCCGATCCCAACGGCGAACGCCGCCGTCGTCCCGGTGGTGATGCTACGGGTGGCAACAACGGCGGTCGCGGCAACTTTGATCCCGCCGCCATGCAGGAGCGCATGCTCGGCGCGCTGCGCGAGCAGTTCGCCGTCACCGACGATGCCGAGTGGGCGTTGATTTCCGAGCGCGTCATGAAGGTTTCCGAAATCCGGCGCAGCGCTGCGCCTGGAGGCCCCATGGGCCGCGGTGGTCCCCCCGGGGGCGGTGGTGGTCCCGGCGGCGGCGGACCGCGCCCCACGCGCGGCTCCGGCAATCCCGAACAAGATTCTCTCCGCGCCGCGATCACCGACAAAATGCCGGACGCGGAAATCAAGTCCCGCCTCGATCGCCTGCGCGAGGTGCGCAAGCAGAACGAAGCCAAGCTCACCAAGGCGCAGGAAGACCTGCGCGCCGTGCTCTCGCTGCGCCAAGAGGCGATCGCCGTGATGTTCGGCCTGCTCCCCTGACCAAAAATCTCCGTGTTGACCGACTCTTCGCCCGCCGGCAGCGCCAGTAGCGCTGTGCCCGAGCTGCTCGCCCGCATGATTGCGGCGAGACAGCTCACGACCACCGATGCCCGCGCGTATCTTGCGCAGCACCCATCCGCCGACGCGCTCACCGAAGAGCGCGTCCTTCGGTGGCTCGCGAAGGAATACGGCGTGGGCTACGCCGCGCTTGATGAACTCGAGCCCGACAAGCAGGTGCTGTCGCTGTTTCCCGCGCGTCTCCTCCTGCGTGACGAGCTCCTGCCGCTGCGCCGCGTGGACAACCAGATCGAGATCGCGACGAGCCGGCTCTTCGCGACGCAGGGCCTTGACGGTCTGAAAACCCTCACGGGTCTGCGTCTTCGTCCGGTGCTGGCGCCCACCGAGGTGATTCAGCGGGAAATGAAGAAGCGCCTCGGCGTCGGTGCCGACACGATCGACACGCTCGACGATGAGGCCGGCTTGCAGGTCGTCGACGACGAGAACGGCACCGACAACAACCTCGACGAGGCTGCCGAGGACGCGTCGATCATCCGCTTCGTTAACCAAGTGCTGAAGGACGCGATCGAGTTGCGAGCATCCGACGTGCATCTCGAGCCTTTCGAGGACGAGCTGCGGATCCGTTACCGCATCGATGGCATTTTGCAGGAGGTTCCGGTGCCCGCGCAGATCAAACGCTTTCAGCCCGCAATCGTGGCGCGCGTCAAAATCCTCAGCCATCTCAACATTGCCGAAAAACGTCTCCCGCAGGACGGCCGCATCAAGGTCCGCATCGAGGACGCCGAGGTCGATATCCGCGTTTCGATCATTCCCATGCTCCACGGCGAGGCCGTCGTCATGCGTCTCTTGCGCCAAAACTCGAAGCTCCGCGGCGCGCGCGATCTCGGCATGGGCGAACGCGAACTCACCTGCTTGGAGCGCGTCCTCGAATTGCCCCACGGCATCGTGCTCGTCACGGGCCCGACCGGCTCCGGCAAGACTTCGACGCTCTACACCGCGCTCAACGAGATCAACGACTCGGAGCGCAAGATCATCACCATCGAAGACCCGGTCGAATACCAGTTGAAGGGCGTGAATCAGATTCAGGTTTCGGAAAAGTCCGGCCTCACGTTTGCCCGCGGTCTTCGCTCCATCCTCCGTCACGACCCCGATGTCGTGCTCATCGGCGAAATCCGCGACCAAGAAACCGCCCAGATCGCCGTGCAGGCTTCACTTACGGGTCACTTGGTGTTTTCCACGTTGCACACCAACGACGCGGCCGGCGCGCTCACCCGTCTCGTCGACATGGGTGTCGAGCCCTACCTCGTCGCTTCGTCCCTTGAAGCCGTGCTCGCGCAACGCCTCGTGCGTTTGCTTTGCCCGCACTGCAAACAGGTCGATACCACGCCCGAGTCGCGGGTCTATCGCACCAAACTTGGCATCAAACCCACCGCCACGGTCTACCACGCCGCCGGTTGCCGCGAATGCCGCAACACCGGCTACCACGGCCGGCGCGCGATCTTTGAATGGATGGATTCCAGCAGCGAAATCCGTTCGCTGATTCTGAAAAACAGCTCGACCGACGCCATCCGCGATTCCGCGCGTCGCGCCGGGATGAAGACGCTCTCTGAAGACGGCCGCCGTCTGGTGGAGGAGGGGATCACGACTATCGAGGAAGTGTTGAGCGTCACCACGGTCCACGAAATGGAATCCGATCACGCCGCCCCCGAAGTTCGCGTCGCCGCGGCCAATACCGCGCAGCCCACGTTGCCGCGTTCGCTGATCTGACCCGCCCACCGCGATGCCTCAATTTGCTTACAAGGCCCTGCAGGCCGACGGCGTGCTCACCGAAGGATTTCTTGATGCGAGCAACCGCCACGAGGCGATGCGCCAAGTCGAGAGCCGCGGGTTGAAACCCATCAAGCTCGCCGAGTCGGCCGCGGCACCGGGCAAGCCCACGTCGGGCGAAAAATCCGCTTCCGGCGGCGCGCCCGCGGCCGGTTTCAACCTGTCGTTCGGGGCGAAGCCGAAGATCACGCCGCGGATGTTGGAGAACTTCACTCGCCTGCTCTCGAGTTTGCTGGCGGCCGGTGTGCCGTTCAGCCGCGCGCTCGTGATTCTGCACCGCGAGGCCGCGGAGCCCGTCGCAAAGCAAAAGTGGAAAGAGATTCACGATTTGGTGATCGACGGTATGTCGCTCTCGAAGGCGATGGAACGTTCGCCGGAGACGTTTCCCCGTGTCTACGTGGCGATGGTCGAGGCCGGTGAGGCCGGCGGCTTTCTCGACGTGGTGCTTGCACAGATCGCGGATTTTCAGGCGCGCGAAAAAGACATCCAGTCGAAGGTGACTGCCGCGCTGATGTATCCTGCGATTTTGCTCTTCCTCGCGATGGGCGTGCTCGTGTTCCTGATGGTGTTTTTCATCCCTCGTTTTCAGTTGGTATTCTCGGGCTTCAACGCCGAGCTCCCGCTGCTCACGCAGATGATCATCAACACGAGCTACGTGATCCGCAGCTACGGACTGTTCGTCGGGATCGCCGCGGCGGTGGCGATTTTCTCTCTGAAAAACTGGTTTAAATCGCCCAAGGGCCGCCGGGCATGGGAGGGTTTCATTTTGCAGGCCCCGGTCGTCGGTCCGCTGCTTGCGCAATTCGCGATGGCGCGTTTCACCCGCATGTTGGGCACGCTGCTCGGCGCGGGCGTCCCGCTCATCAGCTCCCTCAACGTCGCCCGCCGCTCGATCGGTAACCAAGTGCTCGTCGACGCCGTGTCGGAATCGATTGACCGCGTGAAAGAGGGCAAACCGCTCGGCACCAGTCTCGCGAAAAACCGTGCGCTGTTTCCCGGGGCGATCGTCGAAATGATCTCGGTGGCCGAGGAGAGCGGCAAACTCGATGCCGAG
>CALRZR010000270.1:0-10355 GCA_943372705.1 Opitutus sp. GAS368 | reverse complement strand
AGCGCTGGATCGGATCGCTGAGCGGGCTGTAGTAGAGCCCGGCGATGCCGGTGTTGGCGATGCCGGTGAAGTAGAACGGCACGTCGCGATCGAGCACGTTGCTCGCGCCGATCGTGACCTTGGTGCGATCCAGCCAGCGGAACACTCCGGACCGTCCGCGGGACGAAAAACTGTAGCTCGCCTGGACGTCGATCTCCGAGGAACTGTCCACGCGGCCGCCGCTGACGAGATCGACGGCGGGGGACGTGGTAATTTGGTAGGAGTCCAAGTAGCGCCACGTGACCCCCGTCGTGAAAGCCTGACGGCTCCAGAATACGCGCACATTGCCGCGGCGCTTCAACGGGGCGTTCGCCGTCCGGTAGGGCCAGCCGACGTCCTCGCGCGAGGGTTGGCCGATGGCCAGTTGCGTTCGGTATTTGTCCACAAAGGTGCCGAGTGCGCTCACGTCGAAACGGTTTTCGCCGAGCACAAACCGATAGCTCGCGTTCACGTCCATGCCCTCGGTCAGCAGCTCGGTGGAGTTGATGGGTGTGAGGTCGAGGAAGGTGATCATGCCGGGACGGCCGGCGGCCGTGTCGGCGGCCGTCGGTGCGGCTCGCGTGATCCGGCTGGCGGGCATGAGCGCTTCGTTCGCCAGGAGGGTCGCCGTGGACAAGTTGACGATGCGGTCCTGCTTCTTGATGCGGTAAAAATCCGCGCTGATCCGGAAGCCGGTGAGCCAGCGCGGCTGGAACACGATGCCGTAGTTGAAGCTCTGTGACGTTTCGGGAGCCAGGCCGGGGTTGCCGCCAGTGACCGTGTCGGCGACGGTGTAGGACTGGTTGCGACGCGGGTCCGTTATGGTCAGCGGAAGTTCGCCGGGCAGGGCGGCACCGATGCTGCCCACCGACGGCGGGGTGAAGCCCTCGCCGTAGCTCACGCGAAACGTCAGGCCGGCGATCGGCTCAAACCGCAGGCCCGTCGCGGTGGTGGTGCTGGCATAGGATCCCTTTCGGCGAGCTCTGGTGGCTCCTTCGACTTCGCCGGACTGGTGCTCGTTGCGAACCGACCCTGTGAGCTCGAGGCGCTTGGCGAAAGGACTGGGACGTTTCGCGTCGATCAGCGGCACGGTCGCGCCGACATAGGCGGCGTAGGTTTCGCGCGTGATGTCGGGAGTCGAGGTCGCGGTGGGTGGGCTGTTGGTGCCGACGACGATGTCGCCGTTGAGGCCGTTGAACGCCGAGTCGGTGCGCCACTGGACGCCGCCCGAGAGCTGCGGCTCGATCAGCGGGAGAAACTTGATCGGCCCTGCGACCCGCAGAGCGCTCGACCACATGGCGGTGCTGGCACCCTGCACGTTGATGCGGCTGATCTCGGCCACCATGGCCGGATCGTTGCGGAGGCCGCTGGCGGGGCCGATGAAGGGATTGTAGAATTTGCCGACGAATCCCGGCAGCGTGCCGGCGAGCGCCTGGGTCACGCGTGACGCCACGACCGTATCCAACCGGCGGCTCTGGGTGGAGTGGCCGTAGGAAACGTCGCCGTTCCAGTGCCAGTCGCCGGGGAGCCGGCCCTTCAACGAAGTCAGCACATTCCAGGTTTGGGTCTTGGTGTTGCGCGGGGTGTTGGCGGTGTCGTGCAGGCGCGTCGTGATCAGCACCGGCACACCGGCGGCGCCGAGCGCCGCAGTGCCGAACGGATTGTAGGGGTTGGCGGCTGGCACCGAAGACTGGAGAAACTCTCCGTCGAAGACGAACGCCGTGTTTTCGGCCAGGTTCACCTGAAGCGTTCCCTCGGTCTCCTTCGTGAAGCGGTGCGTCAACTCGGTCATGAGGGCGCGGATACCCTGCTCCTGCCGCGTCCAGTTCTGGCCGCCGCCTCCGCGGGCGCCCCAGCCTTCCGTGGCGTTGTTGTCGAGCGAGGGAATGAGCTGCGCGGCCGCCAGGAGACCGTTCGACGTGCGCGGGACGGACGCATAGGGCACGTTGATGATCGGGAGGTTCGTGGTGGCGCCCGTTGCGCGCTGGATATTGAGGTTCGAGCCGATGGCCGGAAACGCCAGCCCGGTGAAGAGCGCGGGATTGCGCTCCAGCACGCGCGTCCGCATGCGGGCGTAAAATCCGCCCTCGTTGTTGGACATGCCGTTGTTGTGCGAATAATTCGCCGACATCATCAACTGGGTCCGGCCTTGGTTAAACACCACGCCGCCTGCGAGCGAAAGCCCCACCCGGGCGGCGTCGCCTGAGCTCGTGCGATTGCCATAGGTGGTGGACACTTCGAAGCCGCGGTAATCGCTGCGAAGGATGATATTCACGACGCCGCCGGTGGCGTTGGCGCCGTAGATCGCACCCGCGGAGCTGGGCAGGAACTCGATGCGTTCGACGGCCGCGAGCGGGATGGTGTTGAGGTCGGCCTGGCCGGACGCGGTGGACGAGGCCGACCCGCTGGGCAGGCGCCGGCCGTTGACGAGGACGAGCGTATCAGCGGCACCGAGACCGCGGGAATTGATCACGCTCACGTTTGCGTTGGTGTTGCCGATGCCACTCGGTGAGACGGCGTTGGCGGTGTTCTGCGGGAGCTGGGTGATGAAGTCCTGCATCGATATCGCGCCGCTGCGGTCGATGAGTTCGCGGTCGACGACCACGTAGGGAGTGATGTCGTTTTCCGAGCGGGGCTGATCGACGTTACGGGTTTCGAAGCGATCGCCCTTGATCTCAAATTTCTCGAGGGCGACCGCGGATTGACCGGCCGCGGGCGTGGCCGAGGCGGTGGATTGGGCGTGGGCCGGGGCCACGCCGCCCACGAAGACGGCAAGAGTCGCCGCGAGAAAATGTTGATGAGTGTGCATAGTTTTCGGGGTGGGCTGCGCCGAGGCGGCCGCGGCTTTAGCCAACGGCGACCAATGAATGGAGTGTGCGGAAAAAGAGCTGTCCGTCCGAGATGGCGGGCGTCGCCATCACCGGTTCCTGCAGGCGGTTGATCGCGAGCTTCCGATACTCCGGACCGGCGGCGACGACGTGCACGTCGCCCTCCTCGCTGGTGCAGTAAATTTTGCCGTCTCCTGCCACTGGCGACGCGGAGAATCCGGCGGCGGCGGGCACCACGCGCTCCTGGTAGTGCACCTTCCCGTTGCGGGCGTCGTAGCACTTCAGGATGCCGGCGTTCGACCCGCAGTAGAGCAGGTCTTTGTAGACGAGCGGTGTCTGGATGTAGATTCCGCTCTTTTGATCCGACCACGCAATGAACTGGTTCGCGCTTTCGCCGGTCGCGGGCGTGATGTCGCCGGACGCGGTCGGGCGGATCGCCCACACTGGCGCCGAGCCACCGTGGCCGTTCGACACATAGATCAAACCGTGAGCGGAAAACGGCGTGGGGATTGGGTTGTCGCCGCCGGTCTTCAGGCGCCAAAGTTCCGCGCCCGTCTGAAAATCGTAGCCCGCCACCCAAGGCCAGCCGTTGGCGACGACCTGGGTGCGCCCGCCCTCGCTGTGGACATACGGTGTGGCCCAGCAACGCTCGCACAGACCCTTGCGCGGCGTGCGCCAAAGCTCCTCACCATCGGATAGGCGGAATGCTGCGAGGTAGGGATTATCGGGCGCGTCGCACTGGAGGATGATGCGATCGCCGTGCAACGTCGGCGAACTCGCGTAGCCCCAACCTACGCCGTATTTGCTCACGTTGACGACACCGAGGTCCTTCTTCCAGCGGCGCTCCCCATCGAGGCTGAAACAATGCAACCCCTCGGACCCAAAGCACGCGACGAGCACCTTGCCATCGGTCGAGATCGTGGTGTTGGCCTGCGTGGCCTTCAGGTGACGCTGCGTGCGCGGCACGGCCTGGTGCGCGGTCTGCTCCCAGAGCGCCTTGCCGGTGCGCTTGTCGAAACAAAGGATTTTCCACGCCTGCTCGGTGGTCTCGTCCGCCGCGGTGCGATCGCCGTAGAGGCCGAGCTTGATGGGCGCTTTACCGCCGGGCGTGACGGCCGTGGCGACAAAAATGCGGTCGCCCCAGATCACCGGGCTCGAATGCCCGAGGCCCGCGAGCGGCGTTTTCCACTTCACTTTCCACTCGACGGGCAGCGGCGCCGAATCGCCGACACCGCTCGCCAACGGGCCGCGAAATGACGGCCAGTTCGACGTCGGCGCTGCGAGCGCGCGGTGGGCAGCGAGCAGCAGCGGTAACGCGACGAAACGGCGGCGCGTGAGCGGCGAGGCGGCGGGAGCAAGGGGTGGGGTTGGTGGCGGTGGGTTCATAAGAGGGGGAGTGACTTTGCGGGTATTCCGCGTGCGTGCCTTCCGTGGCGATCAGTCAGAGCGGTTGGGGTGAGGGGAGTTCAAATGAAGCGGGAGCGTTCGGGCAACGACGTTTCATGAGAATAGCACGCCGCCTGCCAGCCCGGCCGCTATTTGTGGAGAGCAGGCCCTCGGCTGGGGAAACCAAACGTGCCGCGAAGACGAAGTCCGCAGGTGGTGGAGTGCCCAGCGGAAGGGGACGAGCGGGTTCGCGGAGCGTGCGAGGTGGTTGGTTTCGTAGGCGCACGCGACGGGGCGGGCGCGGTTCCCATTGAAGAAATTCTCGGCGTTGCGTTGTGTGCGCGGCGTGACGCGCCGCGCAATTCGCGAAACTCCACGTTGAACGACGTCGCATGGAGCGAATCGACGCCGTCAGCAGCGAAGAATGGCGGCGGTGTCGCGGAGTTTCATTTGAGGCGAGCGGGGCCGACGATGGCGCGGAGTTGAGGGACGTCTAAGTGCGCGAGGAGGCCGAAGCAGAAGAGTTCGGGCTTTTGGTCGACGGACCAGTTTTGACGGATGACTTCGTGGAGGGAGGGCAGCGCGTCGGTTTGGTGGAGGGTGGTGATCGCGGACGGCTCGAGGGCGGTCGCGACGAGGGCGGCGAGGCTGAGGCGGGGGCCGTGGGACTCTAGGGTGAGAGGTGAGGTGGCGAATTCGGTGCGGACCCAGCGGGCGATGGCGGCGAGCTGGCTGGTTTGAATGCCGAGGGGTCGGTCGCCGGTGGCGGCGACGAGGAGGGCGTAGAGGAAATCGCGTTCGGAGATTTTCGATTCGCCGAAGTAGAACGGGTCGACGGCGAGCACGCGTTGGCCGGCGGCGAGGAGGGATTCGGTGCGGGCGGCGAGGGATTTGCGGCCGGCGTCGGCGACGAGGAGCGTGGTGCCGCGCGGGGTGCCGCGGGTGAGCGCGACAACGGGGACGGTCCAGGTGGCGCCGATGCGGAGCGTGTAGAAGGCGGCGGTGGTGTTGCCGCGGGTTTCGGTGCCGGCGGGCGTGGCGGTGGCGGAGTGCGGTTGGTAGTGGACGACGGTCGTGAGGGTTTCGCGGGTGGCGGTGCCGGCGCGCGGGAGTGAGGCGGAGGCAGCGCGGGCGAGTTGGTGGAAGTCGAGGTTATCGGCAGGGAGCGGGACGAGGAGGTCGGCGGCGGTTTTTAGCTCGGCGGCGGAATCAACTTCTTCGGCGCGGTAGCGTGGGTCGCCGGGGAAGAAGGTGTCGCCGACCATGCGGTAGAAGGCCTGGCGGTTATCGAGTTCGAAGTTGTGGGTGCCGGGGTCGAAGTTGATGTGCGAGCGGAGGCGGTGCGGTTGGCCGTAGAGTTGGAAGACGGGCTCGGCGGCGGCGAGGAGCGGGGAGAGGGCGTGGTCGGAGGCGAAGCAGCAGTTGTCTTTGGCGTTGTAGGTGAGGAGCGCGGAGCGGCCGGCGAGAAGGGCGGTGAGGTGCGTGTAGTCGGCGACGGTGGCGAGGTCGTTGGGGGTTTGCTCGGAGTCGCCGAGGTCGGAGGGAAATTCCGCGCGCGTGAGGAAGCTGGAGTAACCGGCGACGGGGTTTGCGAGCGTGACGCGGGGGTCGAGGGCGCTAATCACGATGGTTTGCCAGCCGCCGCCGGAGAGACCGCTGACGGCGACGCGGGTGGCGTCGGCGTAGGGCAGCGCGAGCAGGGCGTCGAGGGCGCGCGACATTGCGAGGTAGAACGGCGCGAGGCCGCTCACGCCGCAGAGGTCGAGTTGGTTCATGCGGTAATGGCCGAAGCCGTCGGTGCGGAGTTGGCCTTGGGCGAACCACTCGACGTTTAGGGAGGCGATGCCGCGTTTGGCGAGGTTGATGCAGCGGAGTTGTTTGTAGGGAGCAGCCTTGCCGTCCTTGTCGTGGCCGTTGACGGCGAGGTGGACGGGGATTTTGCCGGAGGTGTTTTCCGGTTGGTAGAGGAGCGCGGGAATCCAGAGGCCGGGGAGCGCTTCGTAGCGGAGTTTGCGGATGGTGTAGCCGGGGCCGCCGGGAATGGTGTCGAGCCACTCGACGCGAGTTTTTGCGTCGCGCCACGCGCGGGCGGTGTCGCCGCGGAAAACGACTTTTTCGAGGACATCGCGGCGCGTGCGGTCGGCGAACGTTTTCCAGTCGGCGAGCGTGGTGAGGGCGGGAATCGCAGGGACGCGGCTCGCTGTGTAGGCGCGGACTTCGGTGAGCGGAAGGGTGGGCGCGATAATCGGGCGGGCGAGGAGGGCGGCGAGGTCGGCGTGCGGTGGGGGCGCGGGCTGGGCGGAGGCGAGGGGGAAGGCCCAAGGTGCAAGGACCAAGGACCAAGTCAGGAGGCGGGAGCGGCGAGCGGGGGTGAGCATGGGGCGGTCACTTGGCGGGCTGGGGCGGTGGGGTTTTCTTGGCGGATTTGGCGAGCATGTCGCGGACGCGGGCTTCCTCCTTGGCGAGCGCGGCGGGAGGCACGGGCAGAGGACGGAAGGTGGGGTCGGGTGTGATTTTTTCGGTGGCGTGGATCTCACGCAGACGCAGGTGGCGGAACCAGACGTCTTGCCCGTGATCCTGCAAAATGAAGTGGCCGCCGCGGCCGGTGAGATCGCCGCCGCGGATGCGCAGCAACGCGACCTCCTTGGCCCAACACGGATCGGTGTAGTCGAACGAGAGGACTTTCTCTTCGTTGAGCCAGTGTTCGATAACGGTGCCCTGGCAGACGATGCGCGCGGTGTTCCATTCGCCGAGCGGACGGGTGGCGCGTTTGCGCGGAGCCATGCAGAAGAAAAGCGAAGCGGCGGCTTGGCGCGGATTTTCGGCGTAGGGACTGAACTCGTCGTCGAGCACCTGATACTCGACTTGGCCGGGGCGGTAGTAGACGCCGCTGTTGCAGGCTTTCGAGACCTTCCACTCGAAGCGCAGCTCGAAATCGTCGGGCACGGGGCGCGCCTCGTAGACCAACTGGCTGCCGCTGCGCACGCGGGCGAAGGCGCCTTCTTGAATCTCCCAGTTGCCGTTTTGTTTCCAGCCGGTGAAGGTCCGGCCGTCGGAGAGGGCGACGAAACCGAGGCGGAGTTCCGCGGGGTCGAGCGGCGCGGCGTGCAGCGGATGCAGTGCGGCCGACGCGAACGCGAGCGCGTGGGCCAAGGCGAGGGCGAGGAGCGGGCGGAGGGGGCTCATGCGGCGGCGGCCGTTTTTCTCGTGGATTAGCGCGACGCGGGGCGCGCGGGGGATTTGAGTTTCGCGATGAGGTAGTCTTGGGCGGTCGCGTGGGCGACGTCTTTGGCGCCGGGATACATGAGGTCACAACCGACGCCGAGGGAGCGGCAGTGCTCCTGGAGTTTTACGCCGAAGTTGGCGGTGTGGGTCGGGTCTTTTTCGTCGCGGCCGAGGGCGGGCGGGGTGCCGTAAATGAGATAGACGGCGGGGTCATCTTTGGTGACGAGGTGATAGGGAGAGTATTCGGCGATGAGCGGTTGGAGGCGGTCGCGGGCTTCGAGGAAGCCGGCGAAGGTGGGGAGTCCGAAGGCGTGGCCGCCGTATTTGCTGTTGGGCGTCCATGCCTTCATCTGCACGGGATCGAGGGTGGTTTGCGCGCCAGTGACGGCGGCGCAGAAGAGGCGCGTGGATTCGCGGGCGACGGGATCGGCGCTCTTCGGATCGGCGAGGTCATCGTGGAACGCGAGCCAGAGACTGGAGCAGGCGCCGGCCGAACCGCCGGCAGCGCCGATGCGGGTTTTGTCGAGATTCCAGGCGGCGGCTTGGCTGCGGACGAACTGCAGGGCGCGTGCGGCGTCGTGGAGCGGGGCCCTGACGGGTGGAGTGATGCCCTCGGCCTCGGCGTGTTTGATGAGGCGGTAGTTGATCGCGACGACGGAAATGCCCTTCGCGAGGAGGCCCTCGACGTTGACGAATTTGTTGACGCGTTCTTTTTCGCCGCCCTGCCAGCCGCCGCCGTGGATGACGAAGACGACGGGGGTGGGTGTGGCGGACGGGGCGCGCCAAAAATCGAGGACGAGGCGTTCGTGCGGGCCGTAGCGGACCTCGGCGAGCGTGGGTTTGACGACGGGCGGGTTTTCGGGCGCGGATTTTTTCGCGGCGGCTTTCGCGGCTTTGGGCTGCGGCGGTGTTTGCGCGAGGGCGAAGGGAGCGGGGGCGAGGAGAAGAGCGGCGAGGAGCGTGGGCAGGAGGCGTGAGGTGAGCATGGTGGGCGAGGGGGGGAGTGAAACGGGGAGTGGTATTTTGGCGTGGAAATTTTACGCCGGAATCGAGCCAAGGCATGAGTCACAGAGACCACGGAGCTCCGACACGGAGTTCACAGAGAAAAACCGCGTGATGGGCTCTGCGAAAGTTGGGTCCGACCGCGGTGGGCGCTGGGGTGGAGAGATTTTCACGTCCTGAATCGCCTGTAGCAGGCTCCTACCTCGGAGCCAGTTAAACTCAGTTTGAAAGCGAATTGGAATTAGGCGAGGAGGCGGTGGACGACTTGGCCGTGGACGTCGGTGAGACGGAAGTCGCGGCCGCTGTGGCGGTAGGTGAGGCGCTCGTGGTCGAGGCCGAGGAGGTGGAGCACGGTGGCTTGCAGGTCGTGGACGTGGACGCGGTCTTGCACGGCTTTGAAGCCGAATTCGTCGGTGGCGCCGTGGGTGTAGCCGCCCTTGGTGCCGCCGCCGGCGAGCCACATGGTGAAACCGTGGTGGTTGTGATCGCGGCCGGCGGTGGGGCTGACTTTTTCGCCCTGCGAGAGTTCGACAGTGGGCGTGCGGCCGAACTCGCCGCCCCAGATGACGAGGGTGTCGTCGAAGAGGCCGCGCTGTTTGAGATCGGTGAGGAGGGCGGTGAGGCCCTGGCAGCATTCGTTGGCGAGGCGGCGGTGGCTTTTCTCGATGTTGTCGTGGCTGTCCCACGGTTGGAGCGTGCCGTGCCAGACCTGGACGAAGCGCACGCCGCGCTCCACGAGCCGGCGGGCGAGGAGCATTTGTTTCGCCTGCGGCGTATCGCCGTAGAGCGCGCGGATGGAGGCGGGTTCACGGTCGATGTCGAAAGCGTCGGTCGCGGCGGTCTGCATGCGAAACGCGGTCTCGAAACTCTGGATGCGCGCTTCGAGGGCGGGGTCGGAGCGGGTGGCCTGGTGGCGGCGGTTGAGCGCGGCCGTGAAGTCGAGTTGGGCGCGTTGGGCGGCGGGATCGAGGTCAGGGTTCGTGAGATGGTCGATCAGGTCGGCGGCTTTGCGGTCCTGCGTCTCGATGTAGGTGCCCTGGTAGGCGCCGGGGAGAAAGGAGGATTGCCAGTTGTCGGCGCCGGCGACGGGCATGCCTTTGGGGACGAGGACGACGAAGCCGGGGAGATTTTGGTTTTCGGTGCCGAGGCCGTAAGTGATCCACGAGCCGATGCTGGGGCGCGCCATGATGCTGGCGCCGCAATTCATGAGGCGGAGGCAGTTTTCGTGGATCGGCGAATCGGAATACATCGAGCGGATCACGCAGAGATCGTCGGCGTGTTGGGCGGCGAGCGGACCGAAGAGTTCACTGACCTCGAGGCCGGACTGGCCGTAGCGGGCGAAGGAGAACGGCGAGCCGAGGGCGGTGCTGGTGGGTCGCTCGGTGGCGAGATGGATGGGGAGGCGCTGACCGTGGAGTTTGGTGAGAACGGGTTTGGGGTCGAAGGTGTCCATCTGCGCCGGGCCGCCGTTGGCGAGGATTTGGATCACGTATTTGGCGCGCGCGCGGAAATGTGGTGGGCGCGGGACGAGCGGACCGTTGGCGGCGGCGGAGGTTGAGGCGGATTCGGAACCGAGGAGCGAGCGTTGGCCGAGGAGGGCGGCGAGGCCGAGGGTGCCGAAGCCGGCGCCGCAGCGGCGAAGCATGTCGCGGCGTGAGATCTCGTGCAGAGGAGGGAAGTGGGGCGAGGGCATGGGCGCGACGTGCGGGTAATTTTCGGATGGGTCACAGAGCCGAGCCGGAGCCCAGACACAGAGGCCACGGAGGAAAGACAGGTTGGGTTTCAGTGCGCGTTGCACGCATGGTCGGTGTTCTGGGGCTTCTGGGACGCAAGATCGTTGAGAGAAATCGGGGAGGTGTGCGTACCCTCGGAGTGGCGGGGGCTAGTCGCAGTAGA
>CALRZR010000269.1:0-10402 GCA_943372705.1 Opitutus sp. GAS368 | reverse complement strand
GCAGGACGGTGTCCTGCTCCTGATCGATGTTTAAGTGAGAAGTTGAAGCTAGAGTAGTGGCAGCGCGGGCTGAACTTAAACTTCCGGCTTCAACTGGCTCCAGCGCGGGGCGCTGGAGCTGGGGCGTCAGCGTAAGGCGGATGTCGGTGACGGGGGAGAAGGCGGAGACGATGAGGGAGACGGGGGCGGTGATGCGCTTCTTCTCACCGGTGGCCGCGTCGTTCCAGACGGTGCTCATGCTCATGCTGTCCTTGCCGACGGGAATCGTGATGCCGAGGGCGGGGCAGAGCTCCATACCAACGGCTTGAACGGCGGCGTAGAGGTCGGCGCCGTCGCCGGGGATCGCGGGGGCGGCCATCCAGTTGGCGGAGAGGTTAACTTTGCCGAGGTCGCCGATCTGCGCGGCGGCGAGATTGGTGAGGGCTTCGCCGACGGCGAGGCGGGCGGAGGCGGCGGCGTTGTTGACGGCGACGGGTGTGCGCTCACCCATCGACATGGCTTCGCCGGTGTAGACATCAAACGCGGCGGCGGTGACGGCACAGTCGGCGACGGGGACTTGCCACGGGCCGACCATTTGGTCGCGGGCGATGAGGCCGCCGAGCGTGCGATCGCCGATGGAGATGAGGAATGTCTTGTCGGCGACCGTCGGATGCGAAAGGACGCGGCGGATGGCTTCGGCGAGGGCGGCGCGCTCGGTGGCGATCTGGAGTTGAGGACTGAGAGCTGAGAGCTGAGAGCCAGAACGGGGAGAGAGGGTGGAGAGGTCGAGGGGGTGGAGCGGGCGCTTGAGGGTGGCGTCGGTGCGGTGCATGCGCGGCGGCTTGCCGAGGAGCACGTCGAGCGGGAGATCGATGGGACGGTTTTTGAAGTGCGGGTCTTCGAGGACGAGTTGTTTTTCCTCGGTGGCTTCGCCGACGACGGCGAAGGGGCAGCGCTCGCGTTCGCAGAGTTTAGAGAACGTCTCGAGCTGCGCGGCGGGGACGGCGAGGACGTAGCGCTCCTGCGACTCGTTGCACCAGATCTCGAGCGGGGACATGCCGGGTTCGTCGTTGGGGAGGGCGCGGAGGTTGAACTTACCGCCGCGGCCGCCGTCGTTGACGAGCTCGGGGAGGGCGTTGGAAACGCCGCCGGCGCCGACATCGTGGATGAAAGAAATAGGATTCGCGTCGCCGAGGGCCCAGCAGCGGTCGATCACTTCCTGGCAGCGACGCTCCATTTCGGCGTTGTCGCGTTGGACGCTGGCGAAATCGAGGTCTTCGTTGCCAGAGCCGCTGGCCATCGAGGACGCGGCGCCGCCGCCGAGGCCGATCAACATGCACGGCCCGCCGAGGACGATGAGTTTGTCGCCGGGGTTGATGGCGCCTTTTTTGACGTGCTCGGCTTTGATGTTACCGAGACCGCCGGCGAGCATGATGGGCTTGTGGTAGCCGCGTAGCTCCGCTGCGGGGGTCTGGGATTTGGGGTCTTGGGTCTGGGCGGAAGGGACTTTTTGCTCGAAGGTGCGGAAGTAGCCGTTGATGGCGGGGCGGCCGAATTCGTTGTTGAAAGCGGCGCCGCCGAGGGGGCCCTCGATCATGATGTCGAGGGCGGAGACGATGCGGCCGGGCTTGCCGTTGTCCTTTTCCCAGGGCTGGATCGCGCCGGGGATGCGGAGATTGGAAACGGTGAAGCCGACAAGGCCCGCCTTGGGTTTCGATCCGCGGCCGGTGGCGCCCTCGTCGCGAATCTCGCCGCCGGAGCCGGTGGCGGCGCCGGGGAACGGGGAGATGGCGGTGGGGTGGTTGTGCGTCTCGACCTTGCAGAGAAGGTGGATGTCCTCGTCGTGTGCGGCGTATTCCTGGGTGCGTGGGTCGACGTAGAAACGGCCGCCGCGGGTGCCGGCGAGGACGGCGGCGTTGTCCTTGTAGGCGGAGAGAATACCGGCGCTGTGGAGCGTGTAGGTATTCTTGATCATCTGGAACAGCGAGTGGTCGCGCGTGGCGCCGTCGATGTCCCAGGTGGCGTTGAAGATCTTGTGGCGGCAGTGCTCGGAGTTGGCCTGCGCGAACATCATCAGCTCGATGTCGTTGGGGTCGCGGCCGAGGGTGGTGAAGGCCTTGACGAGGTAGTCGATCTCATCCTCGGCGAGGGCGAGGCCGAGGGATTTGTTGGCGGCGACGAGGGCGGCGCGACCGGCGGCGAGGACGGGCACGCTGTTGAGCGGGCGCGGTTGTTCGTGGCGGAAGAGGACGGCGCAGGCGGCGAGGTCGCCGAAGACGACCTGCGTCATGCGGTCGTGGAGCTTGGCGGCGAGGGTGTGGTGCTGCTCGGGAGCGAGCTTCGTGAATGGAAAGCCAGGGGTGGTTTCGCCGAGATCGACAGTGAAGGCGACGACGCGCTCGATGCGTTGGATGGCGGTGAGTCCGCAGATGTGGGCGATGTCGGTGGCCTTCGAGGACCAGGGGGAAATGGTGCCAGGGCGGGGGGCGACGACTTGGACGAGGCCGGTGACTGACGCGGCGGTGCGGCTGGGCCCGTAGGTCAGAAGTTTTTCGAGGACATTGTGCTGGACGGGCGTGAGATCGGCGGAGGTTTCGACGACGTGGACAAACTCGGCGCTGACGGCCCGGGCCGGCACACCGGCGGCGGTGAGATCGGCGAGGAGTTTTTGCAGGCGAAACGAGGAGAGGGCAGGAGAGCCGCGGAGGATCAGCATGGTCGGAAAGGGCGATGCTTCGTGACATCGCCGGTGCGGTCAAGGGGCGGGAAAGTCATTGCCGAAATGCATAAGACGCGGGGCGCGGAGAAAGCCGTTGACCATTGGCAACGTGTCCCCGAGATGGACCGCTTTACTGCCGCATGCCGATCGAATCCCACCCGCGAGCCATGATCACCCACGAGGTCTGCACAGCGAGGAACCTGCCATGAGCGAACACATCGGTCACGAATGCGGAATCGCCTTGGTGCGCCTCCTGAAACCGCTCGCCTACTACGCGGAGAAATACAAGTCGCCGCTGTGGGGTTTCGAGAAGCTTTTCCTGTTGATGGAAAAGCAACACAACCGCGGGCAGGACGGCGCGGGCGTGGCTTGCGTGAAGCTCGATATGCCGGCGGGTGAGCCGTATATGTTCCGCGAGCGGAACACGAATCCCAACCCCCTCGACAAGGTCTTCGGAGCGCTGCTCGACCAATATCGCGAGCAAACGGCGAAGGGTCAGGTGCACCCGGAATTTCCGCATACGGTGAAGCAGCATTTCGACTTCGGCGGCGAACTGCTCCTCGGCCATCTGCGCTATGGCACGAGCGGCGGCTACGGCGTGAGCGCGTGTCATCCGTATTTCCGGCGGAGTTCATGGCCGACGCGCAATCTGGCGCTGTGCGGAAACTTCAACATGACCAATACGCGGGAGCTGAACGACAGCCTGATCGCGATCGGTCAGCACCCGATCTTCGCGTCGGACACGCAGGCGGTGTTGGAGAAAATCGGCTTCTTCCTCGATGAAGAGCACGAGGATATTTACCGCTATCTGCGCACGCGCGAGATGGACGGTGCGGAACTCTCGCGGCGCATCAGCGAAGACCTCGACGTCGCCCGGGTGCTCACGCGCGCTTCGCAGAAATGGGACGGCGGCTACGCGATCGCGGGCCTGATCGGCAACGGCGACGCGTTTGTGGCGCGCGATCCTTCGGGAATTCGGCCGGCGTTCTATTTTCAAAACGACGAAGTGGTGGCGTTTGCCTCGGAGCGGGCGCCGCTGATGACGGTGTTCGATCTCGCGGTCGAGGAAGTGAAGGAAGTCGAGCCCGGCCATGTCGTCGTGATGAAGAAACGCGGCACGGTGAAATCGGTGCAGTTCACGGCGCCGCTCAGCCGGACGTCGTGCTCGTTTGAGCGCATCTACTTCTCGCGCGGCAACGATCTCGATATCTACCGCGAACGCCAGGCGCTGGGCGGTGGACTCGCCGATCAGGTGATCAAGTCCATCGGCGGCGATTGGGCGAACACGGTGTTCAGCTTTATCCCCAACACGGCCGAGGTCGCCTACTACGGCCTGATGTCGGCGCTGCGCACGCGGCGGCGGGACGAGGTGAAGGCGGCGATTTTGAAAGCGTCGGCGGAGGGTAATCTCACCGAGGCAGTGCTCGACGATTTGATTCTGCGCAACTGGCCGCGCGGCGAGAAAGTCGTGAGCAAGGACATCAAGCTGCGCACCTTCATCGGGCAGGAGAGCATGCGCAACCAGCTCGCGAGCCACGTCTACGATATCACCTACGGCTCGGTAAAACCGGGCGACAACCTCGTGTGTGTGGACGATTCGATCGTGCGCGGGACGACGCTGCGGAAGTCGATCTTGCGCATCCTCGCGCGATTGCAGCCGAAGAAGATCATCATCATCTCGACGGCGCCGCAGGTGCGCTATCCGGACTGCTACGGCATCGACATGTCGGAGCTGGGCAAATTCATCGCCTTCGAAGCGGCCGTCGAGTTGCTCCGCGAGCGCGGGAACGCGGGGCTGCTGGCGGATGTTTACAAGGCGTGTCACGACGAGGTCGCGCGCGGCGGTGCGGTGAACCACGTGAGGAAGATCTACGAGCCGTTTACGCCGGAGGAAATCTCCGCGAAGATTGTCGAGCGCGTGCGGCCGAAGGGCATCGAGTGGCAGGGTGAAATCGAGATCATCTACCAGACGATCGAGAATCTGCACGCGGCGGTGCCGCAGCACACGGGCGACTGGTATTTCACGGGCAAGTATCCGACGCCTGGCGGCTACCGCGTGGTGAACCAGGCGTTTCTCAATTACTACGAAAAGTCCGAGGGCCGCTCCTACTGAGGTGCGAGGCATGCCGAAAGCACCACCAGAGCGGGAGACCGCGTTGCCGCGGATTTATACCATTCGGAAGACGAAGGTAGTGCTCGATGCGGATCTGGCGGGGTTGTATGGGGTGCCGACGTTTCGGCTGAATGAGGCGGTGAAACGGAATGCGTCGCGGTTTCCCGAAGATTTTCGGTTTCAGCTTACGAAAGAAGAAGTTGAGAACTTGAGGTCGCAATCTGCGACTTCAAGTTTGGACCCCGACAGGGCTTTAAGATCGCATTTTGCGATCTTAAAGAAGTCTGGTCGCGGCCAACATCGGAAATTCCTGCCGTGGGTCTTCACCGAACACGGCGCGTTGATGGCGGCGAATGTCCTCCGTAGCGAGAAGGCGGTGGAGATGAGTCTCTACCTCGTGCGGGCGTTTGTGCAGATGCGGGAGGCGCTGCTCGCCAATACGACAATTCTCAAGCGCTTGGCCGAAATTGATCGGCGGTTGATCGAGCACGACTCGGTGTTGCGCGAAGTGGTGGAGCGGCTGCAACCGTTGCTGGATGCGCCGGACGAGGATGACGCGGCGAAGCCGAAGATCGGCTTCCATCGCGGCAACCGTTAGGTTTCCCTGTTTATCCCATGTCCCTGAGTTACGAATCTTCCGGTGTCCGTTACGATCAGCTCGATGCGTTTAAGCGCGCGTGCCAGCAAGCCGCGCGCACGACGTCGGGCGTGCTCGCCGGGCACGGCTATGCGGAGCCGGCGACGACGCGGGGCGAGAGCGCCTATTTGATCGAGGCGGCGGACCATTTTCTCGCACACGTGGAAGAAGGACTCGGCACGAAGAATCTCGTGGCGGATGCGGTTTACGCGGCGACGGGCAAATGTTTCTATCACGAAATCGCGGTCGATACGGTGGCGACGATGGTGAACGACCTTGTGACCTGCGGAGCGCTGCCGATCTCGGTGGCGATGCACGCGGCGGTGGGCGACTCGGGCTGGTTTGCCGATGAGAAGCGCACGAACGCGCTCGTCGCGGGATTTGCGGCAGGATGTCGCGAGGCGGGGGCGGTGTGGGGTGGCGGCGAGACGCCGACGCTCGGCGGTATCGTCGAGCCGGAGGCGATCGTGCTCGCGGGATCGGCGATCGGAAAAATCTCGCCGAAACATCTGCGCATTACGGGCGACGTGGCGGACGGGGACAAAATTATTTTCCTCGCGAGCTCGGGTGTGCAGACGAACGGCCTATCGCTCTGTCGCAAAGTCGCGGCGCAATTGCCGCACGGCTACCAGACGCCGATCGGGCACGGCGATGCGCGGACGTATGGCGAGGCGCTGCTGGCGCCCTCGGTGATCTACGTTGCCTTTGTGCGGGAGTGCCAGCGGCGGGGTATCAAACTGAACTACGTGGCGCACGTGACGGGTCACGGTTGGCGGAAACTGATGCGCCTCGACGAGCCGTTTGTTTACGAGATCACCCACCCGCGGCCAGCACCGGCGCTGTTTCAATTTCTCGAAGAGGCGGGGCCGATCGACCGCCGCGAAATGTATGCGACCTTCAACCAAGGCGTGGGCTTTGCGGCGTATGTGGCGCCAGATAAGGCGGAGGCGGTGCTCGCGGCCGCGAAAGACACGGGCTACGACGCGTGGCTCGCGGGGCACGTGAAAAAAGACGGCACTCGCAAGGCCGTGAACGTGCCCTCGCTGGGAATCACCTTTGGCGGCGAGACGCTCCAAGTGCGCTGAGCGCGCGGCGCGAGCGCGAGGAGCACGACCGATGAGCGCCACGGAGCCAGCGAACCGTGGCGGCATCGACGGTGCGGACGAGAGCGGGAAACGGATACGTCGCGCGGAGTGGCTGCTCTGGAGTGTGATGATCGCGGGGCTGCTGGGGTTGTTTTGGACGATGCTCTGCACAGCGCCGGGCATTCCCTGGAACGCGGCGCGACTGGCGCCGTCGTTTGCGCTGGCGCGCGGGTTGCCGATCTATGCGTTGCGCGACGGGGGCGCGCACCTCGGGTGGTTTTACGGACCGGTGTTTCCGCTGTGGTTTTTGCCGGTGGGATTTTTGGAAAACCCGACGGTGGCGCTCATGTTGGCGACGGCGTGGAATGCGGTGACGATGCTCGCGCCCGTGTATGCGCTCGTGCGTGTGGCGCTCGGTGGAAATGGGGCGGCGGCGTGGCGGGCGACCGTGCTAGGCGCGGTGCTGCTGCTGGCAAACCCGATCACGCAGAGCAGTTTTTTTATGCTGCATGTCGACGCCGTGTGTGTCGCGGGCGTGTTGGTCGCCTGCACGGCGCTGCACGCCGCGGCAATGCGCGGCTGGCGACCGGGGTTGCCGGTGGCGGCTTTGGCGCTGGCGCTGGCGATCGGCACGAAGCAAGTCGCGGTGATGGCGGTGCCGGCGACGATGGTGTGGCTGTGGCGCGAAGGGCACGGGCGATTGCTGCGCGCGTGGATATTTTGGCTGGTGGTGTGTGGTGGCGGGCTCGCGGGAATTTTCCTGGCGGTGTTTGGGGCGGAGGAGCTGGCGTTTAACGCGTGGCTCGTGCTCTCGCGGATGCCGTGGGTGGGCGGAGGGGAGTTATTGGCGGCAAGGCTGATGGAGATTTTGCGAACGGGCTGGATGTGGTGGCTGGCGCTGGCGATCGGTTGGTCTCTGACGCGTCAGCGCTGGAGCGAAGTGATGGCCGGTGAGCACGGCGCGATGGTGCGGCTCCTCGGGTGGGCGACGGTGTGGCAGGCGCCGCTGGGCGTGATCGCGTCGATGAAGTTTGGCGGCGGGCTGAATTCGCTGCACGCGTTGTCCTACCTGCTCATAGCGGGGCTGGTGGTGGCGGGCGGTGTGTGGGCGCGGCAGGGCGCGGAGGAGGGCGCGCGCGGAGTATCCGGTGCGTGGCGACTGCGAATGGCGGGAGCGGCGGTCTTGCTGTTGGGGCTGGGGATCGATTTTCGCGATGCATTGGGCCGCGAGGTCGTGTGGACGCCCTACCGCGGACAGGAAGAACTCGTCGCGCAGGCGAAGGCGACGCCCGGGAAATACTATCTGCCGTGGAATCCGCTCGTGACAATTTTGTCGGACGGGAAGGTCTACCCGTTTGACGACGCGCTGAAGGTGCTGTGGGTTGGAAAACTGGAGCCACCGGTGGAGGCGATTCGGGCGGCGATTCCGAAAGGTGCGGTGGTTTTTTATCAGGAGCCGAGCCAGAGTAAATTTGTGCTGAACTATTTTGGGGCGGAGGCGCGCAAGGATGCGTTTCCGAAACGTGAGCCGTGAAGCGAGCGGCTACGCGCTGGGCGGCGGAGCGTCGTCGTCGGTCTCGGGTTCCGTGATCCACCGGGCGAGGACGAGGACGATGGCGATGCCGGTGTAACCGGCGGCGTGCAGCGCGGCGGGAAACAGCGGTTCGCCGGGGCGGGCGGTGCCGGTGAGATGGTCGAGCAGCGGCAGCGCGCTCACGGTGTCGCCCGGGGTGAAACGCCACGAGTGCAGCAGCCCGAGCAGGCAAAGGGCCGCGGCGGCGAGGGCCCAGCCGGCGGCCGCGAGCAGGCGGCGCTCGATGATGAGGACGGTGACGGTGGCGAGCACGAGGGCGCAGTAGAAAGTGCCCTGTTCGAGGGCGAAGCCGCCGTCGATGTAGGTGCCGGAGGCGTGGAAGGCGTCGACGAGTTTGGGCGAAAATTCTGTGGCGGGCGTGCCGCCGGAGCCGGCGACGCGCAGGGCGTTTTTCACGGAGAACGTGGCCCAGGCGATGATCACCGGGAGCGTGCCGATGACGACGGCGGGCCAGTGTCGGGCCGGGGTGACCTCGTAAGCCTGCACGCAAATGATGAGGCCGATCCAAATGATGATCGCGAGCCCGGCGTCGGCGGGGACGGCCCACGCGACGTAGGCCATCGAGCCGGTGAGGCAGAGGGCGGTGATGAACGCGCCGTTGAGCGTGGAGTAGCCGGCGCGCGCCCCCATGCGTTTCCAGGCGGGGTGGCCGATGTAGATCGACGTCGGGAACGGCGAACCAAAGCACGCGGCGGCGAAGGTGCCGAGGCCGTTGGCCATGAGGGAGGATTTGGTCGCGTAGTTGTCGCCGGCGGCGGCGGCGGATTCGACGCATTGCAGCGAGGCGAGGAGGTTGAGCAGGCCCATCGGGATGATGACCGAGAGGTAGGGCAGGAGGTGGCCGCCGCCCATGGCTGCCCACAAGGCGCCGAAAACCGGGATCGGCGGATGCCAGCCGAACGTGCCCGCGGCCGGCAAGGCGCCCTGCGGGGCGAGGCCGGTGGCCCAAGAGATGGCGGTGCCGACGGCGAGCACGACGAGGGCGGCGGGGATGCCGAATTTCGGTTTCACTCGGCCGAAATAAAAGAGCAACACCAGGCCCAGTGTGACGAGGCCGACGAGCGGGCGGGCGAAGGTGTTGAAGAGAAAGTTCAGCGTGAGAAACGCCATGCCGGCGCCGGAGAGCGCGGCGAGCAGGGCGGCGCGGGGCGTCATGCGCCGGATGCGTTCGCTGATGAACGCACCGAAAAACTCGATACAGCCGGAGCCGAGGCAGGCGACGAGGCCGGCCTGCCAGGCGACTTCGTCGGGATTGGCGGCGCCCTGCGCGATGGCGATCTGCTTCGCGGGGAGCATCACGAGAAAAACGTAGGCGATGAACGTCGGGGTGTTCAGCCCGAAGGGGAGGGCGCAGACATCGGTGCGGTTTTCCCGTTTCGCGAGGTGGTGGGCCTGCCACGCGTAGAAAAGATTGCCGACGAGGTAGGAGACGGCGATGCCCGGGAGGATGCGACCGTAGACGAGCGTCGGCGGCATGCCGACGACGTTCAGGCAGAGCGCGGGGACGAGCAGGAGCTGGACGATGTTATCGAGCGCGATGGCGCAGAAGCCGTCGACGTCGCCGCGGGTGAAGAGCTTCATTTGGGCGTGTTGGTAGCGGCGCGAGGAGAGGAAGCGGATTTCGCGAGCTCACGGACGAGCGAGATGGTGAAGAGCGCGGCCTGGCGGGAGGCGAACGGGGAAAGCGTGCGGTAGTCGTTGTCGGGGGAATTCTGGGTGCGATTGCTGCCACTCCGGATGCAGAGAAACGCCGTACGCAGGTAGTAGCACACCTCGGCGACGGAGCCGCTTTCCATTTCCATGAGCTGAGGGCGAAGCTGGCGCAGGATGTCGGCGATGCGCTCGGCGGTGATGCCAAACTGGTCGCCCGAGGTGATGCGGCCGAGGCGCACCTGCGGGACGTAGGGCGGGGTGTGGTGCGGAAGATTCGCGGTCTCGGGCACGTGCGTGCGGAGGGCGCGCTTCGCGGCGGCGAGCAGCCGGCGATCGCCGGGATACACGATCGGCGAGTGGTCGCCGAGCGGGCCTTCGGAGCCGAAATACTCCATGACGTAGCCGGCCCCGAGGGAGCCCATGTCGTGGTTGCAGGTGACCTCGCCGACGACGACGTCGCCGTTGCGGATGGCGGGATCGATGCGCGAAGCGGTGCCGCACATGAGCACTTCGCGGGGGCGGAATTTTTCAACGAAAAGGGTGGTGAGCATCGTGGCGTTGGTCTTGCCGATGCCGGTGACGGCGACGATGACGCGGCGACCGTCGAGGCGACCGGCGGTGT
>CALRZR010000268.1:0-10408 GCA_943372705.1 Opitutus sp. GAS368 | reverse complement strand
GGACGTCGGCGCTGCTCCCGTCTCCGTTTTCTTGCCACAACCGCCGAATGCCACGAGCGCCGCAAGGGACCAAAATAACCGCAGAACGAAAGGGATTTTCATGAGCGAATCTCAGAAAAGAGACGGCACCCCATCGGCGCAAGCCGGTGATCGAATCACTTGGCTAAACCGATCACCTCAGCAGCGATCGCTCGTCCGTTTGCCCACGGAACGGCGGGTTAACCCAATAGCTTAGTGTAGGCCTCTGCGTCCAACAATCCGGCGGCGTCCGCCGGATTCGTCAGCTGCAATTTCAACATCCAGGCAGCGTCGTAGGGAGCGGTATTGAGCGACTCCGGCGCGCCGTCGAGGGCCGCATTGATCGCGATGACCGTGCCTGCCACCGGTGCATAGAGGTCGCTGGCAGCTTTGACCGACTCAACCACGCCGAAGGTTTCGCCCGCCTTCAAATTGGCGCCCACTTTAGGCAGCTGCACATAGGTGATGTCGCCGAGCGAGCTTTGCGCGTAATCGGTGATGCCGACCGTCGCCGTCCCGTCACTCTCGACCTTGAGCCATTCGTGGGACTTTGCGTAGCGGAGATTTGCGGGGACGTTGCTCATGATGTCTTTTTCAATTCGACGAACGGCGGTTTGACCAGATGCAAATTAATTTTTGTGCCACGGATATCGACCGCGAGGGGCGTTTGGGCCGCCGGCGTCGTCACAAGCGCGGAACCGATCGCTTCGTTGAGGATTGGCGAGAGCGTTCCCGAAAGCACGCGTCCGACGACAACTCCGTCGGTTCCGACCACCGGCGTTTCCGCGCGCACGATGCGCCGATCGCCCGTTTTGAAAAACACGACCTGGTGCGGCGCGCCGTTTTGTTTTTCCGCCACGAGAGCCTCGCGACCGATAAAGTCGGAGCCTTTGTTGAGCTTCACGGTCCAGCCCAACCCCGCCGTTAGTGGAGAAATATCCTGGGTGATTTCGTGTCCATAGAGCGGATAGCCCGCCTCAAGCCGGAGACTATCGCGCGCGCCGAGTCCCGCCAGTTCGAGCCCGCGCGGTGCACCGGCCGCGAGGATGGCCTCCGCCAACGTAGTCGCGTCGCCGGCGGCATGATAAAGTTCGAACCCGTCTTCACCCGTGTAGCCAGTGCGGCTGATCAAGCAATGCACCCCGGCCACCGTGCCCTCCATGAAATGGTAATATTTTACGAGCCCGAGCTTGGCGCCCGTGAGCGACTGCACGATTTCGGCGGCACGTGGTCCTTGCACGGCAAGCAGCGCGTAGTCGGCGCAACGGTCGGTGATCGTCACGGCAAACGTCGCAGCCTGCTCGCGAATCCACGCGAGGTCCTTCGCAATATTCCCGGCGTTGATGCAGAGAAAGTAGTCGTTCTCCCCCTTCATATAGACGAGCAAATCGTCGACCACGCCGCCCGTGGGATAACACATCGGCGAGTAGAGGATGCGGCCGGGAAACAGCTTCGTGACATCGTTTGTCACGAGGTGATTGAGGAATTTGCCAGCCTCGGGGCCGCGCACGTCAACCTCGCCCATGTGACTGACATCGAAGAGCCCGGCCGTGCGGCGCACCGCTTTGTGCTCTTCAAGAATGCTCCGATACTGCACGGGCATTTCCCAACCCGCGAAATCAACGAGGCGGGCGCCGTGGGCGGCATGAAAATCGCGCAAAGGCGTGCGTTGAAGTGAGCTCATGGTGAACCGACTACGGTCCTGCCGCAGTAAAGCGGCAAGTTTCTTTTCGTCGCAGGCGAGGCCCATCATCACATCCGCCGATTAGATTCGCCACGAGCGGACGGCAGATAAACTGACCGCATGTTTCTCGCTTACTGGGTTCACAACCTTGATCCCTTCCTGATCCGCTTCTCGGAAAATTTCGGTATTCGCTATTATGGTCTGGCCTATGTGCTGGGCTTTGCCGGTGCGGTCTGGCTGCTCTACCGCTACCATCGAGCCGGTCGCTCGCCGTTTGGCGGAAATTCCATTGGAGATCTGATCACCTACATCGTGTTCGGTGTGATGCTCGGCGGGCGCATCGGCTATTTCATTCTCTACCAAAGCGACCTCATCCTGCGTGATCCGTTTGCACTGCTGCGCGTCTGGGAGGGTGGCATGGCCAGCCATGGCGGCTTTGTGGGAGTGATGGTAGCGATGTGGTGGTTCGCTCGAAAACACAGCGTGCCGTTTTTCCACGTCAGTGACCTGATCGTGACCACTGCTCCGGTGGGCCTCTTTTTTGGCCGCCTCGCCAACTTCATCAACGGCGAGCTTTACGGCAAGTCGGCGACAATTTCCTGGGCGGTGATTTTCCCGCAGAGTGAGCGGCCGAACACGCCTTTGCATCTGATTATTCCACGCCATCCGTCCCAGCTCTACGAAGCCGCGCTCGAAGGCCTGTTTCTCTTCGTGCTTATGCAATGGCGACTCTGGCGAAGCGACGTTCTCCGCACGCAGCCGGGGCGGATCAGCGGCGAGTTCCTCGTCGCTTACGCAGTCGTGCGCATGATCGGCGAAATTTTCCGCGAACCGGATGCGGGCCTGATTCTCGGCGTGAGCCGAGGGACGTTTTACTCGGTGTTTCTAATCGGTGCGGGGCTGGTGCTGATCCTGCGCCCCGCGCTCGGAAAAAAGGGAAATTAAACCACGGTGCCCGGCGGTAACACCGCACCCTTCGGCACGACCAATACGCCGTCGCGGATGATCACGGCCCCATTGACATAGCTGCCGTCGGCTTTCCCGGTCGCCACGAGCACGCAGCCTTCGCCGATGCGGGCATTTTTGTCGATGATCGCCCCCTTGATAACGCAACGCGAACCGATGCCGATCCGCGGGCGCCCTTGGGAGGCATTCGCTTTCAGCTGAGCCGGCGTTTCGTAGTAATCGGCTCCCATGACCACCGCATCTTCGAGCGATGAGCCTTCGCCGATAAACGTGCGCACACCGAGCACGCAGTGATGCAGCGACGAATCGGTTATGATCGTGCCGTCGCCGATCACGACGTGATCAATGGCGCATTTGTTCAGCTTCGCAGCCGGGAGGTAACGGTCCTGGGTGTAGATCGGTTCGGTCGCGTCGAAGAAATCGAACGGCGGCAGTGGCTGCGCCAACGCGAGATTTGCGTCGAAGAAGGCGCGCACGGTGCCGATGTCCTCCCAGTATCCTTCGAAGATGTGGGCGAAGAGTTTCTTTTTTCCGAGCAGCCCGGGAATGATCTCTTTGCCAAAATCCGTCTGTGAGCCTTCCAACGCCTCGGCCAGCACCGCGCGGTTGAAGACGTAAATGCCCATTGAAGCCAAACAGCGCTTTTCCTCGGACGGTGTCGTCAATTCCGACTCCAGCGCAGCGCTCAATGTGAGGCTCTGGATTACGGCGGGGTCTTTGGGTTTTTCGACAAAGCGTTCGATCGCGTGGTCGTCTTTCACCTGCATGAGGCCGAGCCCCGAGACCTTGGAAACCGGGAACGGAATCGCCGCGATCGTCACGTCGGCCTTCGTGGCAATGTGCTGCTCGACGATTTTTCGATAATCCATCCGGTAAAGTTGGTCTCCCGATAGGATGAGCACGAGGTCGTGGGGGAAAGCGCGGAAATGGACCAAGTTACGACGCACGGCATCGGCCGTGCCCTGATACCAATCGGCACTCTTCTCGGTTTGCTCGGCCGAGAGGATATCGACAAATCCACCGCCGAACGGATCGAAGTGGTAGGTGTTCTGCACGTGGCGGTGCAGGGATGCGGTCTGGAACTGCGACAGGATGAAGATTCGGTTGATGTCGGAGTTGATGCAGTTGCTGATCGGAATATCGACGAGGCGATACTTGCCGGCGAGTGGCACGGCCGGCTTGCAGCGCTCCAGCGTGAGAGGTGAGAGGCGGGTTCCGCGGCCACCACCCATGATGACGGCAAGCACGCGTTTTTGAGTTGTCATAAAATAATTGATTGGGGGCTTAGGAAGCGGACTCCACCTTTGCGGCAGCAGGGGTTGACGCCAGCACTTTTTGACAAACTCTCGGCCGTATGGCGCACGTATTAGTCACCGGGGGAGCAGGTTTCATTGGCAGTCATACCGTGGACCGACTGCTTGCAGATGGCCACGCGGTCACGGTCGCTGACAATTTCCGGACCGGACGGCGGGCAAATTTGTCCGGAGCTCAGGAATCGCCAAGATTCAAGTTGATCGAGGCCGATATTGCCGAGGCGGGAACGATGAGCGCGGTCGTAGCCGGTTCGCGGCCCGACGCCATCATCCACCTTGCTGCGCTCGTAAGTGTGCAGGAGAGCATGACGGATCCTGAGCTGAACTTTGCACTCAATGTCCGCGCGACGCATCTTGTCGCCGAGGCGGCGCGCGCGCACGGCGTGACAAGATTGGTTTTTGCTTCGTCGGCTGCAATCTACGGTGACGCGACTGAATTTCCGATCCGTGAATACTCCGAGAAAAAGCCCATAAGCCCATACGGAGCGGCCAAACTTGCGTCCGAGGCGCTCCTTCTCGGTCACGGCGCGGCTTTTGGAATCACAGTGCGCTGCCAGCGCTATTTCAATGTCTTTGGCCCGCGCCAAGACCCGGCATCGCCCTACTCCGGCGTGATTTCGATCTTCGACCGCCGCTATCGAGAAGGCAAAGGCGTCTCCATATTCGGCGACGGTCGGCAAACCCGCGATTTTGTCTCGGTCCACGACGTGGCCCGCGCGAATGTCATCGCCGCCACCTCGACGGGCCTCAACTCCGGCGTCACCAACATTTGCACCGGGAGATCGACCTCACTGCTGGATGTTGTCGCCGTATTTGCCCGCCATTTTCCGGCGGCGCCGCAGGTGATCCATGCACCTCCGCGGGCCGGAGACATCGTGCATTCGCTCGGTTCACCCGATATAGCCGCAAGGGAACTTGGATTTCAGGCGAGCGTTGCCGTCGCCGACGGTTTGGCGGAGTTGATTCGGAAGGGATGAGTTTCCGACGGCAGCCGATACGGCAAAACCAGTCGTGTGTGCGTTTGCGCCTGCCTCATCGCGCAGCGGTGCACTTCGGCGGTCCGAGCGGCCGCGGCGCGCAGAATCTTCGAGAGTGCTCGTGGATTGAACCCGGAGCGCCGGTTCGGTGTGGGCACCGCGCTCCTGGTGCAATCGCCTAACGTGCCTTTGCCCCGCCGCAGGTCTTGGGGGAGCACACGCAACCACGACGCCGGCTTCCGGAACGCGGGTAGCGCTAACGCGTGCGCTCTCGGGTGATGATGCGTTGCAGCAGAATAAACCCTAGCAAAAGTGCGCCCACGACGATGCGCATCCACCAAGAGCTGAGGCGTCCGTCGAACAGAATCGCCGCTTGGATCGTCCCGAAAACCAGGATACCGAGCAGTGTGCCCACGACGTGGCCGCGGCCGCCGGCCAACAGCGTGCCGCCGATCACCACGACGGCGATCGCGTCAAGTTCGAGGCCGATGCCCATGCTCGGGTTGCCGGAGCCCGTATAGAGCGTGGCGACAATGCCGGCGAGGGATGCACAAAAACCGTTGAGCGCGTAAACGGTAATCTTCGTCGTGGCCACCGGCAGGCCCATGAGGAGCGCCGATTGTTCGTTACCACCGATGGCGAGCAGGTTGCGACCAAAACGCGTGTGGTGGCCGATCACATACCCGACGAACACCGCTGCGACAAAGATCAGCGCAGCCGCGGGAATCTGCACCGCCTCACCGAGCGCGAGGTTAAAATTTGCCAGCCGGTCATAGAGCGGGTGCTGAATCCCCACCGATTCGGTGTTGAGCCAGAAGCCCGCGCCGCGCGCGAGAAACATGCCCGCGAGCGTGATGAGAAACGGCGGCAGGCGGAACACGTGGATCAGCGTGCCCATCAGCGCTCCAAGTCCGGTGCCAAGCAGCAACGCGAGCGTCCACGCCACACCGGGGGCGATGCCCCGACCGGTCACGAGCGTGGCGGTAAAAATGGAGGTGAACCCGATGACCGCGCCGACCGAAAGATCGATACCGCCTGAAAAAATCACGAGCGTCATTCCCAACGCGGCGATGCCTAGAAACGCATTATCGGCAAACAGACTCGTGATCACACGCGCCGAAAGAAAGCCGGGATAGAAAAACGCCGCGGCGCCGAACAGCACGCCGAGGATCGCGGCGGTGGCTACGAGCGAAAGGTTCCTGCCCAATAGGCCGTTGCGACTCGGTCCTTTCATGCGAGCCTCCCTCCCCTCGTCCACCAGCCTGCGGCCATTGCGCGAAACTTCTCCGACTGTAACAACGAGACGACGATGATCAGCAGAGCTTTTGGCACGGGCGCGACGGCGGGCGGGACGCCGAGGTTATACATCGTGGTCGTGAGCGTTTGGATCAGGAGTGCGCCGAGGAAAGAGCCGAGAATCGAGAACCGCCCTCCGGTGAGCGCGGTGCCGCCAACCACGACGGCAAAAATCGCGTCGAGCTCGGCGTTTTCGCCAGCACGGTGTGCATCGGCGGCGCGGATGTTGGCTGCGGCGAGCACGCCCGTTAGCCCGGCGCAGGCCCCGCAAAACACGTAGGCCAGCGTCTTCACCTGCGCGGCGGCGAGGCCGGCGAAACGGCTGGCGGTCTCGTTGTCCCCAACGGCTTCAATAAAGAGTCCGGCCGCGGTGCGGCGAAGTGAAAAATGGGCGGCGACATAAAGTGCGCCGACCGCCAGCGGCGCAAACGGCAGGCCCAGGATAAATCCGTTGGCGAGAAACTCGAACGCCGGATTGGCGATGATGATAACCTGCCCGTCGACGATGAGTTGAGCCACGCCGCGGCCAGCCACCATCAAAATAAGCGTCGCCACAATGGGCTGAACGCCGAGACGTGCAATCAGCAGACCATTCGCCGAGCCGGCGACCGAGCCCGCGGCCACCGCGGCGGCCAAAGTAACGGCGAGTCCATGGCCGTCGCGCAGGAGCAGCGCGCAGATCGCCCCGGCGATGGCGACGATAGAGCCGACCGAGAGATCGACGCCCCCCGTGGCTATGACGAGGGTCATGCCGAGCGCGAGCAGCATCGTGCGCGAGCCCTGCGTAAAAATATCGACCGGCACGCCGTAAAGGTGCCCGTCCTGCCAAGTGACAGCGAGGAAGGCGGGGCTCTTGACGAGATTGATGAGCACGAGCACAGCGAGGCCACCGAGCAGCCAGAGGAGTGGCGAACGTGGACGGCGCACAGAATTGGGTCCGGCGTTACTCATGGGTTCCGGCCATCACCTGCATGAGGCGTTCGGGCGTGAGTTCGGCCGCGCCGACTTCGCCGGCGAGGCGCCGCTCGCGGAGGACGAGGACGCGCGCGCAATTGCGCACGATCTCCTCTATCTCGGAGGAAATGAGCAACACGGCGAGCCCGTCGGCGCGGAGCTTGGCGATGAGCTGTTCGATCTCGGCTTTCGCCCCGATGTCGATGCCGCGCGTCGGTTCATCAAGGATGATCAGTTCGGGCTGGGTCGCCAGCCAACGCGCCAGCAGGACCTTTTGTTGGTTCCCGCCGGAGAGGTTGCGAATGGGCGTCTCGGCATCGGGCGTTTTGATCCGCAGCGCCGAAATGTAGTGCGTGCAGAGTGCGTCCTGTTCGGCGCGAGCGAGCGTTTTCCACGCGCCGCGTTTAGCCTGCAGAGCCAGAACGAGATTTTCGCGCACGGACAAATTGGGCAGAATGCCTTCGGTCTTCCGATCCTCGGAACAAAACGCGAGGCCGAGGCGGACCGCATCGCGCGGCGAGTCGATTGAAACACGCGCGCCGTTGAGGTGAATCTCACCGCCATCGGCGGCGTCGATACCGAAGAGCAGGCGGGCAGTTTCAGTTCGGCCGGAGCCGAGCAGACCGCCGAGCCCGGTGACCTCGCCGCGCCGTAACGTGAGGTCGATTGGTTGCACGGCGCCGCGCCGCGTGAGTCCGCGGACGGTGAGGAGCGGCGCCGCACTCGAGCTGGTGGTGCCCGCTGCCGGGGAGGCTCCCGTCGCACGACCGGCCGCGTCGTTCACTTCACGCCCCAGCATTTTTCCGACGAGCGCGAGCCGCGGAAGCTCGGCCGTGAGAAATTCGCCCACGAGTTGGCCGTTGCGGAGGACGGTGATGCGGTCGCTGATCGCGTAAACCTGATCGAGAAAATGCGTGACGAAAACGATACCGAGGCCATCGGCGCGCAGACGGCGTATAACAGCAAAGAGCTCGGCGACCTCTTTTTCATCTAGGCTGGCGGTCGGTTCGTCGAGGACCAGCAGACGCGCACGCAAATCGAGCGCACGGGCGATGGCGACCATTTGCTGCATCGCGACAGAGAGCGAACCGAGCTCGGCGTCGACGTCGCACGAAATTTCCAGGCGCGCCAATGCCTCGCGGGCGTGCCGACGGACAGCGCTCCAGTTGACAAAACCAAATCGGCCCGGCTGCCGACCCAACGCGATGTTCTCCGCGACAGACAGGGCCGGGATGAGGTTTACCTCCTGATACACCGTGCTGATGCCGACGCGCTCCGCCTCTTTCGGCGAGGTTGGGCGAATGGCTTCGCCGGCAAATGTCAGCGAGCCTTCGTCGGCGGAATAGACGCCGGTGAGAACCTTGATGAGCGTGGATTTGCCCGCGCCATTTTCTCCGAGGAGCGCGTGGACCTCCCCGGCGCGCACCGCGAAATCCACACCGGACAACGCCGTGACGCCGTGGAAACGTTTGGTGATGCCCCGGAGCTGGAGGAGTGAAGCGACGTCTGCCACAGGAGTGGACCGGCCGAAGCCGGCGCGGCCTCAATACTGCCGGGACGGCAGCGCGGCGGCGGCGTTCTTCGCGTCGAAAAGCTCGTCCTTGTTGTAGGATTTCTTAGGAACTTTTTCGCCGGCGAGCAGCTTGGTCACGGTGTCGTAGACTTTCGGACCGAAGAGCGGGCTACATTCAACCGTGCAGTTGATCGTGCCGGTAACGACGGCCTGGATGGCTTCCTTGATGGCGTCGATCGTGACGATCGTGACGTCTTTGCCGGGCTTCAAACCAGCTTCCTGGATGGCTTGGACGGCGCCGAGCGCCATGTCGTCATTGTGGGCGTAGACGATGTTGATGGCTTTGCCGTGCTTCTTGATGAACGCCTCCATGACCTCTTTGCCGCCGGAACGACGGAAATCGCCGCTTTGGGAGTCGATGATCTTGAGGCCGGGATATTTCGCGACGGCGTCGCCAAAAGCCTTGCGTCGCTCGTTGGCGGGAGCGGAGCCGGGCGTGCCTTGCAGTTCGACAATGTTACCCTTGCCGCCGGAAAATTTCGCGAGCCAGTCGGCAGCCATGCGGCCCTCTTCGTAAAAGTCGGAGCCGATAAAGCACGCAAAGAGCGATTCATCCGAGGTCTGGATGGTGCGGTCCGTGAGAATCACCGGGATTTTAGCGCGCTTGGCTTCGCGGAGCACGGGGTCCCAGCCGGTCTCGACGATCGGTGCGATCACGATGACATCGACACCCTGCGTGATGAAGGAACGCACGGCGCGAATCTGGTTTTCCTGTTTGCCTTGGGCGTCGGAGAACTTGAGGTCGATGCCGCGCTTCACCGCTTCGGATTTCATGGAGGCGGTGTTCGCCGTGCGCCAGGCGCTCTCCGCGCCGGTTTGCGCGAATCCGACTTTGATCGTCTTTTTTGGCGACTGCGCCGCCAACGAAGAGAAAAGGACCAGCGTCAAAACGCTGGCCGCGGTGACGAACACGCGACGGGTAAGGAGGGTTTTCATGGAAAAAGCGGACGAACGAGCACGGCAACGGCGCCGTCGCTCCCGAGCAAACTTGCTGCTGCTGAACCGTCAAGCACCGCGGCAGCAGCACAGTGCCCCACGTGGTCCTCATTGGCCTTGCCGCGCTGTAGGCAGGCACGCATAAGCCCAACTCCGACGATGAATATCCACCCGGCCAAAGACGCGTTCATGGAGCTCGCTGCGCAAGGAAACGTTATCCCCGTTTACACGGACTTGATGGCGGACTTCGAAACGCCGGTCTCTGCCTATGCAAAACTCAAGGAAGCCGGCCCGTCATACCTGTTCGAGTCGGTGGAGGGTGGAGAAAATCTCGCTCGTTACAGCTTCATTGGCTGCCGGCCTCGCAAGGTTTTCATCTGCGGCGCTGAAACCACGGAAATTCGTATCCCCGGAAAACCCACACAAACTGTCCCGACACCTCGTGATCCGCTAATTTTGATCGAGGCCGAAATGCATGGCTACAAGCCGGTCGCCCTGCCGGGGCTTCCCCGGTTCACAGGCGGTGCGGTGGGCTTTGTCGGTTACGAATATGTGACCCGAATCGAACCGAGCGTGCCGGCCGCAACAAAAGACGAGTTGGGCTCGCCCCTGCTCTACTTCGTGATTTCCGACTCGTTGCTGATTTTCGACCGCGCGAAGCAGACCCTCCGTCTCTGCGTGAACGCGCACA
>CALRZR010000267.1:0-10462 GCA_943372705.1 Opitutus sp. GAS368 | reverse complement strand
GGGAGATGGGGCCCTACGTGTTGCTCGGGCTGCTCACGGGCGTGCTGGCGCCGTGGTTTCTGCGGTCGTTGCGCCAGGCGGAGGACTTTTTTGTGGCGCTGAAACTACCCTTGGTCGCGCGGTTGACGCTCGGCGGATTGGCGGTCGGTGCGATTGCGATCAACGTCCCGCAAGTGGCCGGCAACGGCTATTCCGTCGTGGTGCAAATCCTGAACGGCGGCATGCTCTGGCAGGTGCTGCTCGGCATCGCGGCGTGCAAGTGGCTCGCGACGATGGCGTCGTTTGGCTCGGGGGCGCCGGGCGGTGTCTTCACGCCGTCGCTCTTCATGGGGGCGAGCGCGGGCTATCTGTTTGGCGCGTTGGTGCACATGGTGTGGCCGACGGCGGCGCAGGATCCGCGGGCATTTGCGCTCGTGGGCATGGGCGCATTTTTGTCGGCAGCGAGCCGGGCGCCGGTGATGGCGGTGATCATGTTGTTCGAGATGACGCTGAGCTACGATATCATCCTGCCGTTGATGCTGTGCAGCGTGATCGCCTACTATACGGCGCGCGGATTCGAGGAACGTTCACTCTACAGCGAGGCGTTGCGCCGCAAGACGGAGGCGGCCGAATCGCGGGCGTCGTTTACGCTGGAGACTCGCGTGGCGGATCTGATGCGGGCCAAGCCGCCGGTGGTGTTGGAGACGGCACGATTTGCCGAGATTGCCCGGCTGTTTCTCAGCGTGCGGGTCAACAATCTCTACGTGATCGATGGGGAGGGGCGATTTCTTGGCGTGGTGTCCTTGCACGACATCAAGACCTATCTGAGCGAGCCCGATCTGGCGGAACTGGTAATCGCGCGGGATATTTTGCGGGAAGATTTTCCGCGCGTCGCGCCGGAGCAGCCGCTGGCGGAGGCGTTGGGCGGGTTTCTGGGGATTTTTGCCGAGCGGCTGCCTGTGGTCGGCGCCGACGGAATTTTGCGGGGCAGCTTGGCCAAGAGCGATCTGCTCCTCGCGCTGGTCGAGCGGCGCAAAAAACCGGTGATGCGTTGAGCGGCGGGTCCGGTGGGACGGTGTTGGGTGACAGAACGGTTACATTGCGCCGAAAGAGGCGCGGAATGCGCGTGAATATTTGAACGAGAGGAAGCGGGCGGCGTCTTTCACCGCGGTAGTTCACAGTGCAGGTTAGTAGGTCAGGTCAGGGAAGGCCGTCCAAGGGGTTGGGCGGCCTTCATTTTTTTTGCCGTTCGCCGGTGGGCCGAGAGGGTCGGCGTGGTGGGCGTTGGTCTGTGTGGCTGGCGTGATCAGGGCGCTTTTTTCTTTTGCCTGCGGGCTTTGCCTTTGGGCTCGGGCGTGCCGGTGTCGTCACCGTCCTTGGCGGCAGCGGCTGCGGCGGCGGAGAGAGGTTTTCCTTCGAGGTAGAAATCGTAGTAGTTCTGCCAGGCGACGGCCATGGAGCCGGTGGTGAGGCCGGGCGGCTTGAGGCCGTTGCTCCAGGTGGTGAGTTTGGCGCGGAGGCGGGCGGCGATGTCGGGGTGCTTGGCGGCGAGGTTGTGTTTTTCTGCGAGGTCGGTGCCGAGGTCGTAGAGGTATTCGCGGTCGCCGCCGCGGAGGAGTTTCCAGTTGCCCTCGCGGATGGCGGCTTGGGCGACCCAGCGCCAGTAGAGCGCGTCGTGCGGGGGCGAGGTGATTTTGCCGGTGAGATGCGGCAGGAGATTTACGCCGTCGAGGTCGCCGGGCTGCGTGGTGATATTCGCCATCGCGCAGGCCGTGGCAGCGACGTCGAGGGCACTGATGGGATGGAGGAAGGTTTGGCCGGCGGGAATGGTGCCGGGCCAGGCGACGACAAACGGCGTGTGCATGCCGCCCTCGGACAACATGCCTTTCTCGCCGTTAAGGGGTGTGTTGAGGCTGCCGTCCCAACCGGGGCCGCCGCCGGGGAGATCGGCCTTGGTGATTTTGAGCGGGGCGCCGTTATCACCGATGAGAAAGATGAGGGTGTTCTCGGTGAGGCCGTGCTTTTTCAGCGTGGCGGTGAGGAGGCCGACGCCATCGTCCACGGCGGAGAGCATCGCGAGGGCTTGACGGCGGCGTTGGGGCATTTCGCCGGGAAAGCGGTCGAGGTATTTTTTCGGCGCATCGAGCGGGACGTGGGGCGCGCGGTAAGCGACGTAGAGGAAAAACGGTGACGCTTTGGAGCGCTCGATGATGGCGGCGGCGGCGCGGCTGCACGCGTCGACGTGATACAGCTCGGGAGTGAGAATGCCCATGGGGCGGTCTTGGCCGTCGAGAGTGATGTTGGCGGAGAAGGGCTGGCCGGCGTTTTGGCTGAAGACGTGTTTGAAGCCGTGGCGGGTGATTTCGGAGGTGGGGCCGAGGTGCCATTTGCCGAATTGGGCGGTGGTGTAGCCGACGCGTTGGAGGCGGGTAGCGAAGGTCGTCTCGCGGTCGAAGCCCTCGAGCGTGCCGCCGTTGGCTTCGACGCCGAAGCGACTTTGGAATTTCCCGACCATCAGCCCGGCGCGCGACGGCACGCATTGCGGGGCGGTGCTGTAGCCGTGTTTGGCGAGCACGCCGCTGCGGGCGAGGGCGTCGATGTGCGGGGTTTTGAGGTCGGCGTGGGTGCCTTGGATACCGAGGTCGGCATATCCGTGGTCGTCGGTGTAGATGACGATGAGGTTGGGCTTGGTGGGCGCGGCGGCGAAGGTGTGGGCGCAGAGCAGTGAGCCGAATAGGCCGAGGAGGCGGAACAGGGGGCGGAGAACTGGCTTCATGGAAACGGGAGCCTATTTGGAGGCTTTCTTTTTTCCGGCGCCGCCGGGGCGGAGGTTGTAGGGGGAGTTGGCGGGAATCGTGCGATCGGGTGCGGGATTGGTCGGGAGGCCGAGCGCGAGGCGGGTTTTCACGGCGGCGAGGGCGGGATCGGCGGCGCGGTTGGTGAATTCGTGCGGGTCGGTGTCGCGGTCGTAGAGTTCTTCAAAGCCGTCGCCGTAGCGGATGAGGCGATAGCGCGTATCGGAGACGGCGTGCGAGGCTGCAGGCTCCTTGGCGAATTTGAAGGACGTGAGCGAAAGTCGCGCGCGCGGAGCGGCGGGATCGCGGAGCTGCGGGACGAGCGAGGAGCCGTCGCACTGGGCGGGGATGGGAAGACCGGCGAGTTCGCAGAGCGTCGGGTAGAGATCGGTGAGCGTAGCGGGTTGCGCGGAACGCTGGCCATCGCGGCTTTGGCCGGGGGCGGAGATGAAGAGCGGGACGCGGGTGGTCTGGGTCCAGAGGGCGAATTTTTCCCAGTTTTCTTTTTCACCGAGGTGAAAACCGTGATCGCTCCATAGCACGACGATGGTGTTGGCCTTGAGTGGCGAAGCATCGAGGGCGTCGAGCAGACGGCCGAGTTGGTGATCCAAGTAACTGATGCTTGCGAGATAGCCTTGCACGAGTTTCGCCCACTGGCGGTTTTCGACGACCCACTGGTGCCAAGTGCGGCGGCCGTGATCGTGGGCGTCGGCGAGATCGTTTGCCTGAGTGACGGGCAAGGTGATGTCGGCGAGTGGGTGGAGATCGAACCACTTTTGCGGAACCTCGAAAGGGATGTGGGGGCGGAAGAGACCGACGGCGAGGAAGAGGGGTTTGGTCTGCGGAGCGCGGAGTTGGGCGGCGGCCCAATCGACGATTTTGTGATCGCCGGTTTGCTCATCGGTGCCGGCGAGAGGCGCGGCGCCGAAATGCTGGCTGGGGCCGAGCGGACGGCCGGGGGTGAGGCCGGCTTCGGCATCGGACTCAAATTTCGCGCGCGGCCAGTCGGGGGAAATGGGGTCGAGCGGGTCGCCGCGATACTCGTCCCACGCAGCGGGATCGTTTTGGGAATCGCCGGGCGTCCACTGGAGGGTGTGGAAGAGTTTGCCCGCGCCGGCGGCGCGGTAGCCGTGGTTACGGAAGTGTTGCGAGAGGACGACGGCGTCTTTCAGCGCGGCGGACTCGTCGCGCCAACGCGGGCCGTGGGCGCCGAAGAGATTGCGATAGAGGCCGGAGGTGGCGGGATGCACGCCGGTCAGGACGGCGACGCGGGAGGGGTGGCAGGCGGGCGCGGCGCAGTGGGCGTTGGTGAACGTGACGGAGCGCCGCGCGAGGCGGTCGAAGTTCGGGGTTTTGACGCCGGGGTGGCGGTTGAGCGGGGAGATGTAGTCGTTGAGATCGTCGACGGCGATGAAGAGGACGTTGGACTTCGCGGGAGTGTCCGCGCGAGTGACGGCAACAAGGAGCGCGAGCGTGGAGAGGGCGACGAGGGCGAGGCGGGGGAGGGGCATGGCGGGAACGCGGGAGTGCAGCGGGAGAGGCGGAGTCAGTTCGACTTGGCGCGTTTATTTTTCCGGGCGGGCGCGGCCATGGGGGCATCCCCGGTGTCGGTGCCGCCGCCGACGAATTTTTCATGCGCGTCGTGGAGATGGCGGTAGACGGGCTCACCGCCGGCGGAGCGCACGGGCGGTTTTGCGCGGGCGGCCCAATCGTCCCAGAGTTGGGCGAGGCGGGCCGCTTTGGCGGGCTGGAGACGGGCGAGGTCGCGGAGTTCGGTGCGGTCGGCGGCGAGATCGTAAAGCTCCCACGGGCGGCCCCAATCGGAGACGAGTTTCAGGTCGCCGGCGATGACGGCGCGATGATCAAAGAGATGAAAAAAAAGTTGTTCGTGAGGTGGGCGGGTCGCGCCGGCGAAGATCGGGCGGAGGCTTTTGCCCGGGAGCGGATCGAGGGAGTGGCCGGCGTGGGCGGCGGGCCACGGTGCACCGGCGACGTCGACGAAGGTGGCCATCAAGTCGATGAGATGGGCGCGTTGGTCGGTGAGTGTGCCGGGCTGACGGAGGCCGGCGGGCCAGTGGGCGATGAAGGCGGTGGCGCTGCCACCGTTGCCCATGTTGCGTTTGTAGTGGCGAAATGGAGTCGTGCTGAGATGGGCCCAGCCGAGGCCGTAGTTGAGATTGCCGGTGCCGGCCGTGAGCTGGGCGACGGAGCGTTTGGCGCCGTGGTCGAAGGGGCTGGCGCCGTTGTCGCTGAGGAAAACGATGAGCGTGTTTTCGATCTGGCCGAGTTCGGTGAGTTTCGCAACGACGCGGCCGATGGCTTGATCCATGCGATCCACCATCGCGGCGTAAGTGGCCATGCGGAGGTCTTCGAAGTCCTGTTCCTCGGCGGTGAGCGAAGCCCAGGCGGGAATCGTCGTCGGGCGCGGCGAGAGCGCCCACTCTTTTTTCATGATCCCGAGGGCGAGCTGTTTTTCGTAGCGCTTCGTGCGAAGCTGGTCCCAGCCGGCGAGATATTTGCCGCGGTATTTGCGAATATCTTCGGGCCAAGCTTGGAGGGGAGAGTGAGGCGCGTTGAAAGCCAGATAGAGGAAGAAAGGGCGGTCGGGCTGCTGGCGGCGGGAATCGGCGAGGAAGCGGATGGCGTAGTCGGCGTTGGCGTCGGTGGTGTAGAATTTTCCGTCGGCGGCTGGGCGGAACGGTTGAGCGTCGAGGTGATGCGTGGCGTTGCCCTTAAAGTAGTCGCTGGCGCCGCTGAGGTGACCGAAGTAGCGGTCGAAGCCGCGGTCGACGGGATTGCCGTCGAGATGCCATTTACCGACGGCGAACGTCGCGTAGCCGGCGGAGCGGAGCACTTCGCCCATGGTGGGGCCGCGTTTCACGCCGAGTCCGGTGTCCTGCCAATACTGGCCGCTCATGAGCGAGGCGCGGGTGGGCTCGCACTTCGCGGAATTGTAGAACTGCGTGAAGCGGAGACCCTGCGCGGCGAGGCGATCAAGGTGCGGCGTGGCGATCTCGCCGCCGTAGCAGCCGAGATCGGAGTAGCCCATGTCGTCGGCGAGAATGAGAATGATATTGGGGCGCGGGGGTGGAGTCGCGGCGAAGACGGGCGCGCTCGCGAGGCCGAGGAGCAACGCGAGAGCGGCGAGGGCGAGGCGTGGGTGGGGCATGGCGGGAACGCGTGAGTGGAGCGAGCGGCGGCGACGGCGCGCGGGTGTTATTTGTCGAACTCGATCAAAGGCCGCGCATTTTCGACGCGGCCGAGGGGGCGCGTGCCGGGGGCGGCGCCGTCGAGGCCGAGGTCGGCGGCCATGGTGGTGACGAGTGCCTGAAGGTTCGCGACGACGGCGGGGTGGGTGGCGGCGACGTTTTGCGATTCGGCGATGTCGGTATCCAGATTGTAGAGCTGCACTGCGCCGGGGGCGGCGGATTTTTTCTTCTTCGCGGCGGGGGCGTCGGCGTTCGCGCCTGCGGGGGCGGCGAGGTGGAGTTTCCAGGCGCCGTGGCGCACGGCGGCGAGGCGCAGGCCGTGGTAGTAGAAGAAGGTTTCGTGGGCCGAGGGCGTGGAGGCGCCGCCGGTGAGTTGGGACCAGAGGTTGACGCCGTCGAGTTTGCGGTCGGTGGGGAGTTTGGCTCCGGCGAGGGCGGCGTAGGTGGGCAGGATGTCGAACATCGCGGCGATGGTGGGTGTCGCGGTGCCGGCGGGGATTTGGCCGGGCCACCAGGCGATCGTCGGCACGCGGACGCCACCCTCCCACGTGCTGGCTTTGTGGCCGCGGAGGGGTGTGTTGACGGCGCGCGGGGTGCCGCCGTTGTCGCTCGTGAAGATGACGAAGGTGCGCTCGGCGAGACCGGCGGCGCGCACGGCGTCGAGGATGCGGCCGACGCTCCAATCGACTTCTTCAACCCAATCGGAGTAGAGGCCATTCGGGGATTTGCCGGCCCATTTTTTTCCGGGGTAGAGCGGGAAGTGGACGGCGTTGTGCGCGAGGTAGAGGAAGAACGGCGCGGATTTGTGCGCGGCGATATAGGCGAGTGTTTCGTCGGTGTAGAGTTCGACGAGGGATTGTTGATCGTCGGGGAGCACGCGTTTGACGACGCGGCCGTTGCGCAAGAGCGGGAGCGGGGGCTGTTTGGCGCGGGTGGTTTTGGGGAGCGGGTCGCCGAGGTTGCTCTTAATGCCATCTTCGAGCGGACCCATGTCGTTCGAGTAGGGGAGACCGAAGTGGAGATCGAAACCCTGATTGTTGGGGAGAAAATCGGGCTGATCACCGAGGTGCCACTTGCCGATGATGGCGGTCGCGTAGCCGGCGGTTTTGAGGACTTCGGCGACGGTGATTTCGGACGGAGAGAGGCCGATGGGATTGCCGGGGAAGAGCACGCCCTGAATGGGCAAGGCGCGCTTCGCGTAGGAGCCGGTCATGAGGGCGGCGCGGGACGGCGAGCACACGGGCGCGGCGTAGAACGAGGTGAGTTTACGTCCCTCGGCGGCCATGCGGTCGAGGTGGGGCGTGCGGTTGACCTTCGAGCCGAAGGGGCCGATATCGGCGTAACCGAGATCGTCGATGTTAATGAAAATGAAGTTGGGTTTGGCCGGTGGTGTCGCGGCGAAGAGGTGCGACGCGAGGGTGCCGAGCGCGAGGGCGAGGAGCGGGAGGCGGAAGGTGGCGCGGATGCTTTTCATGGGTTCGCGGGGCGGTTCTTTTTCTTGGCGGCTTTGGCGGCGGGGTCGGACTTTTGTTTGCCCTCGTCCGCGAGGCGGTAGGTCCGGGCGTTGAAGGCGGGGTTGCGGACGGGCGTGACGGCCTGGGTATCGGCGAGGAATTTTTCGATGAGGGCGTCTAGGGCTTTCACGCGGGCGGGCTCTTGGGCGGCGAGGTCGTGTTTTTCGCCGAGGTCGGTGCGGAGGTTGTAGAGTTGCCAACGGTGGGCGCCGTCCTCGCCGGCGAAAAAGATGCGGATGAGTTTCCAGTCGCCCTGATGCACGGCGACGGCGGGCGGCAACCAATCGGGGACGCCGGGTGCGTGGGGAAAATAAGTGAACACGGCGTCGCGGGTGAACGGTTGGTTTTTCAGAGCGGGGAGAATGCTGACGCCGTCGAATTTTTGGCCGGGCGCGGCGGGCAGACCGAGGCCGGCGAGGAGCGTGGGATAGTAGTCTTCGCTTTGCACGAGGGCGTCGCTGCGGGTGCCGGCCTGGGTGACGCCGGGCCACGCGACGACAAGGGGCGTGCGCACGCCGCCTTCGAAGAGCGTGGCTTTGCCGCCGCGCAGCGGGGCGTTGCTGGTAGGGGTCGTGCCGTCGACGAAGTTATACATGTTTCCGCCGTTGTCGGAGGCGAAGATGATGATGGTTTTTTCGGTGAGCTTGAGCCGGTCGAGGGTGTCGAGGAGCGTGCCGACGGCGTCGTCCATGCTCTCGATCATGGCGGCGTAGGTGGGACTGCGCTGCGGGTCGGTGGGGTCGACGCGAGCGCGGTATTTTTCGATGAGGGCCTTCTTCGCGTCGAACGGGGCGTGCACGCTGAACATCCAGTAGTTCACATAAAACGGGACGTCCTGGTTTTTCTCGATGAAGGCGACGGCCTCCTTGGCCATGCGGTCTTCGATGTGTTGGTCGGGCACGCCGGGATCGTGGTCGAAGTCTTTGAACTTCCACGGGGCGACGAAACTACCGGCGGGTCCGGGACCGGGCCAGTGAGGGAGATCGACGTCGAAGCCGTGTTCCAAGGGCGAATAGGGCGGGGCGCCGAGGTGCCATTTGCCAAAGTGGGCGGTGGCGTAGCCGGCGGCTTTGAGGGATTTGGGAAGGGTGTGGTAGGTCGTGGCGAGGCGAGTGACCGTCTCGGGCATAAACGACGGCGACGTGGCGGGGGCTTTCGTGCCGGCGGCGGCCTGGAGGACGATTTTGGGCAGGTGGCCGTTCGGAGTGGTGATACCGGTGCGTGCGGGACTGAGTCCGGTGAGGACGGCGGAGCGCGTGGGGGAACAGAGCGGACTCGCGGAGTAGGCGCGGGTGAACGTCATGCCGCGCTTGGCGAGACGATCGAGATTGGGCGTGCGGTGGAATTTCGTGTGGCCGTAAAGCGAGGTGTCGGCCCAGCCAAGATCGTCGGCGAGGATGAAGACGACGTTGGGACGCGCGGGGTTGGCGGGAGTCGCGGCGACGGCGGGAAACGCGACTGCGGCGAGCGTCGCGACGGCGGCGAGAGTGGCGAAAAGGGAGCGCGGTGAGGTCATGGCGATTTTTTTTTGGCGTTGCCGGGAGCGATGATGGTGACGGGTTGGCCGATGAGGAGGGGTTTGCCGAAGACGGTTTGGGTGTCGCCCTGTTGTTTCATCCACGCGTCGAGATCAGTGCGGAGGGCGGCGAGACGCGGGGCTTGGCGCGGGTCGGCGGCGAGGTTGCGCAACTCGAAGGGATCGGCGGCGAGGTCGTAGAGTTCCTCGGCGGGATGTTCGATGTAGCGTTTGACGGTGGTGGCCGCGGCGGGATTGGTGTCGGCGGCGGCGAGCCAGGTTTTCCAATACACGAGACCGCTGGGGCCGGAGGAGCGGGAGATGTGCGTGTGCTGCTGAAACTCGGGGTGCAGGTTGCGAATGTATTTCCACTCGCGCGTGCGCACGGCGCGGATGGGGTAGACGTTCATATCGCCGTCGCCGCTCTGGGTGGCGAAGATGCGGTCGCGGTGCGTGGTGGCGGTGCCCCGTAAAATGCCGGCGAAGGAGCGGCCATCGAGGCCGGCGGGGACTTGGCCACCGGCGAGTTCGATGAAGGTGGGGAGCAAGTCGGGCCAGCAGACCATGGCGTCGCTGGTGGTGCCGGGTTTCAGGTGGCCGGGCCACGCCATGAGCAGGGAGGTGCGGATGCCGGCGTCGTAGAGCGTCCATTTGGAAAAAGGCCACGCGGCACCATGATCGGCGGTGTAGATGAACAGCGTATCGGCGGAGAGGTTGTCGCGGGCGAGGGCGCGGACCTCGCCGAGGAGGGTGTCGGCCTTGGTCACATCCGTGAGGTAGCTGGCGCGCTCGGCCCGAGTGACGGGCGTGTCGACATGCGTGGGCGGAATTCTTACGTTGGCGGGATCGTAGGTGCGGTCGGCACTCCAGACGGTGTGCGGGTGGCGGGTGCCGACGAAGAGGCAGAGCGGTTTGGTGCGGTCGCGGTTGGCCAGAAATTTCGCGACGGCCGTGGTCTCGGCGAATCCGGGATTGGGACCCTCAATGTAGTCGAAGCCATGGTCTTTCGCGTAGGTGTTGTGGGCGACTTTGCCGATGGCAGCGACCTCGTAGCCGAGCGCGCGGAGGGCGGGCGGGAGTGAGGCGACGCCGGGGTTTTTCGGTTTGTGATTGGGCTCGGCGCCGTTGCGCGCGGACCAGAGGCCGGTGAGCAGCGCGGTGCGGCTGGGACCACAGGAGGGCGAGGCTACGAAGGCGGGCGTGAACTTCAGACCGTCGGCGGCGAGCCGCGCCATGTGCGGGGTGCGCACCTCGGTGGAGCCGTATGCCTGCGAGTCCAACATGCTGTGGTCGTCGGAAATGAAGACGACGATGTTGGGGAGGGCTGACGTGCGGTCCGCGGCGCCGAGAGCGCCGGCCAGTAATGTGCCGAAGAGAAGGAGACGGAGGGAATGCATCGTGGGCTTTTAGGTGGGCGGGTTGCGGGTGGGCAGTGCGGGGGGGGGCGCG
>CALRZR010000266.1:0-10485 GCA_943372705.1 Opitutus sp. GAS368 | reverse complement strand
TGACGCTGGGCGGCACGGTGACGTTCAATGCGACGGGCAATCCGACCGCGAGCACGGTTTCGACGATTTCCGGCGGCACGTTGGCGCTGGGCGGCAATCGCACGTTTGCCGTGGCCAACTCGACGGGTTCGAGCAACGAACTCGCCATCAGTTCCGCGATCAGCGGGGCCGGTCAGTCGATCACGAAGACGGGGGCCGGACGGCTCTATTTTCTGGGCGCCAACACGTATGATGGCGGCACGGTCCTTAACGGCGGCCAAATTTTCCTCGGTGCGAACAACACGCTCGCCGCGACAGGTGCCGTGACGGTGAACAACACCGAGGGGTCGACTTCCACCTTCATCCTTTCAACCGGTGTCGCGCAGACGATCGGCACGCTGGCTTTCGGCGGGGCAGGAGGATCCACGACCTCGACCAACCACGTCGCGCTGAACACCGGCGCCACGCTCACTCTCGGCGGCACGGTGTCCTACCATGCCACGGGCAGTCTGTCCCAAGCGCAGATCAACGGCAACGGCACGCTCGCGCTGGGCGGCAACCGGATCTTCGATATCGCCGAGCAAGCGTCGTTGCCCACCGAACTCTTCATCAGTTCGGGGGTATCGCTCGGCGGCACGGGCTACAGTTTGACGAAGACCGGCGCCGGCGCCTTGGGGCTGGAAGGGGCCAGCACCTACACGGGCGGCACCATCGTCGCCGCCGGCGTATTGGCGATATGGAACCCGACGGGCTCCGCGACGGGCACCGGACCGGTCACGGTCCAGAGTGGCGCGAGGATCCGCGGGATCGGATCTGTAGGCGGCCCCACGACCCTTGAAGCCGGCGCCATTGCCGGCACCGGGGGCACCGGCGGCACCGCGGGCACGCTGACGTTTGCCAACGGCCTGACGTTGAACGACGGAGCGGTCTTCAATTTTCAGCTCGGCACGACGAGCGACCGGCTGCGGCTCACCGGCGGCAACCTCACGGGGGCGTCGACGCCGGGCAGTCTGGCCATCAATCTCACCGCGGGCACGGGCTTCGGCGCGGGAGTTTATACGCTGTTTGATTTTTCGACGGGCGGCGTGACCACGAGCAGCTTCGACGTGGGCGACTTCGCGCTCGTCACTACGGTGAGCGGCTACACTTACGGGCTTGCGATGGCGGGCAACACCCTGCAGCTCACGGCCACGGCCAGCGCGATCCCCGAGCCCTCGACGTATGCGGCGATTTTCGGGGCGGTGAGTCTCTTGGGTGCGGCCGTGTGGCGTCGGCGGGCGCGGCGTGGCTGAGAGCGCGGCAGGGCGGTCGGCGGCGAAAGTTGCCGGCGGGCGGAAATAAATTTCGCGGGCGCGGCTCTGATCCGCATGAAGCTTTTTTCGGTGCTTCCGGTGCGGACGTGATCGTGGGCGCTTATGGGCTGGGGGAGATTTCGGTGGATGCGTGGCTTGGGAAAAAGGGCGAAGCGGCCACGGGAATCGTGCGGGCGGTTGCGGGAAGAAACCGGCGCGCGTGTCGGCGTGGTTTGCGACGTGGAGGAAGCCCGGGTGGTTTTGCGAACGGTAGGGCGGCTCAAACTCCGCGGGCGGAGCCGCTCATTACTTTTTCGCCGCCGCGCGTTCCGCGGATTCGGCTTGCTCGATCTCGGCCCAGGATGGGGCGCGCCAGAAATTGCGGGCGCCGGCGAGTGTGTTGCCGTCGGAGGAAAAAGCCACGAGTTCCAAGCCGGCTTCGCCGGCAAGCGTGACCAGTCGCTCGTAGTTGTGGGTGTCCCAAATCGTCACCGCTTCGAGTGCGTTGCCGCCGATGGCGAGGCGGTGCCGATCCGGCGAGTATTTGGCACTGTGGGCGCCGAACATGAAGCCACTGAGCGTCGCGACAGGCTGGTAGGTCGCCGCATCCATGATGCGCACGAACCCGACGCGGCTGGGCAGAACGATGAGTTTTCCGTCAGGCGTCCACGTGGGGGTGTTGCCGCGCTGGAGGAGGTCCAAGGCGAAAGTTGTCACGCGCCCCGCGGCCAGTTCAAAGCGCACTCCGGGATGGGTGGCATCGCCGAAATCGATCAGTTCGTTTTCATCGGGTGAGAGCAGGGTGCCGGTTTGGTTGTAGCCAAACCGGGTCATCGTGGGCGGCGCCGGCAGGTTGCGAGTCTCCCGGCCGGTTGCCACGTCCAGCTCCCGGAGCACCCAGCCGGAGGGACGAGCCACGACGACCAGAAGCGTGGTGCCGTCGTGGGTGAAGTGCAGTGGATATGAGTTCAGATTCGCTTCACCGGCGCGCGCCTCCCATTTCTGCACCAGCGCACGGCGCTCCCAATCCCAGACCTGCAGGCTCATCGTATCGCGCATGAACGCGGCCAGCAGCGGCCGCGAGTGGGCGAACACGGGTGAGGCCATCACGCGAATTTTTTCGGCGAACGTTGGGGTGTTGGTCGCGAAGTCCAGGAGGACAGTGTCCTCGCGATACGCCGGTCCCGAGTGGCGCACGATGCGGCTATCGCGGTCGGCGGTTACGATGGCGTCACCCCGCGCATCGGCAAAAGTAAACGCCCGGGGCATGGTCGGGGTGAACGTGCCGGCGGCGGCCGCGTGTCGGTCGTCTCGCAAATCCCAAAGGTAGGCGGAGCCATCCTTGCATCCGCTGAACAGGGTTCGCTGGTCGGGGGCGAGGGCGAACGACATCAGCTCGCTCTTGTGGCCGCGAAAAACCCGTTCGGTTGTCCACGCCTTCAGGTCCCACAGGCGAATCGATTGGTCGCCGCTGGCCGAGAGGAGGTGTCGGCCGTCGGCCAGGAACACGAGGCCGGCCGTCCAACCGCGCTGACCCTGCAGCCGGCCGAGCGGCTGCCCCGTCATGGCATCCCACAGCCGGATGTCCGAATCAGAATACCCCGCGCCGGTGGCAAGCACGCGTCCATCGGGCGAGAAGGCCAGGGCGCTGATCTGGCTGTCCACTTTGGTGGCGGTGGTGCGCCAGCGCTCCCGGCCCGTGGCGAGATCGATCACGCGGACGATGTTGTTGTCGGCTACGACGTTGGCCGCGGCCGAAGCGTCCCGCGTAACGGCGAATCCCAGCCCGGCGGTGTTGCCGAATTCATACCCGCCGGGCCACTTGGCGAGCCGGGTGCCATCGGCGACCCTCCAGACCGTGACGGCGCCGGTGTTTTCCGTGCCTGCGACCAGGCCCTCGCCCGCCACCAGAGTTTGCCCGTCCTCCGAAAAAGCCAAACCGATGCACCGACCGTTGAGCGCCAGCTCGCGAACCGCTTTTTGCTGATTCAAATCCCACAGGAGAATGCGGGGCGCGCCCCCCGCGATGATCTCGCCATTCTCCGTCCGGCGCCCGGGGCTTTTGTCGGTGATCGCCATCGCGAGCAGCGGTTCACGCGGGGAAAATGCGGTGGTGTAGCGGTAGAAGGCCGGCCCGGTGGGCACGAGAATCTCCTCCCGAGTCGCGAGATTCCGCACCGCAAGCTGGTCACCATTGCGCATCGCCAGAGCCACCCACTGACCGTCGGCGGAAATCGCGACCGAGCGGATCTCCGCTCCGTCCGCCTCGCGCACGACCGACTGCGCCTCGCTCCGGGCAAACTGCCAGAGGTAGCGCCACTCCCAACCGCGCAGATCTTCGACGCCGGGCTTCGGACGATTTCGATCCAGCAGTTCGCGAGCGCGGCCGATGCTGTTGACCTCGAGGGCGCGTTGCACGGCGTTCATGTCGGAGGCGTAGGCGAGGCGCCGCGCGGCAAGTTCCTTAGTTTCGGCCGCTTGACGCAGGAAGTCGGCGCGCTCGCGCGCCGCCAGGGCGTCCGCACTGAGGCGCTCGGCGTCGGTGCGCAGGCGCGTCTGTTCCCGCTCGGCGCGCGTGGCGCGGATCGCCTGGCGGAGGCTGATGACGGTGCCGAGGACGAGGCTCGTGAGCACCGCCGCGACGGCGACACAGGCGAACCGATTCCGGCTGATAAATTTCTGGGCGCGATAGAGCGGACTGGGCGGGCGGGCGATGACGGGTTCCGAGTGGAGGTGATGGCGGATGTCCTCGGCGAGTTCGTGCGCGGTGTTGTAGCGGCGGGCGCGATCTTTCTCGAGGCAGCGCATGACGATCCAGTCGAGATCGCCGCGCAGGAGAGAGGAGAGCCGGGTGGAGGCGGAGCAACGCTGACGTGCAATCGTATCGCGGTCGGCGTCGCCGAGCGTCGCAACGAGCGTCGAGGGCCGCGGTGGTTCGACTTCGCGAATGATCCGGCGGATCTCCTCCATGCCGGATTTGACCAGCGATTTGGGATCGAAGGGTGGACGGCCCACCAGCAGTTCATAGAGGAGCACGCCGAGCGAGTAGACGTCGCTACGTGTGTCGACATCGAGATCGCGGAGTTCCGCCTGCTCCGGGCTCATGTAAGCGGGTGTGCCGATGAGCTGATCGACGCCCGTGATGAGCGTGGCCTCGGTGAGGCGACCCTGGGTGGCCTTGGCGATGCCGAAATCGATGATCTTCGGGACCGGCGTGCCATCTCCCTGCGAGACCAGAATGTTGGAGGGTTTGATGTCGCGGTGGATGATGCCCTTTTGGTGGGCGTGCTGCAGGGCGAGGCAGACGCGCACGAAGAGTTCGAGGCGCGCCTCGACGGAGAGATGGTGGGCGTCGCAAAATTTGGTGATGGGCACGCCATCGACGTATTCCATCACGAAGTAAGGCCGGCCGGCCGGAGTGGTGCCGGCGTCCAACACGTGGGCGATGTCGGGATGGTCCATCATCGCGAGGGCTTGGCGCTCGGCTTCGAAGCGGGCGATGACCTGACGCGTGTCCATGCCGAGCTTGATGACCTTGAGTGCGACGCGGCGGCGCACGGGCTCGGTCTGATCGGCGAGGTAGACGATACCGCAGCCGCCCTCACCGATCGGTCGGACCAGCGTGTAGCGGCCGATCACTGCACCGGCGGATTCTTCCGAGCGGGGAGCGGGGGGATGCAGACTGGGGCCGGCCAGAAATTTTTCCGAGGCGGCATGGGCTTGCAGCAACGCTTCGAGACGGGCGCGCAGGGCGTGGTCCGGGCCGCAAGCGGCGTCGAGGAGGGCACGGCGTTCGGCGGGGCCGAGGGGAAGTGCCTGTCCGAAGATCTGTTCTTCGTGCGTCATCGGCAGATGGGGTAAGGGGAAGCGAGACGTGGATTCACGGCGGCGAAACAGGGTGATACGCTCCAACACGAAAAAACCACGGCGCGACTGTCATGATTCACGTTTTTGTTTTCCGCGGGCACGAAGCAGGGGCGGAAATCAGCCGCGCAGCCTGTTCACCTCGGTAAACAGCCAGGAACGGGCGTAGGCCCAGTCGCGGTGCGCGGTGCTGTGCGAGATCCCCAGCACATCGGCGGCTTCTTCGAGGGTGAGGCCGAGGAAATATTTTTGTTTCACGAGTTCCGCCTTGCGTGGATCGAGGGTGGCGAGCGCATCGAGGGCTTCGTTGATGAGGAGCAATTCGTCGTCATCTTCGCTCGGGGAAGCGACGTCGAAGCCGGTGGCGTGAGCGCTGATGCGCACGAGATCGCCACCGTGGCGGTCGGCGCGCTTGCGTCGGGCCTGATCGATCAAGATGCGGCGCATGCTCTCGGCGGCGGCGGAGAAAAAGTGCGCGCGGTTGGCCCAAGTCGGTTGCTGATCGCCGCCGAGCCGCAGCCATGCCTCGTGGACGAGGGCGGTGGGCTGAAGAGTCTGGCCGAGGGACTCGCGCGCCAACTTGGCGGCGGCGAGGCGGCGAAGTTCGTCATAGACGAGCGGCAGCAGCTCCGCCGCGGCCTGCGCATCGCCCCGATCAATGCGCTGCATGACTTGGGTGATCTCGCCGTCGGGCATAGAGGGGAAGATTGGGCCGGGTGGGCGGGGAGCGGAAGCGAAAATTGGGTGGCGCCCGGCGCGCCCGCAGCATCGTTGCGAAAAATCGTGCGCGGCGATGAGAGCTTTTCACGGGCCATTCCGCATTGAAGGACGTGCTTGGTTCCAGCCCCACCATTCCGCCCCTCTTGCCCCCTTGTCCCGTCGCTGCGCATTCAGCCGGCGGGAGCTTCGCTTCCCACATGACCACAAAAACCCGCTCCCTCGTCCGTTTGGTTGTCCGGCTTCACGTTGTTGCCTGCCTCTCCGCCGGCCTGCTGACGCCGGCTCTTGCGCAGTTTCTCCAAACCGGTGCAGGCCCCTTCGACTACAACACGACGACCAACTGGACGGGCGGCACGATCAACGGGGTCTTCTCTCAGACGCCCGCGGCTTCGCAGACGGTGACGTTTGCGACCAACACCTCGCTCTCGGCCGGGCTGACTTTCAATCTCGGTGGCTCAGCGAAGGCGCTCACGTTGCGGGGCACCGGCACGAATGTGGCTCTCACCTTGGGCGGCGACATCAGCGTGAGCGGGACCACTTCGGCCATCACGTTGGGCGCCGCTTCGCCCGATATGCTGGATGTCAATCTGGGCGGTGCGGATCGGACCTTCACCGTCGACTCCGGCAACACCCTCACGTTTTCGAATGCCATCACCGGTAGCAACACCGTCACCAAGGCGGGCAATGGCACGCTCAACTATTCCGGTGCCACGAGCTACACCGGCGCCACGATCATCAATGCCGGCACCCTCTCGCTCAATACCAGCGGGGCCATCGCCTCGGGCAACAACATCACGCTCTACTCCACGGCCGCGTCGACCACGGCCAAATTGAGCCTCGCCTCCAACGTGGCGCAGACCATCGGCACGCTCGCGTTTGGCGGTGCCGGCCAAACGTCGACTTCGGCGGGCAATGTCACGCTCAACTCGGGCAGCACGCTCACGCTCGGCGGCAACGTCAGCTACAACGCCACGAACAATCCCAGTATCGCATCGGCCATCACGGGCAGCGGCACGCTGGCGCTGGGCGGCAATCGCACGTTCGATATCGCGAATTCGACTGGCAGCGTAAACGAATTCACCATTTCCGCGCCGATCAGCGGTTCGGGGCAGAGCCTCACCAAGACCGGGGCCGGCCGCCTCACGCTCACTGCCGCGAGCGGCACCACCTACGATGGAGGCACCATCGTGAGCGGCGGCGAGTTTTTCCTGTCCGCCAGCAACACGCTCGTCACGACGGCCCCCGTGACCGTCAAAGGCACCACTTCCGGCGTCGCCGCGAGTTTTTGGCTCGGCACCAATATCAACCAGACGATCGGGGCGCTGACGTTTGGCGGCAGCGGGGCGTCGTCGAACTCGACCAACAATGTCAGCCTCGGCACAAACTCTGTGCTGACCCTCGGCGGCACGGTCACCTACGATGCCACCAACAATCCGCTCGGCGCCAACATCAACACCGTCGGCAGACTCGCGCTCGGTGGCGATCGCACCTTCAACATCGCCGATTCCACGGCCACCAGCACCGAGCTCACCATTTCCGTCGCCGTCTCCGGTTCGGACCAGAGTCTCACGAAAACAGGTGCCGGCACTTTGCGGCTCAGCGGGGCGAACACCTATGATGGCGGCACCATCGTGAATGCAGGAACGATTCTTCTGAATGCCAGCAACACGCTGGCGTCGACCGGAGGCGTGACCGTCAAGGATACCGCCGGCGGCACGGCGTATCTGTCGCTCGGCGCCAATTTCACGCAGACGATCGGCACGCTCGCGTTTGGCGGCGCCGGCCAGACGGCGACCTCGGCGGGTAATGTCACGCTCAACGCGGGCAGCACGCTCACGCTCGGCGGCACGGTCACCTACGATGCCACGAACAATCCGTCCGTCGCCTCCAGCATCGGCGGCAGCGGCACGCTGGCGCTCGGCGGCCACCGCACGTTCAACATCGCCGATTCGACCGCCAATATAAACGAATTCACCATCTACGCGCCGATCAGCGGCTCCGGGCAGAGTCTCATCAAGACCGGGGCCGGGCGCCTCACGCTCCAAGGTGCCAATACCTACGACGGCGGCACCATCGTGAACGGCGGCCAGTTTTTCCTCTCGGCCAACAACACGCTCGTCGCGACGGCCCCAGTGACCATCAATGGGACCACGGCCGGCACGACATCGAACCTGGTCCTCGGCTCCAACATCACCCAGACGATCGGGGCGCTGACGTTTGGCGGCAGCGGTGCGACGGCGACCTCGTCCAACGTCTTCACGGTCAACCCCGGGGCCACGCTTACACTCGGCGGCACGGTCACCTACGATGCCACGAGCAATCCCACGGTAACGGCCGCCTTTGGCGGCAGCGGCACCTTGGCGCTCGGCGGCAACCGCACGTTCGATATCGCGAATTCGACCGGGACCAGCAGCGAGTTCAGCGTGCCGATCACGATCTCTGGTTTGGGCCAGAGTATCACCAAGACCGGTGCGGGCACCCTCCGGCTCAGTGGCGCCAACACCTACACCGGCGGCACCACCGTGAGCGCCGGCGGCTTGGTGGTCGCCAACGCGTCCGGCTCCTCCGGCGTGGGCACCGGTGCGCTGACGATCCAGAGTGGCGCATTCTTGATGGGCACCGGCTACATTGATGGCGCCACCACGGTCCAATCGGGCGGTATTGTGGGCAGCGGCGGCACCGGCGGGACGGCTGGCGCGCTGACGTTTACCAACGGCCTCACGCTCAACGACAATGCCGTGTTCAACTTCACGCTCGGCACCACGAGCGACAAATTCACGCTGACCGGCGGCACGCTCACGGGTGCTTCGACGCTCGGCAGTCTGACGATCAATCTCACCGCGGGCACGGGCTTCGGTGCGGGAGTTTATACGCTGTTCGATTTTTCGACGGGCGGCGTGACCACGAGCAGCTTCGACGTGGGCGACTTCGCGCTCGTCACTACGGTGAGCGGCTACACTTACGGGCTCGCGATGGCGGGCAACACCCTGCAGCTCACGGCCACGGCCAGCGCGATTCCCGAGCCCTCCACATATGCGGCGATTTTCGGGGCGGTGAGTCTCTTCGGTGCGGCCGTGTGGCGCCGGCGGGCGCGGCGTGGCTGAGAGCGCGGTAGGGCGGTCGGCGGCGAAAGTTGCTGGCGGTTGGAAATAAATTTCGCGGGCGCGGCTCTGATCCGCATGAAGCTTTTTTCTCTCTATCGGAAACTCGACGGATGGTTGGCGACGCTCGGGACGTGGGGGCAGCCGGTGCTGCTCCTCGCGATCCGGCTCTACTGGGGTTGGGGATTTTTCCAAACGGGCAAGGGCAAGCTCTTGAATCTGGAGAAGACGACGGCGTTTTTCACCGATCTGAATTTGCCGCTGCCGCAACTTAATGCGATCGCCGCGGGCGCGGTCGAGGGCGTGGGCGGGCTGCTGCTGATGGTCGGGCTCGCGTCGCGCGGCGTGAGCGGGGCGTTGATGTTCACGATGGGCGTGGCTTACGCGACGGCGCATCGCGAGGAGCTGGGGCAGCTGTTTTCCGATCCCGACAAGGTCACGGAGGCGGCGCCGTTTTTGTTTCTGCTGGCGAGCGCGATCGTGTTCGCGTTTGGGCCGGGGAAAATTTCGGTGGATGCTTGGCTCGGGAAGAAGAGCGGTGGGTCTGCGCCGTAAGCGGCGCGGCTACGAGCGGTGCGGGGTGGTGCGCTTGGTGGGGTAGCCGCGCGTGTTAACGTGCGGGGCGTGGGCGAAACGCGGGGCGGACGGACCGCACCGTAACCGGTGCGGTTACGGGATGGGGGCTGCGGCTACGGGAAGGGGCGAATGCGGGCGCAGGGACGCGCCCGCCCACCGTGGGAAGAAGGTTGGCGTTGCGGGCTACGCTTTGACGACTTTGGTGCCGGCGAGGAGGTCGTGGAGGCAGCGGCGGTCGGCGCGGAACATGAAGCAGTAATCGGTGATGAGAAACATCAGGCCGAGGGGGAAGAGCAGGTTCAGCAAAAAGATCACGCACACGGGGAGCACGAAGCGCAGGAGCGCGCCGCGGACGAAACCGGCGGGGCTGCCGTCGACGGCGTTCACCACGCGGACGCCGGCGATGAGTTTGCCGATGTTCTGTCCGCGCAGGGCGAGAAAGATGCACTGAATGGCCATCATCGCGCCGAGGCCGGCGTAGATCCAGAGGACGCCGGAGGCGATGCTCTCGAGGTTGACGTTTTCCGGGCGGAGGATGACGCCGCGCGCGATTTCCGGGTGCTCTTTCAGGAGGCGGAGGCCGGTGAAGACGGAGCCGGGGAGGACGGCGAGGAAGTAGAGGAAGCCGTTGATGAAGGCGGCGCCGGTGCGCGGGCCGATGTCGGCGAGTTCGTCGGCGGGGCCGGCGGGTGCGTCGGAGGTGGCGGAGACGAAGCGGCCGGTGGCGGCGGGCGCGGGCGCGGCGGGGAGTTCGTCATCGGCGCTGGGCTCCATCAGGGGCGGGGGCGCGGGCTTGGCGCCGAATTCGACGTAGTCGCCGAGGCGGATGAATTCCTCGGAGCCGGCGCGTTTGGCCTTGGTGTCGAGGTTGGCGCGACCGCCGGCGATCCCTTCGCGTCGTTGGTTGGCGGGGACGGGACCGTATTCTTTGCCGTCGCCTCCGATGATGGTGA
>CALRZR010000265.1:0-10489 GCA_943372705.1 Opitutus sp. GAS368 | reverse complement strand
AGTAAATCGAGGCCCTTGAGGAATGACGTGGCGACTTCGCGTCTTTGCCGAGGTTGCCGAGGGGCGGTGGTCATCGTGAGTTTGATCGGCTGGCTGATGGGGCGAGGTTTGTTTCGTGCCAGCTCGGTTCACTTGCGGAAGCCCTTTTCGGAGCCACCGCGTTTGCCATCGTCCTTGAGTGTGCCGGGTTTCCAACTACGCGCGAGGGTGACGTCTGCGGCCACCTTTTCCGTCAAGGCGGTGATGTTGACGATGCCCAGGCGATTGTAGAGGGCCGGGAGGTAGTGCGCATCACGGACGGCAGCATACTTCTTCCAATTGGCGAGTGCGTCGCCGAGATGGCTGAGCGAAGCGGCGTGTTCGAACTTGTCGCCATTCACATCGAACAGGGCCAACGCGCACGCCCCGCGAATCTTCGCCGCGTAGTAGCGGCCCAGCCACGCGAGCGCTTCGCAGTCGTTTATGTTTTTCTGAAGTTCGGCATCCTGTTTGGCGGCGTCATGGAGTCCGTCGAGTGCAGCGAACGTATCCGCGGCTGCGCCGTCGAGCGCGGCGGCGATTTCGAGCGGCGTAGTTTGCCCCATCGGCTTGCGACCGAGGAGACGATTGCGCCAGTCGCGGATCGGGAGCACGTTGGAGCCCGGCATGGTGATGCCTTCCATAAAGTGGCGCACGGTATAGAAACCCTTGCTGCGCGGATGGCTGAGGCAGGCCTCGGGAAACCATTTGAGATCGATGTCGCCCCAGAAGAAACGCGTGGTCAGCGGCATGACCTGAGACGCTCCTTGGAGAGCACGGAAGAGATGCGACGATGAAGCCGAGGGGTGACGTGCGGCCAACGCCCGTTCGAAGTGGGCATCGGGCAGTGAAGGATCATAGGCCAGCCGGCCCCAGAGCATGAACGAATACCATTGCTTCTCGATCACTAGCGGGCGCGGGCCGGGAGCGGGATGGCGTTCGAGGAAATCGCGGCCCCACGTGTAGCCGTCCGGCCCCATGTAGAAACCGGCGATCTTATCCGCCGGGGGAATGTTTAAGACGTATTCGCGCGTGTAGGTCGGATCGCCGAAGCGGAACGTGTAGATGTCGTCGTTGCGCACCGTGAGCCAGGTCTTCCGGTCGGGCGCGAGGCCCTCCAGCAGCGGTTGGATGAAGGGCGGCTTCGTGATCGAATACATGTGCGCCACGGAGTATTTGAAGCTGAAGTCGAACGGCCCCGGATAGTCTTTGAACGCATCGAGGATGTCGTTCTGCGCTGTCCAGTGAAACCGATGAATCATCGGGAACACGCGCTTCGGGTCATCCTTCACCGCATCGCGCACACCTTCGCCGTAGGTGGCCCACAGCCACGCTTCCTTGAGTTTGGAATCCATGGAGTTCGGCATCCCCTCGCCCGCGGTGATGCCCATGCCGGCGAGCAGCGGATACGTTTTCACCATCTCGCGCACGGTGGCGCGGAAATATTTTTTCGTTGTCTCGTTGCCGAGGTCATCGGTGATGCCGTGTTTACCGTCCGCGCCGAACGTGAAAACGTTCCAAGTGAACACATAGATGCCGATACCGCGGTCGGCGGCCTGCTGCATGACCCAGCGCCAGAACTCGATTTTCTCCTCGATGGTCATGCGCTTCACGACCTCGTGGTTCGCGAGCATTTCATCGCGGACAAAGCCTTTGCCGGAAAAACTGAACGTGTCATCGAGCTTCGTCTTCGTGCGCCAGACATCGTCCAGCGCCACCTCCGGGAACTCCGGCACCTTCACCAGCGAAGGGAAAGGATGCAGCGACCAAAGCGAAAGCACGTTGTAGCGATGCCGCGCCATCGCATCGAGATAGCTGACCCAAAACTCGCGCGTCCACACCTCCGGGATGTTCGCCTGCGCCGCGTCGGAAGGGTCCGTGTAGCTCGGCGTGCGCAGGTCGAGCGGGATGTTAAATTTGATGCCCCGCTGCGCAATGTGCGGCTTGTGCTCGGAAGTTTTCAGCAAATCGACCGTGCCGGTGCGAAGCGCTTCCGCGACATCGAGTCCGCCATACATGGCGCCCTGCGGTCCCTGGCCCACGACCCGCACGTGATTGGGTGCGGAGCGTTCGAGGCGATAAGCCTGGGGATCGCCGCCGGCGAGGGGAACCGCCTCGATGGAAACGCGGAGCGCCGCGCCCGAGGGCGCGGCGGTTGCCGCACGCTCAATCTCGTCGGCAGCAAATGCGATGGCGGGGATGGTGCGATCAAAGTTCAGTTCGACCCGGGTGGCGGCGAGACCGACGAGAGGCAGGGAGCAGAGGAGGAGGAGGCGAGAGATCATGGGGGAATTTGGGTGGAGGGTTTGGGAAATGAAGGGTGTGCTCACCGAGCAAAAGCGTCCGCCGCGCGGTAGGCATCAATCACGGCCTGCTCACCCTCGGCACCCGGCTTGGCGTTGCCGTGTTCCATGCCGATGACGCCCTTGTAGCCCTTCTTAAAGATGTGCTGGAAAACGTTGCGGTAGTTGATTTCGCCGGTGCCGGGTTCTTTGCGGCCGGGATTGTCGCCGGATTGCAGGTAGGCGATCTCGTCCCACGCGGCATCGAGGCTGGGGATCAAATTGCCTGCGGTGATTTGCTCGTGATACAGATCGAACAGAATCTTGCAGGACGGACTGTCGACCGCCTTGCAGAGCGCGTAGCCTTGTTCGGCGCTCCGCAAAAACACGCCGCCATGGTTGGTCTGCCAGTTGAGCGGTTCCAGCACCATGACCAGCTTATGCGGTTCCAAGACCGCGCTGAGCCGCCGCAACAGTTCGACCGTGTTGGCAAATTGATAGCCTTCGCCGAGGCGCGGACCGCCGTATTGGTTCCACTTGGGATCGTCCTTGTGCTGTTGGTCAACGGACCCGGGCACGACCGTCATCCACTTTGCGCCGACCCGTTTTGCGACGGCGACCGAATCGCTGACCGTCTGGGTGACTTCATCCCATGTGGCCTTGTCCCTGCGGACAAACGTGGGCCGGTCAAAACTACCGTAGGCGACAAACACTCCCATCGTCATGCCGAGACGCGCCAGTTCGGCACCGATCTTCTCCTGCATTTCAGGGGTTTGTTTCTTAACGCTATTGTCCTCCCAAGCGGTGAAGCCTTGGTCGGCAGCGAAGCGCACCTGATCCAGGTATGCTTCTCCGCCTTTGTTTTTAAACGTGCCGGGATGCGGCGCGTATTTCAGGGAGAACTTCGGCTGCGGGCCGGCGGCGAACAGCGACGTGGTCGGCGACAAGAGTGATGCGAGGACGAGCGAGGACCCGGAGCGGAGGAAGGTGCGGCGTTGCATGATGTGGGTGAGTTATTGGAGGCGGTTTTCACCGCGATTCTCGGATTGATGGAGGGTCACAGGCCAACCGGGAAATTGGTTGGAGGCCTTGCCGTCGGTGGGATCGATGAGGAAACGGAACGAGTCGATGGCGTAGGTTTTCTTCACCGGATCGAAGGTTATGAAGCCGAAGCCACTGCCCTTCTCGTGGGCCTTGTCGTAACGGTTCGGAGCTTTGCCGACCGCGGGATTGCCCACCGCGTAGACATAGACCTTGTTACCGAATCCATCGAGGAACTCGCCGGTATTGGCAAAACCGTGACGGGGGCGTTTCGTGTGCGACATGCCCACCTCGTCCGGGCGCCACCAGCGCGGGTAACCGGCGGCAATGGCGGGGGTGCAGAAGGACCACATACTGTCGCGCTGCTGGCCGACGCCATATTGGGCGAGGGTCGTGATGTGCTGGTCGCCGTTGATGTGGAGCGCCATCGCCGGGCGCAGGATGTCGATGGCGCGGTTGCGCGGTGTTTGTGGCCACGCGCCCGAATCGAGGTCTCCCTTCAGGTAGCCGTCGTAGCTGCCGTGGTGGGTGGCGACGGCGGCGAACACCGTCTGGCTGAGCAGTGCCTTCAGGGAATGTCCGCGCCAATCCTGCGCCCATTTTTTCAGGAATTCCTCCTGGCGATCGCCGAGGAGGACCAGTCCAGGTTTATCGAGGGTGCGGCAGTCGAATTTCGGATCGACCACGTGGTCGGCCCGCGGGCCGTCGGTCTTCACCCGCTCGGGTCCGCTCTTCCACTGGCGGTCGGCGACGATGGCAAAACTCACGCCGCCATAAACCATGTCGCCGTAGTATACGCTGATGTCCTGCAGCGACGGTTTCGGATCGAACGGGTCGGGATGGTGCGAGACATTGGTCCGGTGGACGGCATTCACCATCCGGGCCGGCTCGATGTAGCCGCCCTTCGAGGATGCGCCGGGATCGGCGGGCGTCACCGACATCTTCGCACCGCCCTCGCCCCAAATGTTGCCTTGGAAAACGTCGTGATCGTCGGGGATGCAGAGCGTGGGCGCATGGCGCATGACATCGCGAAACGCCCAGCCGAATTGATAGAATTTCCGCAGGTAATTGAGAATCGCTGGCGCCGCCGGCTCGCGGATGATGCCGAACCCGCCATGGCTTTCGTAGATTTGGTCGCCGGAGAAGAAGACCAGATCGGGTTTCAATTTTGCGACGTTCCGGGCGACCGGCTCGTAGGGGAAAGCGTAATCGTTTTGGCAGGTCATCGCTGCCATGCGCAGCGGCCGGCCGACGGGATTGGCCAGGATCGTGCCAGTCCACTCGTCGGGCGTCGCCGTTCCGTCGAGATGTTTTTCGCGATAGACGAGTTTGTAGGGCACAGCGGCTTTCTCGTCCCACTTCGGAATGCGAAACGTAGCGACCCAGGCGTCGGGATCGAGCTTGGCCTCACCCAAGGATTGCCACGCACCGCCCCGCTGGACGTGCAATTCGACCACTTGGCTATCGTCGCGACCCATGGGCCCCGTCAGCGCGCTGATCTTCATCACCCAGCCTTCGGGGCCGCGCGAGTCGCTCAGGGAATACATAGCCCACAGTAGTGGACCAAAGCGCTGGGCGGAGGAGACCGTGAAGGCGTCGCCCGCCATTTTCCAATCGGTGAACCGATAACGCGAGCCGCCACCTTGATTCGCTGCTTTGGCCGCTTTTTTGGTCGCGGTGGGCGCTCCCTCGGCGCCGTAGTTGCTCACGAGAGCCACGTTGCCGCGCAGGCTGCCGGCCGGGACCGTGTGGCTGATTTTCCCCAAACTAGCGCCGCCCTCGCCCACCCGAGCTTCGAGCGTGAGAGTGACATCCGCACCGCTCCCGACACCCGAGAGCATCAACGCGAGGTTCTTCAGATCTGCGCCCGCCGGCAGCGGCTCAGACTTGGGGCCCAACAGCAACCGGCCGTCGGCGACGCCGGCATTGAGACCGCCGCCGGCGAAGCAATTGCTGCGGTATTCATTTAGATCACTCCGCACGCCGAGGCGGAAGCCCGCGCCAGCGTCTTTGCCGCGCAGTTCGAGCTGCGACAGTCGGACGGACATCGAGAAGCCCTTGGCCGGACTCGTGATTTGGTGCGTCAGCGAGTGGATGCTGCGATTGCCGCCGAAGCTCCGGCACTCCGCACCTCCATTGGCGACCTGCCAGTCCTCCATGGGATTTGCCCAATAACTTCCTCCGAGGAACACGCGGTCGTGGGTCTTGCTCCAAGCGTCGTTTTCGTTTTTGTCCGGCGCGGTCGCGGCAACCGCCTTTTTGGATCCGGCAGCCGCGCCGACGACGGTGGCGGAAGCGATTAGTTTTAGTGCGGTGCGGCGAGTGATGGGTTCATTCATGGTGTGATGCAGTTCTGCGGCGATATCGTCGCGCGGTCGGTTACAGATCGATTTCGTAAGAGAATATGACCTGTCGTGGAATCAGCCTGACGGTGGTCAGTGAATTCCCGTTAAGGAAGTCGCGGTTCCTGGTGTCGTATCGACCCTGCGGGAAGGCGTTTCGCATATTTACACTCAAACTATACCGGCGGTCCCCGAGCCAGGCCGACTTTCCGCTATATCCGAAAGATAGATCGACGGCAGTTTCCGCCTTTCCTTTTTGGATGATGTCGACGTCTGGCACCGCCACTCCGTTGATCCGTTTCACGCCGAAGCCGATCGCCGCGGGTGCGCGCCAGCGGTAGCCGGCACCCACGCGCACGCCCTTCAACGTTCCTTCGCTGAAGCGATACATGGCATTCAAGTTCAGGCGATTGTCGCGGGTGAACTCGTTGGGACGTCCGTTGTAGGCTTCCAGCACCGGAATGCCGGAGTTCCCATTGCGCACATTTGAAATCCAATTCTCCCGCATCGTTTGGCCCGTCCAACCGCCCGGAAAGAGGTCGTCGTTCCGACCCCAAGGGGTATTGGCGGCGCCGATGTTCTGCGGCACGGTTTGACCGGCGCCAGCCCCGATCGGAATCGCGTTCCACGTGTATTGCCGGATGACGCCGTCTCCATCCATGTCGAAGCCCGCTGGATTTCGGTAAATAGCTTCCGTGTCTCCCGGCACGTAGCCTTCGGTGAACAGGGTTTTATCCATGATCTTCTCGAACTCGTCGGCGAACTTGACCCACTGCGTGGCGATTTTTGTCTGAACAACTTCTTGGTGATTCCAAGTGAGGCGGAGGTCCAGGTTGCGGGTCGGTTTCCATTGCACCGTGATCTCCCGCCCCTTGGCGGCGGTATCGGCGGTGACGGCGTAAGGATCCAGGTAGTTGAAGAAATTCATCGTCTCGAATCCGCCGTTGTTCACGGAGGCAAACGGGTAGACGAATTTGGGGTCGCCCTGGTCCTGCAACGGCCAAACGGGGAACTTCGCCCTGAAATCCGCTTCGTTGGCCACCATGGCACGTGTGATGTCTTTCATCACATTTCGCATGGCCGCCCGGATGCCCGCGAAGAGCGCGCCAAGCCGCGTCGGCGATGAGGAAACGTCATACTCGTTATAGCGGAGATTGAAGCGGCCGTCGAAGAGACCGAGGCGAAATCCCCGGTCGGTGCCCTCGCCCCGTTCGCTCGCCATAAAGCTGCCGTCGGGATTTCGAGCCGTGGTATTGGGCGCAAAGGTGTCCGACTCGGTGAACATGAGTGAAAGATCCGCCCCCAGAGGAAGTTTCCAGCCCCAGTCGCGGAACGGATGCACGACAATGCCTTTTAGCGTGGTGGTCCCGACCGCCTCAGTCGCCGGATCCATTTTATCGAAACCGTAGTGATCGATATGGGCCTGATAGCCGGCGGCAGCCGCCGAGATGACCTGTCCGGTTTCCGGATTCCGCCACAAGACGGCCGGGGCGGCGGAGCGCGCCGTGTTGTTGGAGTCCTCGCGCCGTCCGTAGGTCAGCACGACGCGGTCATCGAGCAGGTAGCCTTGGTAAGAAAATAGCTTGGTGCCGAATTCGGTGTGCGTCCCGCCTGTGTTTCGGCCGGTGATGAGGCGCTCGCCGTTGGTGCCGGTGCCGGCATTTTTCGGATCGACGGTCCAGACCTCACCCCGATTGTCGGTGATCTTCCACGGTTGCCCAATCTCATAGCCGTCCACCCGCGGCACCCAACCGAGATCCTGGCCGACGTAAGAGCGGAAGTTCACCACGCGATTGCTGGCCGTAGCGGTGTATCCACTGCCCAACGGCCCGAGGCCGCGGCGTCCATCAGGTTCGATGGTGTAGTTCACTCCGCTAAACACCGGATCGCGCATCCGCCCGTTTTCGATCACCGGCTGGATATTATAGCGGTATTCTTGATTCAGATTCTTCGACTCGATCGCGGAGACGATGCCGGCGATCCGATGCCGGCCGAAGAGCTGCACGAGGCGGTTGCGGGACTGCTTTTTGAAATCGAGTTCATAGGAGAGGGCGGCGCGCCATTCGTCGCTTTTGGACCAGCCCTCGTCGAACCCCGCGAGTCCGTCGAAATAGAGTTTTCCGGCGTAGGGATTGGGCGTGACGCCGTCGGGCAGAAACCGGTTGGGATCGACGTTGAGATTCAGTCCACCGTTGCCGCCGGCCATGTAGCTCGCGCCGAAATTCTTGTTATCTTCGCGCTGGTAGCCGGCCTCGAAATGGAGGTTTTTAACGATCTCCTGATTGAAAAACAGATTCACGATCGACGCATCGCGGTCGCCGAAATCGGTGAAGTAGTGATAACTGACATCGCGGGGATAGTAGTCGTCGTTGAGCAGCGACACGCCTCGCGTAGTGCCCGCATTGACCGGATCAACAATCCCGGGCCAGCGCCCGTTGTCGGCGATGTTTTGCACGCCCACCGAGTAGAATGATCCCATCGCGCGAAGACCGGCCGGATTATTGCCGCCGATCACACTGATCGCGCCATCGCCCGATGTGCTGAAAACGCGATCGTCGGGATTCGCCTTCGCCCCGATCGCCGGCAAGCCGCCACCCGCGGGCCGTCCGGTTTGCCAAGCGAGATTGTTGGAGAAGAGGGGCTGATTGCCCAAGGCAGATCCCAAGTCGCCGGCCTGATACCAGACCCGGACTCTGTCCAACGGGGGGACTCGCGAGGGGGTGCGGCTGTGCCCGTTGACGTTTTCGTAGTGGGCGCTGAATTGGGTCTTTTTGAATGGCTTGTAGAGGAGCGCGGCGTAAGCCCGGCGTTCGCGATCGATGGACGGGTTCGGGTAGAACTTCTTGTTGTCCGCGAGGAGGGCGCCGCGGAACGCCAATTTGTTTTGGACCAGACTTTGGTTGAGGTGGAACTCGCCGCGGATGCCGCCGAAGCTATCGAACTGCGTCTTCAACTGGCGGGTGTTTCGATTCATGATCGGTCGCGCGAGGCTCGAATCGATGGCGCCAGTCGGAGCCCCAATACCGAACATCATGGGGTTCGGACCGGAAGCGAGGGTCACCCGATCCAAGTTGTAATTGTCCGAGCGCGTGTCGGTCGCAAAAAACTCCCGGGTCCTCCTCGCTTGACCGATGCCGCGAACACGCAGGGTGCCATCGCCGCCTCCCTTCGACTCTACATTGCTCACAAACTCGGTGCTGTTCTCGATGTTGAGCGAGTAGACGGACGCGGCATCAATGCTGGTGAAGCCGAAATCTTCCATGAAATCCAAGGTGAAAATATCAATCTGCGATGCGAGGTCGGAGAGTTTCGTTTTGAAGCGTGTGCCCGCCAAGGTTTCGGTGGGCGCCCAACCTTCGTTGTCGCCAGCGTTCACTTGAAAAGGTGTGAGCTGAACGACTTCTGCACCCCGTGGTTTTACGGCTGGGACCGTCGGTGGATTGGGAGCTATCTGGGCGGAAGCGACCGTGCCGAGTGCGAGGCAAACGCCGAGCGTGGCGAGGAGGGTGTGAGGGGTGGCTGACATGGTGTGGGGTGTGGGGCGTGGGGCGGAAAGACTAGATGGGAGCGCAATCACCGCAGTTTGATCACGCGCAAGAGGCGGATGACCGCTTCGAAGCGGGCTCTTTCCTCGAAAACCCGGGGAGGCAGCACGCTTGCGCGGCCGCCTGCATCCGGGAAGGGCCAGCGACGCGTCATGGATTTTTCAGGAGGGCGTGAGGCATGGTCGAGCGCGGGGCGACTACTTCAGTTTGGCTGCGGCCCGGGCGGGGCGGATTGTCGGGTCCGGCTTGCCAGCGAGTTCTTGTTTTTCAGCTCTGCCGCCTTGGTTCTGGGGCACTTCGGGTGCAAAGGTGGACGGAAAGGACGCGGCGAGTCGCTTCTTCTGAGTTTGGATTTCCGGATCTGGCGAAGCCGCGAGGTTGGTCCACTGCATCGGATCGCGTGACATGTCGTAGAATTCCTCGGTGCCGTCTTTGTAGCGGATGAAATACCAGCGTTCATCGCGCACGGAGGCGTTGCCCCGGCCCATCACCGTTAAGGAAACGTGCGGCCAGGGCGTCTGCGGATTGCGCAACAACGGGGTGAGGCTGTGCCCGTCGATCTCCGGTTTGGCGGGCAAGCCGCAGGCGTCGATCAGCGTGGGGAAAAGATCGATCAGATTCACCACGCGAGGGCAGTCTTGCTGCGCCGTCATTCCGGGCATCCGGATGATCAACGGCAACCGCGTCGATTCCGCCCAGAGCGTGGCTTTGCGGAAGCGCAGCTTCTCGCCCAGGTGCCAGCCGTGATCGCCCCAGATGACCACGATCGTATTGTCGCGGTGTGGACTATTCTCGAGCGCCGTGAGAACGTGGCCGATGCAATCGTCGGCGTAGCTCGTCGCTGCCAGATAGGCCTGCACGGCACCTTTGTGCAGTCGCGGATCCTGCTGCACCCATTGAAAATCGGAGGACGGCTTTTCCGTCACGCGCCCCTTCGCGTCGACGATGTCGTTCAGGTCGTCGAGGCGAAATTCCGGGAGCGTGATCGTCTCCAACGGGTGCCGGTCAAAATACTCCTGAGGCACGTAAAACGGCAGGTGCGGCTTGGAGATGCCCAACGCCATGAAGAAGGGCTTCGCCGCCGGCTTGGCGAAGGCGGCAGCCGCCCACTCGGCCGCCTTCCAATCTTTGGAATCCTCTTTGGGGCCCCTGGTGGGGCCCCAGCTGAATTCTGTGCCATCCGAATCGCCCTCTTTCATTCCGTCGCGCTTCACCACGGGCCGAGGGATGGGTTTTCCGTTCAGCAGATTTTGTCGACGAG
>CALRZR010000264.1:0-10647 GCA_943372705.1 Opitutus sp. GAS368 | reverse complement strand
ATTCCATCGTCGCCTCGATCCTCTATTCGAAGAGCCCGAAGGATCTCCGCCTCATCATGGTCGACCCCAAGGTCGTCGAATTGAAAATCTTCAATTCACTACCGCACATGCTGATCCCGGTCGTGACCGAGCCGAAAAAAGTGCCGGGCGCCCTCAAGTGGCTGCTTAGCGAAATGGAGCAGCGCTACCAGATTTTCGCCAAGGCCAACGTCCGCAACATCGTCGGCTTCAACACCCGCAAGAAAAACGCCGCTCCGCCGCCTCCCGACACGCAGGGTGCCCTCGATGGCGTCGATCCGCTCGCCGCCGACGACGGTTTGGAGATTCCCGAAAAACTGCCCTACATCGTCGCCATCATCGACGAGCTCGCCGACCTCATGATGGTCGCCCCCGCCGAAATCGAGACGAGCATCGCCCGTCTCGCCCAACTCGCCCGCGCCGCCGGTATCCACCTGATCATCGCGACCCAGCGCCCGTCCGTAAACGTCATCACCGGCGTCATCAAAGCGAATCTCCCGTCCCGCATCGCCTTCCAAGTCGCCTCGCAGGTCGACTCACGCACCATTCTCGACACCAAGGGCGCCGACACCCTCATCGGCCGCGGCGACATGCTCTTCTCGCCCCCCGGATCCTCCCGCCTCGTGCGCGCGCAGGGAGCCTTCGTCTCCGACGAAGAGGTTCAGGAGATGGTTGAATTCCTCAAGAGAAACGGCCCGCCGCAATACGCCCAATCCGTCCAACAACAGATCGACCGCGCTGCGAAAGAAGACGACGAAGACGGCGACGACGAGGGCGGCGACGACGAAGACTTGGGTGACGACAGCGAGCTCTACGCCCAGGCGATCGACGTGCTCAAATCCACCAAGCGCGCCAGCACTTCGATGATCCAGCGCCGCCTCCGCATCGGCTACAACCGCGCCGCCCGCATCATGGATTTGATGGAGGAAAAAGGCGTCGTCGGCCCCGAAAACGGCTCCAGCCCCCGCGAGATTCTCGTGGATCTCGATTCGTTGTGAGCAACCTCCGCCAGTTCCGTCTTCCCCTTTCCCTCGCAACACCCTAACCCATCCCCATGCAGACCATCGGTGAACGCCTCGAGGAGGCGCGCAAGAAAAAGGGCATCTCGATCCGCGAAGCCGCCGAGGCCACGAAAATTCGCGGCGACTACCTGCAAAAATTCGAGGGCAACCACTTCGACATCGGCCTCACCGAGATCTACACGCGCGGTTTCCTGCGCAACTACGCCGCCTTCCTGAAGCTGCCGGCCGAACGCATCCTCAACGACTACTCCGCGCTCGGCCGCGGCGAGGCCCGCCCGCGCCAGCCCAGCCGCGAAGTCTACGGCCGCATGGACATCTCTGTCGCCAGCGCCGGCGAACCCAGCGACCGCGCCGCGCCACCCGCCGAGGGCGCCGCCGAAGAACCCGTCCGCGCACAGCCCCGCTATCCCCGCGGCGGCAACAATCTGCCCACCGGTCCCGATCCCGCGGTCGTTTTCCGCTATCTCAAATGGGCCGGCGCCGGCGTCGGCGTCCTCCTCGCCGTCTGGCTGGTCTCCTCGCTCATCAGCAACCGCGCCTCCAAGGCTACACCCGCTCCCGCCAACCCGCTCCCGCCCGTCGCCACGCAACCTGCCGCGAGCAGCCGCGCTGTGATCACTGCACTCGACGTCGTCCGTGTGCAGGTCTGGGCAAAGACCCCCGAGGGCACCTACGGCGACATTCTTCTGCCCCCCACGCCGCTGGCCAAAGACGGCACCGTGAGCTTCCCGAAATCCGGCCCGGTTTACATTTTCGCCTCGGCGCAGGAAAACATCCGGATCAACTACGCCGGCCAACAGTTCACCCCGAGCGCAGCGCCGAACAACATCCGCGGCGCCCTCGCGATCGAGCTGCCCTGATTTTTCGCGCGGCCGTCGCGCCGGTTATCTGAGCGACACCGGCGCCCCGAGCACTTCGCGTAGCACAAACGCACGACGCAAACTCTTGGGGTCGCGCAAATCGGCGAGCAGCACTCCCCTCGCCGTTTTCAGCGCACCGCTTTCCGACTCGTTCTCGGCCTTCTGCATCGCCGCAATTTCGGTCGCACGACGTCGTGCCAACATCCGCGATTCTTCCAGCACGCGCATCTGCTCGGCCAATTCTTCCTGACGGGCCAATGCTGCCGCCTCGGAAACCGCGGGCGCCGGAGGTGGCGTCAATGCTCTCGGCTGCACGCGCCGCTCGATCTCGGCCATCATCCGCTTCGCCGGACCGCCAAAGGGGTCGAGCTGCGGAGTGGGCGCGGGCACCAGCGTCCTCACCAGCGGCGGAGGTGCCGGCGCCGGCGTTTCCGTCATGAAAGGCGGCACTTCGCCCGGCGCACCGCCGCTGCGGCGCTCGGCGATTTTCCGCCGTATGCCTTCCCGGATACGCCGCAGATTCGCCTGCTCCTCCGTTTCGTCCGTCGTCGCTTCGTGGGTCTCCTTTTGCTGCATCGCCTTCCGGATGGCGCGCGCCATCGAAATCGCGATGAACACGAAGACGAAGAAGCCGAAGTTCTCGAAGATCCAACGCATGAGCGCGGCGGAGGGCCGTTATTTCTTTCCGTCCGGGTGGGCGATGGAGGAGCGCATCGCCGTGTCGGCCTGCACGTTTTCCATTTTGTAGTAATCCATCACGCCGAGCCGGCCCGAGCGAAACGCCTCGGCCATCGCGAGCGGCACCTGCGCCTGCGCTTCGACGACTTTCGCCTGCATCTCCTGCACGCGCGCTTTCATCTCCTGCTCGACCGCCACGGCCGCCGCCCGGCGGATTTCCGCCTGCGCCTGCGCCATGTTCTTGTTCGCCTCGGCCTGCGCTTCCTGGAGTTTCGCACCGACGTTTTCGCCGACGTCCACGTCCGCGATATCGATCGAAAGAATTTCGAACGCCGAGCCGACATCGAGACCGCGCGCCAGCACCGTCTTGGAAATGCTGTCCGGCGACTCCAGCACGTGCTTGTAGCTCTCCGACGAACCGATGGTGGAAACGATGCCCTCACCCACGCGAGCGATGATCGTCTCTTCCTTCGCACCGCCGACGAAACGATCCAGATGCGTGCGCACCGTGACGCGCGCTTTCACTTTCACCTGGATGCCGTCCTTCGCCACGCCGTCGATGGTCGTGCGACCGCTCGCCGGATTCGGGCAATCGATCACCTTCGGATCGACCGACGTGCGCACCGCCTCTTCGACGGACTTGCCGGAGCCCTTCGTCGCGAGATCGATCGCACACGCCCGCTGCCAATCCAGCGTGATGCCCGCCTTCTGCGCCGCGATGAGCGCGTGCACGCAGTCGATGACGTTGCCGCCCGCGAGATACTGCGCCTCGACCTCGTCGATTGTCAGTTGGATGCCCGCCTTTGTCGCCCGGATGCGCGCATCGACGATCGTGCTGTAGGGCACTTGCCGCAGCCGCATCGCGAGCAGGTTAAAAATTCCGACTGGCGCACCCGCGAGCCACGCCCGCAGCCACACACTGAAAAACGAGAAGATAATCGCCGCGACGATGACGACGAAAACGATGACAATGATGAAAACCAGATTTGATGCGTTCATAGTTTGGTAACGGTGAGTGAGAAATTCTGAGAGCCGGTGACTTTGAGTCGCGCGCCCTTTGGCACATGCCCGTCGATCGACAACGCCTCATGGCGCTTGCCGTCGATTTCGATTTGCCCCGTCGGCATCAACGGCGTGATTGCCACACCTTCGCGTCCGGTCAGCGCGGCCGTTTCGCTCGCCGGAGCCTGACTCGTGCCCGCGATCGACGCGTTCAGGAAAAACTTTTTCCCCAGCCGCGTCTTTGGCAGCACCGCATATTCAAAATACAGCGCGATGCCCAACAGCGTCATCCCGATGGCAAACGCCGCCAAGCCGCCGCCGACGCCGTAATGGTTAAACGCATTCGCCGTGCCCGCGAGCATCGCCAGCACGCCAAAAATGCTGAGAAGCACGCCCGGGATAAACAGGTCGAGCACCAGCAGCACGATACCGAGGACGAAAAACAGCAGGATGGTAGTCATGGCACGCGAAGGGTTGAAACCGCCGCGAAGTTCACACCTTCGCCCGATCGCCACAAGCGCTATCCCGGTGGAATGCTCCGCGGCGTTTCCAGCGCCAGCCTCCACGATTCCGCCCGAACCGGAGAAAAACTTTGCGCGCATTCGGAGCCCCCGCTTACTCCCAGTCCGATGGAAAAAATCTCCTATCAAGGCCAGACGCTCACCCGCTGGCGCGTCGGTAACTCCACCTTCCTCGCTCTCCCTGAAAAAGGCGCGCGCCTGATGAATTGGAATATCACGCTCGGCGACGGCTCGGTGCGCGACGTTCTCTACTGGCCCGAAAACGCGGACTTCTCCGAAATCGCCAAAGTCCGTGGCGGCAACCCCATCCTCTTCCCGTTCAACGGCCGCTGCTACGACAAGGGCGAAATCTTTTTCTGGCGCGCCGCCGACGGCGTGAAGCGGGCCATCCCGCTCCACGGCATCGCCCGCCAAGGCGAATTCAAGGTCACCCGTCTCGATGCTCGCGGCTTCGTGGCGCAATTTGTCCCCGGCGACGAAGCCCGCGCCGCCTACCCGTTCGATTACGAATTCACCGTCGCCTACCGCTTCGAGCCCTTCGGCCTCTCGTGCGAATACGCCCTCACCAACCTCGGCTCCGTCCCGCTCCCGTGGTGCGCCGGCCACCATTTCTATTTCACTGTGCCGTGGAGCGCCGACACCACGCGGGCCGATTACGTGATCCGCATCCCCGCGTCCAAGCGCCTGCGCCAAGACCCGACCGGCGGCCTCATCGCCGGCCCCGCCCTCCAAACCGACGAAAGCCTGGGTAACAAGGCCATCATCGATACGTTTCACACTGCACTCCGTAGCAACGAAGTCATCTTCGGTGAAAAAGGCCGGCCCGGTGACATCTCGGTCCGCCTCGGCACCGCCCCGGTGCCGCCGCCCGAAGCATGCTTCGTCACGTGGACCCTCGCCGACGATTCGCCGTTCTACTGCGTCGAGCCTTGGATGGGCCCTGCCAACGCCGTCGAACACAAGGTCGGCCTGCACCATGTCTCACCCGGCGAGACCCAAAAATTCGCCGTCAGTGTTGCCATCAAATAACCCGCCATTTTAGCGGTTACATTTCGTCACTTCACCCGTCAGAGTTCTGCCATGGATTTGTCGCACATCTCTTTTGCATTCATCGAAGCCCTCGGCGGCGGCGAGATGGTGCTGATTCTTGTCGTGGTGCTCGTCCTTTTCGGCGGGCAAAAACTTCCCGAATTCGCCCGCGGCCTCGGCAAGACCATGCGCGAGTTCAAGAAAGCTGCGAGCGGCGTCGAAGAGGAATTCAAACGCGCCCTCGAGGAGGACACTCAGAAAAAACTCCCGCCGCCACCCCCGGCCGAGCCCGCCCCCGACTCCACGCCTTCCACGACGCCGGACTACCACGACGACCCGTATCATCAAGATTCGCACTACCACGACTCGAACTACCACTCCGACGGCAGCGAAGCCGGCCCCTCGTCCACCGTTACCCCGGAAACCACCCCCGACGCCACGACCGCCACCGTCGAAGCTCCCAAGGTAGACACGCCCGCTGCCGACGCCACCGCACCGATCAATCCCGCAGCCACGCCTCCGGGCCCCGAAACATCCGCACCCGCCGCGCCTCCCACCTCGCCCGCGCCGGCGCCCACGCCGCCTCCTCCGGCCGAGCCGAAACCTTGAGCCGTTTTCATGGCACCCGAGCCCGCGACCGATGCGCCGGTGCCGCTCCCCATCACCGGAGAGCTTGATCTGCACACCTTTCGCCCCGCGGACCTCGGCGAACTGATCCCGGCCTACCTCGAGGAATGCTCCGCCCGCGGCCTGCGCGAGGTGCGCCTCATCCACGGCAAAGGCACCGGCACTCTCCGCACCACCGTGCACGCGCTCCTGCGCCGTTCACCGCTCGTAAACACCTTTCGTCTCGGCGACGAACACACCGGTTCGTGGGGCGCCACAATGGTCACGCTCCGTTGATGAAGCCTCCCCGTCGCCCCCGCACCGCCCTGCTCGCGTTCGTCGCGTTCCTCGTCGCAGCGTCGTCGTGCGTAGCCCGTTCCGCCGAACCGCCACCGCTGCTGCTGATCTCCCTCGACGGCTTTCGCTGGGACTACTGCGCGCTCCATCCTGAAGAAACACCCCATCTCCGCCGCCTCATCCGCGAGGGCGTTTCCGCGCGCGGCCTCATTCCCGTTTTTCCGACCAACACGTTCCCAAACCACTACACGATCGTCACCGGCCTCCGCCCCTCCAGCCACGGCATCGTCAACAACCAGTTCTTCGATCCCACGCTCGGCGCCATTTTCCGCTACAATCAATCCGCCTCGGCCCGCGACGCCCGCTGGTGGGGTGGCGAGCCCATCTGGATCACCGCCGTGAAACAGGGCCGCGCCAGCGCCTGCTCGTTCTGGCCCGGCTCCGAAGCCGAGATCGGCGGACGCCGCCCGACGTATTGGAAACCCTATGACTACGACCGCAGCCCGTTCGAGCAACGCCTCGCCGAGCTCGCGAGCTGGCTCCGCCGCCCTCCCGCCGAACGTCCCGCCGTCATCACGTTCTACCTCGAGGAAACCAACGGCGCCGGTCACCGCCACGGCCCCGATTCCCCGCAGCTCGCCGCCGCCGTCAAACTCCTCGATGCCCGCGTCGGCGCGCTCGCCGACCGCCTGCGCGCCGAAGGCATCGCCCCGAATCTCGTGATCGTGTCCGACCACGGCATGACACCCTGTGACGCCCGGCGCGTCGTCCTGCTCGACGACTATCTCGACCTCGCCACCGTGCAGATCGATTTCGAGGAAAGCTGCGCCGGCCTGCGCCCGCTCCCCGGCACCGACGCCACCACCGTGCTGCGCGCCCTCGCCAAGATTCCGCCGGCCCACGCCAAAGCCTACCACGTCGCCGACCTGCCCGCGCATTTCCACCTCGACCCCAAAAATCCGCGCGTGCCGCCGATCTGGATCGTGCCCGCCGAAGGTTGGCACGTCGTGCGCCGCAGCCTCTACAACAAAGCCCTCACGAATTTCCTCAGTGGCCAGCACGGCTACGATCCCGCCCTGCCGTCGATGCACGGGATCTTCATCGCCCACGGCCCGTCCTTCAAGAGCCGCGTCACACTCGATCCCGTGGAAAACATCCACATCTACAACCTCCTCTGCGCCGCCCTCGCCCTGAAGGCCGCCCCCAACGACGGCGACGACCGCCTCGTCCGCGGCGCGCTACGTTGAGCTCGACTCGCCGCAACGCGGCTTGCGTAGCCGACCGTGCAACTTTCCACGGCCCCGCGTGTTTTCCATTCGTCACCGGATTCCCCGCGCCGTGGAAACGTCGCCCGGTATTCGAACCAGCCTCGCATTGAATTCCATCTCCCCGCGCCGCAACCTCCGCTCCTCTTCCCTCATTCCTATGAACCAAATGCACGAAATTGACTACAAGATCCACGGCGACGACATGCAGTTCGTCGAAATCGAACTCGATCCGCAGGAGGCCGTCGTCGCGGAAGCCGGCGGCATGATGTTCATGGACGAAGGCATCGCGATGGAGACCATTTTCGGCGACGGGTCCGCCAAACCCTCCGGCTTCATGGGCGCACTCCTCGGCGCCGGCAAACGCCTCCTCACCGGCGAATCGCTCTTCATGACCGTGTTTCAAAATCAGGGCTCCGGCAAACGCCGCGTCGCGTTCGGCGCGCCCTACCCTGGGAAAATCCAGCCCGTCCATCTTCGGGAACTCGGGGGCGAGCTCATCGCGCAAAAGGACTCCTTCCTCTGCGCCGCCAAGGGCGTGAGCATCAGCATCGCGTTCCAAAAACGGCTCGGCGCCGGCCTCTTCGGCGGAGAAGGTTTCATCATGCAGCGCCTGCAAGGCGACGGCATCGCATTCGTCCACGCCGGCGGCACGCTCTACGAACGCACGCTCGCTCCCGGCGAATCGCTCCGCGTCGACACCGGCTGCATCGTCGCATTTCAGCCCACCGTGGACTACGACATCCAATACGTCGGCAGCGTGAAAACCGCCTTCTTCGGCGGCGAAGGCCTGTTCTTCGCCACGCTGCGTGGCCCCGGAAAAATCTGGCTGCAATCGCTGCCGTTCTCCCGCCTCGCCGGCCGCATCGTCGCTGCGGCGCCGCAAGCCGGCGGCGGCGGCCGCGAGGAAGGCTCCGTGCTCGGCGGCTTCGGCCGCATCTTGGACGGCGACAACCGCTGATCGCCCGCTCCGCCCGTGCGCTCCGGCACCGGCCGCTCATCCCGCGATGGGACCGGCGGTCATGCCGGAGTTGTTTTCTCCCCCCGCGGCACCACGCTGCGGGGGACATGAAAACCTACCTCACCTACGGATTCGCGATGGCGTTCGGTGGCGCCGTCCTCTTGTTCGCGCTGTTCTTTTTGGGATTTCACGACAACGCCGCCAAACTCGACACCGCCCAGTGGATTCAGGGCATCCTCGGCCTCGCCATCAGCATCACCTGCATCGTGCTCGGCATCCGAGCACGTCGCGCCGAAGTGCCCGCCGACCAGGCCTTCGGCTACGGTTCGGCCCTCGGTGCTGGCGTGATGACCACCCTCTTCGCCGCGCTCATCGGAATCGTGACCACCTATCTCTACAGCGCGGTCATCAACCCAAACTTCACCGACGTCATGCTCCAAGCGCAGGCTGTAAAACTCGAGGAAAAGGGCGTCCCTACCGACAAGATCGAGCAGATCCAGAAAGCGACCGCCGTCATGATGAAGCCGGCTGCCATGGCCGCGATGGGATTTCTCTCGGGCATGTTTTTCGGCACCCTCGTTTCCCTCGTGGCCGCGGCATTTCTCAAACGCCCCGCCCTCGAGGATTCGGCCGAAGCCCCGCCGCCGCTCGCCTGAGCGTATCAGAAAAAGATCGACGGACGCACGCGCGGCTCCGGCGCTGATTCGCGCGGCAGCGAAATACCCTGGCCGCGCGGGCGCATAATTCTGGTCTCCGCCCCTTTGAAATCTCCGTCGGTCTTGAAACTGAACTGCTTCATGTCCTCAAGTTTTTCGAGCCGCTCCCGCACGTCGGCCGGCAGCGCTTTCCGCTCTTCGGGCGTGTTCACGGGACCTGCGAAGATTTCCTCCCGCTTGGAATTTTTCGCCACCAGATGTTTTTTTCCATCGTCGATGGTGAGCTCGAGCGAACCCTTGTCGTCCTCGGAAATGATGCGGCTGTTGCCCGTGTTGACCGTCACACTGACATTCCGGTCGCCGGGACCACCCGGCCGCGCGATCGTGATGCGGCGCTGACCGGGCGCATTCCCGCCGTCGATCAGCGAGAGGACCCGATTCACTTCCTCGCGGTTGCCCTGACCGTCGGGACCGCCGATTTGAAAATCGAAATGGCCCGGGCCGGAGCCCTGTCGATTCGTCGAGACCTGGCCACCGAATACCACCGGACCAAACGTGGGACCGGCTTGATCAAACATCAGCGTAAGTTTCGGAGCCTCGTGTTTGCCGAGTTTCACCTTCGCCGTCGCCTGCTTGCCTCCCCGCAAATAGGTGAGCGTGACTTCATCGCCCTCTTTGTAGCCGCGCACGAGCACGGCCAGTTGGCGCTGCTCGATGAGGATCTGGTCGTCGAGCTTCAGCAAGATATCGTGCTGCTTCAAAACGCCCGCCGCCGGGCTGTCGGGCACGAGGTGGTTTACCACGAGGCCCGAGCCCTCGTTCAACCCCAGCTGCGCGGCGAGCGTCGCCGAGACCGGTCCGGTCTCCACGCCCAGAAATGTCACCCGCTCCGTCGCGCCGGGTTCGCCGATGCGGCGCATCACACGATGCGCTTCGGACGCCGGCAGGCCGCCCTGCGTCGTGATGACGCGAATTTCTTTCCGGCCCTTGGGCTCGGTCTTGGCCTGCTCGGTCTTGGGAGCGGGCTCGGCTGCCCAAGCGGGCATCGCCGCAACGAGCCCGAGCGCTGAAACGAAACAACGTAAGGATGATTTCATAAGGGTGATTTTTCTGAGTCTGCAGGTTTGGGAGATCTACTGGAATTTCACAGGCACCACCCGGACTTCCTCGCGCGGCACGGTCCAGCGGACCGACGCATTCGTGCGCGGGTTCTTCCACGTGATGGTATCCACATAACTGAGCCGCTCGCGGCGTGCCGCCGTCCCGTCGTCGAGCGTGACGAGCCCTTCGTCGGCGACCGCATAGAGCACGTTCTCCGCTGCGACCGGTTTGAAAACCGGCGCTGACTCCGCCTCGCCAACCATGCCCCCCGCCGCTGGCACGGTGGTCACAGCGATATTTTCGACCGGAGTAGCCGGCGGCACGCGCCGCACAAAAACCACGAGCGCGATCACCACCGCCGCAGCCGCCGGCAACGCCGCAGCCCACCGCCACCACGCCCGCGCAGACGGTGTCACTCGCGCGACTGCCTCGCCGCGCTCAAGTTCGCGCTCGATCCGCGTCTGCACATGGCGCGACGGCGCGGCCGGACGCAGGGCCTTCAATTCGGCTTCGAGGTGGGAAAATTCGTCATCCATGGCAGTCGGCGGCGGTCAGTTCTTTGCGCAGTGCCGCGAGCGCATAGCGGTAACGCGAAGCGGCCGTGTTCGGAGAAATCTCCAGTTCACCGGCA
>CALRZR010000263.1:0-10758 GCA_943372705.1 Opitutus sp. GAS368 | reverse complement strand
GAAATTGACCTCGCCGCCGGAAATCCGCGCGCAGGCCACGCGCCTCCTCGCCGACGACCGCGTCAACGGCTTCCTCCACGGTTTTCTCGACAGCTGGCTGCGCCTGCGCGAAATCGGCAGCCAGCCGCCCCCGCGCGAAACGATGCGCGTCTACTACGCCGAAAATCTCCCCGAAGCCATGAAAGCGGAAGCGCGCCTCTTCTTTCTCCATCTGCTCCGGGAAAACGGTTCGGTGCAGCAGTTCCTCGATGCCGACTACACGTTTGCCGACAAGCGGCTCGCCAAACTCTACGGTCTGCCCGAGCAGAAAACGCTGCGCATCGCCGACGGCTTCCAGCGCGTCAACCTCGCGGGCAATCGCCAGCGCGGCGGCCTGCTCGGCATGGCCGGCGTGCTCACCGTCAGCGCCAACGGCGTCGAAACCTCGCCCGTCACGCGCGGCGTCTGGGTGATGGAAAATATACTCGGCATCAAACCTCCGCCGCCCCCCGACGTGGTTCCCCTCATCGAGGCCGATGTAAGCGGCGCCACCACGATCCGCGAACGCCTCGCGAAACACCGGGCCGACCCGACCTGCGCCGAATGCCACCGCAAAATTGACCCCCTTGGTTTCGGCCTCGAAACCTTCGATCCCATCGGCCGTTGGCGCGCGACCTACGCCAAACCCAAAGGCAAATCCTCCGCACCAAAAGTGGATTCCAGCGGCGAGTTCGGCTCCGGCGAGACCTACGCCGACTTTCACGAATTCAAATCCATCCTCGTCGCCAGCCGTCGGGACATGTTCACCCGCCACCTCATCAAACAGGTGTTAAGCTACGCCACGGGCCGCCACTTGGAGGCCGTCGATGACTTCGTGATCGAGGACATTTTGCAGGCGGTTAAGAAAGAAAATTACGGCCTGCGCACGCTCGTGATCGAGTGTCTCGCCAGTGAGATTTTCCGCTCGCGGTGAGTGCACACCGCAGCCCGAAACCAGTGCGCTCATTTCTCTCTGCAAACGGCCCGACGCCCTCCGGAATAATTCGCGGAGGCGTGCTCGCCGTCGTGTCAGCTGCTCTATCCCTCCTGCTGGTCATCCCGGCCGGCGCCACGCCGATGAGCGACGCCGAGCTCGCGACCCTCCAGGCCGAAATCAAAAAATCCTTTCGCGAACAGGTGACGCCGTTCGTGAAAACCTACTGCCTGAGTTGCCACAGCAACCGGAAGTCGAAGGCCGGAATCAATTTTGAGTCTGCGCTTAAATACCCCGGCAGCGCCGGCTTCAGTAAACACTGGAAGCAGGCCGTCACAAACGTGAAGGCCCACGACATGCCGCCCGAAGACGCGGCCAAGCAACCCACCGAGGACGAACGCCGCATGTTCGAGCAATGGATGTCGCAGCTCAAATACTTGAGCACGCCCGATCCCGGCCCCTTCGCGCTTCGCCGCCTCACCAAGGTCGAATATGGCAACACCCTCCGCGACCTCTTCGGCGTCGACCCCGCCGTCGCGAGCGAGTTACCCGAAGAGGTCTTCGGGGAGGGCTACCTGAATTCGCTCTCGCCGCTTCAGTCGGAGCAATTTCTCCGCATCGCCAACACCGTGCTCGAGCGCATCGTCGCCCCCGCGGGTGCCGCGCCGACACCTGTGCAAGCGCGCCTCTTCGGCGCGACGCCTCCGGCCGGCGCTGACGTCCGCGCCGCCGCCCGCCAGGTCGCCCGCTCGCTCGCCCGCAGCGCTTACCGCCGCCCGCCCTCGGAGGCCGAACTCGATGTCCTCCTCGGCGTCTTCGGCCTCGGACAGGAAAACCAACTCTCCTACCCGGCCGCCCTCGGCCTGATGCTCAAGGCCATTCTCGTCTCTCCGCAGTTTCTCTACATCACACCTGCAGCCACCGCCGAAGCCGGCCGCAAAATCGTCCCACTCGACGACCATCAACTCGCGTCGCGCCTCTCGTATCTGCTCTGGGCGACCCTGCCCGATGCCGAACTCGCCGCCCTCGCCGACCGCGGCACGCTCCACGAGCCCACCGTGCTCCAGGCCCAGGTGAAACGCCTCCTGCAGGATCCACGTTCGCGCGCCTTGTTCGATGGCTTTGGCGCGCAGTGGCTCGGGCTCGGCGAACTCGCCACGAAGACCTTCGACGCCGCCCAATTCCCCGTCATGACCGCCGAAGTCCGCTCGGCCATGTATGAGGAAGCGCGACTCTTCTTCGAAAGCCTCATTCGCGAAAATCGCCCCGTCGTCGCCTTCGTTGACAGCGACTACACTTTTCTCAACGGCCCGCTCGCCCAGCTCTACGGTTTGGAAAAAACGATCACCGGTCCCGCCATGCGCCGCGTGCAGCTCACCGACGCCAATCGCGGCGGCATCCTCGGTATGCCCGGCATCCTCGCGACCACCTCGTTTCCCAATCGCACCAGCCCCGTCAAACGCGGCGTTTGGGTTCTCGAGCAGGTGCTCGGCGAACACGTGCCGGCCCCGCCGCCCAATGTCCCTTCGCTCGAAAAACAAGATCAGGCCAAAGTCGCCAATCTTACTCTGCGCCAGCGCACTGAGCTGCACCGCACCGATCCCGTGTGCGCCAACTGCCACCGCATCCTCGACCCGATCGGCTTCGGCCTGGAAAACTTCGACGCCATCGGCCGCTGGCGCGATGCCGAGGAGGGCAGCGGTCCCATCGACGCCAGTGGCGAGCTTCCCGGCGGCAAACGCTTTTCGTCGCCGCGGGAATTGAAAGCCATCATCGCCGCCCGCGAAGCCGAGCTTGCGCGCAATCTCACCGAGCGACTCCTCGCCTACGCCCTCTGCCGCCAGCTCGAGGGCTACGACGAAATCGTCGTCGACCGCCTGATGGAAACCATCGCCAAAGACGGCTACCGCCTCCAAACCCTCATCAGTGAAATCGTGACCAGTTACCCCTTCACGCAGCGCCGTATCCAATAATCAGCCACCTCATCCCCGGTAGGGCCCGACCTCCGGGCGGGCCGCTCGGCCACTCCCCACCACCTCCCCTCAATCCCCCACTATGAGCAGCCCCCACCTCATCGATCGTCGCACGTGTCTCAAAGGTCTCGGTGTCGCCCTCGCCCTGCCGTTGTTCGAATCCATGGGCTGGGCCGAGCCCGATAAGAAAAAAGCCGCCAGGCCCCCGGTGCGCCTCGGCTTCATGTATATGCCGCATGGCGTGATCATGGACCAGTTTTGGCCCGCGAGCCCCGACACGTTTCTCACCACTCCGCCGCCCGCCCTCGAATCGCTGCGCTCCGTGCTCGGCGAATGCCTTTTGATGAAAGGCATCTCCGGTGTGCCGATCTCGCCGTTCAACGGTGCGCCACACGCCCTCGAGTTGTCCACGTGGCTCACCGCCCGTCTCCCTGACGCCGACCGCCGCAGCCAAATCAACATCTCGATCTCCGCCGACCAGATTGCTGCCAACCACATCGGCCACCTCACTTCTCTCCCGTCGCTGGAGCTGGCCACCATGCCGCAGACGCACAAGGAGAACCAGGAGGGCCTCAACGAGGGCTATTACTCGCACTGCAGCTACCGCTCGGCCACGCAGGCCATGCCCGCCGAGACCAATCCGCGTAGCGTGCTCAACCGCCTCTTCGGCATGCGCGACGCCGCCGGCCGCCCCGCCCAATCCGGCCAGTCCACCCAAACCAGCGCCCTCGATCGCAAGATGCTCGACCTCGTGCTCGGCGGCGCGAAGGACCTCCGCCGCACTTTGCCGCAGGGCGACCAGCACAAGCTCGACGAATACCTCGACAGCGTGCGCTCCGTGGAGCGCCGCATCGCCGCCATCGAATATCGCCAGAAGGAAGCCGCGCTCGAGAAGGCGGGCGTCAGTGTCAGCAAACGCCACGCGTCCGATTCGCCGCCCATCGAGATCAAGATCCCGCTCGGCGACAAACGCAGCGAATACATGCAGGTCATGTGTGACCTCAACGTGCTCGCCTTCCAGACCGACACCACGCGCATCAGCACCTACATCGGCTCGACCCCCAACGGCGTCTCCTACCCCGAGCTCGGGTTCTCCGACACGCATCACTCCAACACCCATCACAACTTCGAAGCGGAGAAGGTCCGCAAGGTCGCCGCGATCACCGCCTTCAACATCGCGCAATTCGCCTACATGGTGAAACGCATGCAGAGCATCCGCGAGGGCGACGGCACCTTGCTCGACAACTGCATCATGATGTGGGGTTCCGGTCTCGAGGACGGCAACAAGCACCAGCGCGAAAACCTCCCCTTCATCCTCGCCGGCCGCGGTGGCGGGTCGCTCAACACCGGCCGCTTCATCACCGGCGTGCGCGGTAACCAAGGCGACCTCCTCACGACCTTGCTCGGCTGCGCCGGCGTCCCGGTCGACCGACCTGTCGGCATCGCGACGAAGCAGCTCACGGCGTTGCGCGCCACGGGTTGAGCCGCTCGCGATACCCGTTCCCGCTCGGCGCCTGCAAACCCTTCCATGAAACCCAAGGCTCTCGGCAAGAAACCCGCCGCATCGGCCGGCAGTGCCGCACTGCTTGTCACGCTGAAAACCCGCTTCGACCAAAACCCGCACCGCCACGTGGGCCTCGATTGGGCCGCGGTTGCCGCGAAGCTCGCCGCGCAGCCCGACAAGGTGCGTTCGCTCGGTGAAATGGAGCAAACCGGCGGCGAGCCGGACGTGATCGGACTGGATCAAAAGACCGGCGAGTTCTTCTTCGTCGATTGCTCCGCGCAGAGCCCCGCCGGGCGCCAAAGCGTGTGCTACGACCGTGAGGCCTTGGATTCGCGGAAGGAGCACAAACCCAAAACGAGCGCCATGGAGATGGCCGCCGCGATGGGCGTCGAGCTGCTCACGGAGGAACAATATCGCGATCTGCAGAAGCTCGGCGAATTCGACACCAAATCGTCGAGCTGGCTTCAGGCCCCGGCCGACATCCGCAAACTCGGCGGCGCCCTCTTCGGCGACCGCCGCTACGGCCGCGTCTTCATTTACCACAACGGCGCCCAGTCCTACTACAGCGGCCGCGGTTTCCGCGGCCTGCTCCGCGTCTGAGCCGCGCCTCCGCACTCATCCCGCAGCCACGCCCATCCCGTCGCCGCGCCCAACCCGTCGCCGCGCCCATCCCGTAGCCGCGCCCATCCCGTAGCCGCGCCGGTTACGGCGCGGTCCCACCAACGTCCGCCCTATCCCACCGCAGGCCCTACCCTTTCAACACCGTCGCCATGTCCTTCGCGAAATACGTGAGGATCATATCGGCGCCGGCGCGTTTGATCGCGAGGAGCGATTCGTGCCGCGTGCGCGGCAGATCGAGCCAACCCATCTTCGCCGCCGCGTGGAGTTGTGCGTATTCGCCGGACACCTGGTAGGCCGCGAGCGGTTTCTGCGTCGCATTCCGCACGTCGCGGATGATGTCGAGGTAGGCCCCGGCCGGTTTCACCATGATGATGTCCGCACCCTCGGCCACATCGAGCGCCGCCTCGACGAGCGCCTCGCGGCGATTCGCCGGATTCATCTGGTAGGTCGCCTTGCTCAACAAATTCGTGCCCGCCGCCTTCGCGCTGCCGACCGCGTCGCGGAAAGGTCCGTAGTAGGCCGAGTTAAATTTCACCGAGTAGGCCATGATGCCCACGCCCGTGAAGCCCGCCGCATCGAGCGCCCTCCGGATCGCGCCCACCCGCCCGTCCATCATGTCGCTCGGCGCCACGAGATCGACGCCCGCCTGCGCTTGCAGCACGGCCATCTTCGCCAAAATCGCCACCGTGCGATCGTTCTCCACATCGTCGCGCGCCGCGTTCAGCACGCCATCGTGACCGTGGCTCGTGTAGGGATCGAGCGCGACATCGGTGATCACCGTCATGCCCGGCACGGCCTTTTTCACCGCGCGCACCGCCCGCAACACGAGCGTCTCCGGATTCAACGCTTGCGTGCCCTCGTCGTCCTTCAGGCTCGGATCGAGCTTGGGAAACAACGCCACCGCCGGCACCCCGAGTTTCGCGAGCGCGCGACACTCTTTGACCAGATCCGCGATGTTCAGGCGAAAAACGCCCGGCATCGATCCGATCTCCTCCGGCGCCGGTTTACCGTCCACCACGAAGAGCGGCGCGATAAAATCGGCCGGTCGCAACACGGTCTCTTCCACCATGGTGCGGAGACTGGCAGTGCGGCGCAGCCGCCGCGGACGCTGAGTCAGTTCGAAGGAAGAAGTGTCGGCCATAAGTGAGGCCGCACCCAAACACGCCCCTCCCCCGCCCGCGACACGAAACTGCCCGCATCGCTTGCGAAGCACCCGCCGTCTTTTGCGTTTCGGAATCCGCACGCCGCGCCCTCCGAAATCGAGCTTGAACCACCCGGCCCGGTGATGTCGTCTCAGTCTCAGCCATGTCCCGGTTCGCCACCCGTTTTTGCACCACCACGCGCCGCGTCTCCACCACGCGAACGACGTGCTGCGGTTGTTGATCGGGCTTCGCCCCGCAACCGCCGGCGCCCCTCCCGCGCCGTCAGCAAAAACAGCATTCCGCTCCCGCGGAATTTCCGTCAGCGTTCCAACCTCTTTCCTTTTTTCCTTTCATGGCCATCAAGCTTTTCGACTCGCTCACGCGGGAGACGCGCGATCTCCGCGCCTCTCACGCCGACGGCGTTTTCCGTTTCTACAACTGCGGCCCGACCGTCTACGCCCCCGCGCACATCGGCAATTTCCGCACCTTCGTCGTCAACGACGTCCTCCGCCGCCTCCTCGAACTCGAGTTCGGCGCCGACAAGGTGAAACACGTCCGCAATCTCACCGACGTCGACGACCGCACCATCGGTCAGACCCAAAAGGAAAAACGCCCGCTCGCCGAAATCACCAAGAAGTGGACCGACAAATTCCACGCCGATTGCGACGCACTCAACTGCCTGCGCCCCCACGCCGAGCCCACCGCCACCGGCTACATCAAAGAGCAGGTCAACATGATCGAGGTGTTGATGGAGAAGGGTAACGCCTACCGCGCCGCCGACGGCTCCGTGTATTTCAAAATCGAGTCCTTCCCCGGCTACGGCGGCCTCTCCCGCATCCGCGAACGCGAACTCAAAATCACCAACACGGTCGCCGACGCCGACCACAAAGACTCCGTCTCCGACTTCGCCCTCTGGAAAGCCTACAAGCCCGCCGAAGACGGCGACGTCAAATGGCCCGGCCCGCGCGGCGCCGGCGAAGGCCGCCCCGGCTGGCACATCGAGTGCAGCGCCATGAGCAAATCGCTCCTCGGCGACACCATCGACCTCCACACCGGCGGCGTCGACCTGCTCTTCCCGCACCACGAAAACGAGATCGCCCAGAGCGAGTGCTGCAACGGCACAACGTTCGCCCGCCACTGGTATCACAGCGAGCACCTCCTCGTCGACGGCACCACGATGAGCAAGAGCAAGGGTAACTACTACACGCTCACCGACCTCGTCGAAAAAGGCTACTCCCCGATGGCCCTGCGCTACGCGTTGCTGATGGGCCATCCGCGGAAGCAGTTGAACTTCACGCTCGATTCCCTGCATGCGGCGGAAAGCGCGTTGAAGACGCTTCGATCCGTGCGCGCTTCGCTCCCGACCGAAGGCGGAAACTACAGTGTCTACGCACCCGTCGTCGCAGCGCTGCACGATGATATGAATACGCCCGGTGCCTTGGGCGCTCTCTTTACGACCGTCAACACGACCAAGCCCGCGGATATCAACGCGGCATTGTTTGACCGTGCGATGTTCGCCCTTGGTCTCGACCTCACCGCCTCGACCGCGCCCAAAGCCGAAGTCCCCGCCGAAATCACCGCCCTCGCCGCCAAGCGCTGGGCCGCGAAACAGGCCAAGGACTTCGCCGCCGCCGACGCCCTGCGCAAAGAACTCACCGCCGCCGGCTGGTCGATGCTCGACAGCAAAACCGACTACAAACTGGAGCCGCTGAAAAAGTAAGCGCCCTCGGCAATCGAAAATCTTAAATCGAAAATCTTAAATCCACATGAGCATGTCTCCCCTCGAAGAACTCCGTCACTCGGCCTCGCACATCCTCGCGACCGCCGTCCTCCGCATCTTCCCCGATGCCAAGCTCGACATCGGTCCCCCGACGGACACCGGCTTCTACTACGACATCGACCTCGACCACAAACTCACCGCCGACGACCTCGTGAAGCTCGAGGCTGAGATGAAGAAAATCGCCGATGAGAACCAACGCTTCGACCGCAAGGAAGTCTCTCGCGAGGAGGCCATCGAGATCATCAAGTCCCGCGGCCAGGAGCGCTACAAACTCGGCCGTCTCGCCGACATCCCCGAGGGCGAAAAGATTTCGTTCTACCAAAACGGCGAGTTCATGGATCTCTGCGCCGGCACGCATGTGCGCTACTCCTCGAAGCTGAAAGCCTTCAAGCTCCTCTCCATCGCGGGCGCGTATCACCGCGGCGACGAGAAGAACAAGCAGCTCCAGCGCATCTACGGCACCGCGTTTCCCACTAAGGAAGAACTCGCCCAACACCTCGAGCGCCAAGAGCAGGCCAAGGCCCGCGACCACCGCAAACTCGGCAAGGAACTGAAGCTTTTCCACATCGACGAAGACGTCGGCCAGGGCCTCATCCTCTGGACGCCCAACGGCTCCATCATCCGTCAGGAGTTGCAGGACTTCATCGGCGGCGAGCTCCGCAAGCAGGGCTACTCGCAGGTCTTCACGCCGCACATCGGCAAGCTCGAGCTCTACAAGACCTCCGGCCACTTCCCTTATTACAAGGACTCGCAGTTCTCACCTGTTTTCGAAAACGAGTCGCTCGCCAAGGCCCTCGGCGAAGGCTGCTCCTGCGCCGAAGCCTACGCGCGCCTCGACGCCGTCTCCGGCCAGCTTGCGGCGCAGGTCAACGCCCGCACCGGCAAGGAGACCATCGGGCCTGAACGCGTGATGCCCGACGACAAGCTCCTCAACGGTTTCATGCTGAAGCCGATGAACTGCCCGCATCACATCAAGATCTTCGCCTCGCAGCCGCACAGCTACCGCGATCTCCCCGTGCGCCTTGCCGAGTTTGGCACCGTTTACCGCTGGGAACAATCCGGCGAGCTCAACGGCATGACGCGCGTCCGCGGCTTCACGCAGGATGACGCCCACTTGTTCTGCACGCCCGACCAAGTTGCGCAGGAAGTTCTCGGCTGTCTCTCACTCGTGAAGACCGTCCTCACCACGCTCGGCATGCAGGACTACCGCGTGCGCGTCGGCCTGCGCGATCCTGACGGCAAGAAATTCGCCGGTGATCCCGAGAAGTGGGATCTCGCCGAAGCCGCCTGCCGCGAAGCCGCCAAGACCCTCGGCGTGCCCTTCAGCGAGGAACCCGGCGAGGCCGCGTTCTACGGACCGAAGATCGACTTCGTCATCAAAGACGTCATCGGCCGCGAGTGGCAGCTCGGCACCGTGCAGGTCGACTACGTGCTCCCTGTGCGTTTCGGCCTCACCTACATCGGCGCCGACAACGAGAAGCACCCCCCCGTCATGATCCACCGCGCCCCCTTCGGCTCGATGGAGCGTTTCTGCGGCGTGCTCATCGAGCACTTCGGCGGCGACTTCCCCGCGTGGCTCGCGCCCGAGCAGGTCCGCCTCGTGCCGATCAGCGACAAACTCAACGACTACGCGCGCAGCTTCCTCACCCGCCTCAAGGCCGAGGGCATCCGCGCCACGATCGACGAGCACACCGACAAACTCGGCGGCAAGATCCGTCGCGCCGAACTCGACAAGGTCCCCTACACTCTCGTCATGGGCTACAAGGAAGCCGAGACCCAGAGCGTATCCGTCCGCAGCCGCGCCCGCGGCGACGAGGGCACGATGACGCTCGACGCCTACCTCGCGAAACTCAAAGCCGAGGTCGCCACCCGAGCGCTCCCGGACAAAAAGAAAATCGAGAAACCCGCCGCGCCGCCCGCCGCCTCCTAACCGCACCGCCACTCCCCACCGGTAGCCGCGCCGGTTACGGCGCGGTCACAGCACATTCCTCACCTCCAATTCTCGGTTCACAATCTCAACGCCGCCGATTTTTTCGGCGGCGTTTTTCTTGTCCGCACCGAGCCCTCCTTGCGCGCTTCGCCGCACCTTTCCCTGCGAATGCCGCTCGCCCTTTGCCCGCCCTTTCGTTCCGAATCTTCCCATGAGTTCCCCCGCCGGCCCCCGCGCCCGCTCCGGCCTGTTTCACGCGCTCATCGCGTGGGCAGTCGCTCTGTCGCTCGCGGGAACTCTGTCGGTCCGCGCTCAACTCTCCCCACCGGCCGCGCCCTCCTCCGCCACTACCACGCTCGCGCCAGCCTCCGCCACAGCCTCACCGGGCGCTCCCAAACCAACGCCCCCTCCCGTCGAAGACGAGATCGTCGCGCTCTCTCCCTTCGAAGTCGTCTCCGACACCCGCGGCTACTACGGCGCGAACACCATGTCCGGCACGCGCTTTAACACCCGCCTCGAAGACATCCCCACGTCCCTCACCGTGGTCACGAAGGAGCAGATGCAGGACTTCGCGCTGCTCGATCTCAACGACGTGTTTCTCTACACCGCGAACACCGAGGGCTCCGGCACGTTCACCGACTACGTGATGGATCGCAACGGCCAGCTCACCGACAACGTCCAGCTGAACCCCACGCAGGCCAACCGCGTGCGCGGCCTCGCTCCCGCCAACGTCTCCTATGGCAATTTCGAGACGCAGGGCCGTAACCCCGTCGACCCGCTCCTGCTCGACGGCCTCGAGGTCAGCCGCGGTCCCAACGCCAACGTCTTCGGCCTCGGCAATCCCTCCGGCACCGTC
>CALRZR010000262.1:0-10840 GCA_943372705.1 Opitutus sp. GAS368 | reverse complement strand
TTCGATCCCGCGAAGCTCGCGCACCGCGGCACCGATGCCACCGTCGATTTCGTTTTTCCCGAAAACGGCGAGCTCCGCGCCCGTCTCACCCTCCCGCCCCTCGACCGCCCGCCCACCCCCAACTCGCGCGAGCCCGCCGGCTTCTCCGCGCAATGGCGCGGCACCGTCTTCGCCGACGAGACTGGCGACCACGAGTTCATCATCCACACGCCCAACAGTGTCCGCGTCTGGATCAACGCCGAACCCGAAGCGCGCGGCGCCACCGAGCCGCCCACGCTCGACATCAACGTCTCCACGCCCAAAACCCCCGACCACCGCGTCACCGTCCGCCTGCTCGGCGGCCGCTCCTACCCGATCGCCATCGACTGGTGGGCCCTCCCGGAAAAAACCGGTTCGCCCGCCGTGCCCGCGATTTCCCTTCGCTGGAAACCACCGCACGGCAGCGAGCGCCCGATCCCCGCGCGCAACCTCTCCCCCGCAAAAACCGCGCCCACCTTCGTCGTCGCCACCCGCTTCCCGGCCGACGACTCCAGCCACGGCTACGAACGCAGCACCTCCGTCTCGAAATCCTGGGATGAAGCCACCACCAGCGCCGCCTTCGAAATCGCCAATCACGTCCTCAAGCGCCTCGACCGCTTCGCCGGCACGCGCCCCGACGATCCCGCGCGCCCCGCGAAACTCGAAACCTTCGCCGCGAAATTCGCCGCCGCCGCCTTCCGCCGCCCGCTCTCCCCCGAGGAAACGCAACGCTACGTCTCCACGGTCCTCCGCGCCGCTCCCGACGCCGACTCCGGCCTGCGCCGCGTCCTCCTCCTCGCCCTGAAATCCCCGCACTTCCTTTACACCGAGCTCCCGGCCGCCGCCCCTGCCACTACACCCGACCCGCATCAAATCGCCACCCGCCTGGCCTTCGCCCTCTGGGATTCCGCGCCCGACCGCCAGCTCGCCTCCGCCGCCACCACCGGCCGACTCCTCACGCGCCCCGAGGTCACCGCCCACGCCCGCCGCCTCCTCGCCGATCCCCGCGCCCGCGCCAAACTCCGCGAGTTCTTCACGCAGTGGCTCCAGCTCCGCTACATCGAAGACCTCTCCAAAGACGCCACGCTCTTCCCCACCTTCACGCCTGCACTCATCGACGACCTTCGCGCCTCTCTCCTCCTCTTCGTCGACGACGTCGCGTGGAGCGAACGCTCCGATTTCCGCGAACTCCTCCGCGCCGACTACCTCTACGCCAACGACCGCCTCGCCGCCTTCTACAACCTCCCCACGCCCGCGCCCGCATCCGGTGATTTCATCCGCATCTCCGCGCCCCCCGGCCAGCGCTCCGGCGTCCTCACCCACCCGTATCTCCTCGCCGCCCTTTCCTACAAAACCACCAGCTCGCCCATCCACCGCGGCGTGTTTCTTACCCGCAGCATCGTCGGCCGCGCCCTCAAACCGCCGCTGGAGGCGCAGACCTTCGACGACACGACTTTCGCCCCCGGCCTCACCATGCGCGAGAAAGTCGAGAAACTCACCCGCTCGGAAAATTGCCAGGGCTGCCACGCCGTCATCAATCCCCTCGGTTTCAGCCTCGAGCACTTCGACGCCGTCGGCCGCTACCGCACCACCGATCACGGCCGCCCCATCGACGCCGCCAGCGACTACGGCGCCGACGAACTCTCCAAACCCGTCCGCCTCTCCAGCGCCCGCGACGTCGCCGAATTCGCCGTCGCCAACGCCCGCTCCAACGAGGCGTTCATCGAGCAACTCTTCCACCACCTCGTGAAACAACCCGTCGCCGCCTTCGGCGCCGACACCCTCGCCCGCCTCCGCGATTCTTTCATCGCATCGCACTACAATATCCAAAACCTCCTCGTCGACATCGCCACGCTCGCCGCCCTCCGCGATGCAGCGCCCGCGACACTCGCCGCCACTCCTCCCCGCCCATGACCCCGCTGCACCGCCGCGAATTCCTCCGCAAAGCCGGCCTCTCCGCCGCCGTGCTGCCGTTCATCTGCGGCCTCCCCAGCCTCGCCCTCGCCGCGCCCGCGCGCCCACGCCAGCGGCTCATCGTCGTCTTCTCTCCCAACGGCACCATCCCGCCCGCCTTCTGGCCCGACACCACCGGCCGCGATTTTCAGCTCAAAGAAATCCTCTCCCCGCTCGCGCCCTACCGCGACCGGATGCTCACGCTCCAGGGCCTCTCCAACAAAGTCCGCGGCGATGGCGACGGCCACATGCGCGGCATGAGTTGCCTCCTCACCGGCATCGAACTTCTCCCCGGCAACATCATGGGCGGCTCGGGCGTGCCCGCCGGTTGGGCCAGCGGCATCTCCATCGATCAGGAGCTGAAAAACTTTTTCCAAAGCCAGGCCCTCACCCGCACGCGTTTCGGCTCGCTCGAATTTGGCGTCGGCGTTCAAGACCGCGCCGATCCGTGGACGCGCATGTCCTACGCCGGCTCCGGCCAACCCGTCGCGCCCATCTCCGATCCGTATCAGATGCATGAGAAACTCTACGGTCAGATGAAAGACCGCGAGAGTCTCCGCAGCGTCCTCGATCCGCTGAAATCCGAATTCGCCAAAGTCCGCACGCTTATCAGCGCCGAAGACCGCCGCATCCTCGAGGAACACGAGACCCTCGTTCGCCAGCTTGAGCGCGAGATCTCCGACAACGCGAACCACACCCTTCGCGTCACGCCGCCTGACTTCGAACGCGGCGTCGCCGATCAAAACGACAACGTCCCACGCCTCTCGCGCATGCAGATCGACCTGCTCGTAAATTCCTTCGCCAACGACATGGCCCGCGTCGCCACGCTTCAATACACCAAGTCCGTCGGCAGCGCCCGCATGAACTGGCTCGATATCACCGACGGCCACCACGGCCTCTCGCACGAGCCTGACACCGACGAGTCCGCGCAGAAAAAACTCATCAAGATCAATACTTGGTTCGCCGGCGAAGTCCGCTACCTCGCCGACAAACTCGCCGCGACCCCCGAGCCCGGCGGCGACGGCTCGATGCTCGACCACACGATGATCGTCTGGACCAACGAGCTCGGCAAAGGCAACAGCCACACCCTCGACAACATCCCCTTCGTCCTCCTCGGCGGCGGCTTCGGTTTCGACATGGGCCGCGCCCTGAAATTCGACAAAGTCCCGCACAACCGCCTCCACCTCGCCCTCGCCCACGCCGTCGGTCACCGCCTGGAAACCTTCGGCAAACGCGACCTCTGCACCGCCGGCCCCCTCGCCCTCGGCTGAGCCTCGCCTCCAACCCGTAGCCGCGCCGGTTACGGCGCGGTCCGCCCCCCGCCACCTCTACTCCGGGCCACACCACCTCTCCATTCACGCATCTTCTACCATGAAATTCGAAACTTGTTTTTTCGATTTTCATGGATTAAATTCCGCCATGATCGCCCGCTCCGCCGCCGCCGCCCGGCTCAAGACCGCGCTTGAGGAGAATCCCGTGTGCGCGTTGCTGGGGCCGCGCCAGTGCGGCAAGAGCACGCTCGCCCAGGAATTTTCGGACGGACGCGAAGTGCGCTGGTTCGACTTGGAGGACTCCGGCGACCGCGCCGCGCTCCGCCAACCCGAACTCGCCCTGTCCCCATTGCGCGGGCTGGTTGTTATCGACGAAATCCAACGCGAGCCCGGGCTCTTCGCCGCCTTGCGTCCGCTCGCCGACCGACGCGGCGCACCCGCCCGTTTTCTTGTGCTCGGCAGCGCCTCCCCGACCATCGTGCGCGGCGTCTCGGAAAGTCTCGCCGGTCGAGTCGGCTTCGTCGACCTCGGCGGACTCAACCTCGCCGAAGTGGGTCCGAAAGCCCGCGATGAGCTCTGGCTGCGCGGAGGATTTCCGCGCTCATTTTTAGCGACCACCGACACCGCCAGCGCCCGCTGGCGAAACGACTTCCTGCGCACCTTTCTCGAGCAGGATCTGCCCCAGCTCGGAGTCCGCACCGCCGCCGAAACGCTCCGGCGCTTCTGGACCATGATCGCCCATTTTCATGGCCAAGTCTGGAACGGCGCCGAGTTCGCCCGCGCCCTCAGTGCTTCGGAGCCCACCGCGCGCCACTATCTCGATCTCCTCTGCGGCACCTACATGGTTCGCCGTCTGCAACCCTGGCACACCAACCTCGGCAAACGAGAGTTGAAGGCGCCGAAAATCTACGTGCGCGATTCCGGGCTGCTCCACAGCCTTCTCGGCATCACGGATCGCGACGGCCTGCTTTCCCACCCCAAACTCGGCGCCTCGTGGGAGGGCTTTGCCCTTGAGCAGATCCTCGCGGCTTGCGGCGCCGAGGACACCTATTATTGGGCAACTCACAACGGGGCCGAACTAGACCTCGTTCTCTTCCGCCGCGGCAAGGCCTGGGGCGTTGAGTTCAAGGTCGGCGACGGCCCGACCATGACCAAGTCGCTACAGATCGCCCTCGGTGATCTAAAACTGGAGCGCGCTTGGATCGTCCACGCCGGCACCAAAACCTACCCCGTGCACGAGCGCGTCGATGCCCTACCCCTCGGCAAACTCCGCGAACTCGTCGACACGATTATGGGCTGATCCATTCTTGAGACTCCTCTCGCGCAGCGCTCGCCAATTCCCCCTGTCCCGTTCTCCTTTCCCCATGCCCCCGCCCCCTGCTCGCCTCCTCGCCCCGGCCGCCGCGCCCACCCGCCGCGCCTTCCTGAAAAAATCCTTCGCCGCCACCGGCGCCGCGCTCTTCCCACTCATCGTTCCCGCGCACGTCCTCGGTCGCGGCGGCGGCGTCGCCCCGAGCAACCGCATCACCCTCGGCGGCATCGGCATCGGCCCGCGCGGCAACCAAGTCCTCGCCTCAATGATCGCCGAGAAGGACGTCCACTACCTCGCCACCTGCGACGTGCAGGCCCGGATGCGCGATTCCGTGAAGGCCATGGCCGACACCCACTACGGCAACACCGACTGCACCGCCTACCGCGATTTCCGCGAGCTCCTCGCCCGCCCCGATATCGACGCCGTCCTCATCGCCACCGGCGACCGCTGGCACGCCCTCGCCTCCATTCTCGCCGCCAAAGCCGGCAAAGACGTCTACTCCGAAAAACCCTGCGGCCTCACCATCGGCCAGTGCCAGTCACTCGCCGACACCATGCACCGCACCGGCCGCGTTTTCCAGGCCGGCACGCAGCGCCGCAACGTCCCCAACTTCCAGTTCGCCGCCCACCTCGCCCGCTCCGGCAAACTCGGCCGCATCCACACCGTCCACGCCTCCATTTACAAACTGGAGTGCAACACCTCGTGGCTCCCCGCCGAACCCGAGCCGCCGCGCGACGTCATCGACTGGGATCTCTGGCTCGGCCCGTCTCCGTGGCGGCCCTACAACAAGTCCTACGTCGTCGATCGCCGCTGGCGCGGTTACTACGACTTCGATTCCGGCGCCAAGCTCCTCGACTGGGGCGCGCACACCGTCGACATCTGCCAGATGGCCCTCAACGCCGACGACACCGTGCCCGTTTCCTACGAGCCCGACGGCGGCACGATTTACGCCCGCTACGCCAACGGTGTGAAACTCGTCATGCGTCCCGACGGCTGGATCGGCCAGCCCGCCTCCGCGCCCAACGCCGCCAATTTCGCCGTCGGTTCCACCGGCACCTGCCCCGTCCGTTTCGAAGGCGATGCCGGGTGGGTCGAGACCGGTGACAACGGCTCCATCGAACTCCACCCGGCCTCGCTCCGCAGCGAGTGGCGCGCCTTCACGATGCGCGGCACCGACCCCGCCGGCCACACGCGCGACTTCTTCGACTGCGTGAAATCCCGCGCCCTCCCCGCCGCGAATTACAATGTGATGCGCCACTCGCACATCGCCTGCCACGCCGCCGCGATCGCCTGGCAACTCGGCCGCAAACTCACCTTCGACCCCGCCACGGAAAGTTTCACCGGCGACGACGAAGCCAACCGCATGCGCACCCGCGCCCTCCGCGAACCCTGGCACATCTAATCGTAGGGCAGGGTCTCCGACCCGCCCTTTCCGCATCCTGTCATCGCGAGGAGCGCAGCGCCGAAGCAATCCATCACCTCAACCCGCGCGCCAGCACTCCGCCCCTTCCATCCTCATTTCCCGCTCCGCCTCGCCATGTCTCCCTGTCTCCCCCTCTCCCCGTCCCTCCCTCGCTCCGCCTTCCTCCCGCGCCTCCTCGCGCTCTCCCTCACCACCTTTGCCCTGCTCCTCACGGGCACACCCGCCGCTACCGCAGCCTCGGCCACCCGCCCGCCGAATATCCTCATCTTCTACGTCGACGACATGGGCTGGGCGCAGCCCGGTTGCTACGGCGGCAAGCTGGCGCCCACGCCGAACATTGATGCTCTCGCCGCGGGTGGCGTGCGTTTCACCGACGGCTACTCGTCCGGCTGCGTCTGTTCACCGGGCCGCGTCGGTCTGATGACCGGACGCTATCAGGCCCGCACCGGCCACGACGCCAACCCCAACCGCGCCGGCCGCGAACTTCTCCTCAGCGAGACCACCCTCGCCCAACGTCTCAAAACCGCCGGCTACACCACCGGCATCGTCGGCAAATGGCACCTCGGCGACACGAGCGCCGATTATATGCCCCTCGCCCGCGGTTTCGATTTCGCCGTCGGCACCGTCGGCAATCTCGGCGAGGGCAAAGGCCCCGGTTTCTTTCGGAACAAGGAAATGCTCGCCGATCTCCCGGGCGCCCCGATCACCTCACCCGTCTACGCCCGCGAATCCGTCGGTTTCATCGAGGCCTACCGCGACCAACCGTGGCTGCTCTATCTCTCCTTCAACGCCGTCCACTCCCCCCACGTCGCGTCCCCCGCGTGGCTCGAAAAATTCAAACACCTCCCGAAACACGACCAGCAATACGCCGCACTTTGCGCCGAATCCGACGCCGCGATCGGCGTCGTCATGGCGAAACTCCGCGCGCTGCAGCTCGAGGAAAATACCTTGATCTTTTTCATCAGCGACAACGGCGGCGCCTACGCCAACGCCGAGATGGGCGGCCTCCGCGGTCGCAAATGGTTCGTCTGGGAAGGCGGCATCCGCGTCGCCTGGATCGCCGCGTGGAAAGGCCACGTGCCCGCCGGCCGCGTTTCGGCCGAGCCCGTCATCCAGCTCGACGTCCTCCCCACCGCTCTCGCCGCCGCCGGCGTCGACGTAAAACCCGCGTGGCAGATCGACGGCGTCAATCTGCTCCCGCTCCTCGAAGCCCGCACCGCGCGCCTCGCTCCCCGCGAACTCTACTTCCGCTTTGGCGTCCAACACGCCGTGCGCTCCGGCGATTGGAAACTCGTCAAAGCCGGCCAGAACCTCGCCCCGATGCTCGTCAACCTCGCGCAAGATCGCGGCGAACAGCACGACTTGTCCGCCCAGTTTCCCGAGAAAAAGCAGGCCCTCCAGTCGCTCTACGACCGTTGGAACGCCTCCATGTTGCCACCTCGCTGGGAGGACCAACGCTGGAACGGCGAAGAGGTCCGCTCCGCCAAAAAGGAAAACCGGAAAAAGAAAAAATCCTGACCGCCTCCACCCTTCCCATGAAGCTCCGTCTCCCCCTCTCCCTCTCTCTCCTTCTCGCCCTCTCATCGCTCTCCTCCGCCGCCGACCCTGCCAAAACCCGCGACCTCCTCACCACCGCCACCTCCGCCGCCGCCCCGCTCGCTGACCGCGCCCGCGCCCTCCAGCAGCTCGCCCTCGTCGCCACGCCCGACGCCATCCCGTCGCTCACGCCGCTCCTCGCCGATGAAAAACTCGGCCACTACGCCCGTGACGTCCTCGAGCAGCTCCCGCACGCCGACGCGACCGCCGCCCTCCGCACCGCGCTCCCTCGTCTCACCGGCAACGCCCAGATCGGCGTGATCAACTCCCTCGGCGTCCGTCGCGATCCGCTCGCCGTCGAGCCGCTCAACGTCCTCACGATCTCCGACAACTCGCCCACCACCGCGCCCGCGCTCCTCGCCCTCGGCCGTATCGGCACTTCCGATGCGATCCGCTACCTCGAGCGCGCCGTCACGCGCAGCGCCCCCGCCGTCCGCGCCGCCGCCGCCGAAGCCCTGATCCTCGCCGCCGACCGCCTCGTCGCCGCCCAAACTTCCCCCGCCGCTCTCCCGCTCTTCCACGCGGTCCGCCGCGCCGACGTCCCGGCCCCGCTTCGCCTCACCGCCACGCGCGGCGCCCTCCTCGCCGACGAAGCCGGCAGCCCCGGCCTCCTCCTCGAACTCCTCCGCTCCACCGACCTCGACTCACGCGACCTCGGCCTCCGCACGCTCCGCGAACTGCGCAGCCCGCAACTCCTCTCCGTCCTCCTTGCCGAGCTCGACCGTTTCCCGCCGCCGTTCCGCGCACTCCTGCTCACCGCCCTCGTCGATCGTTACGGCCCCGCCGTGCAGTCCGCCGTCGAGGCCCGCGCACAAAACTCGCCCGACGAAGTCCGCCTCGCCGCCATCGTCGCCCTCGGCCGTATCGGCCGCGCCACTTCGCTCCCGCTCCTCTTCCAAACCCTCCGCCCGCCCTCGTCCCCCGCCCTCGTCGACGCCGCCCTCGCCAGCCTCGCGCGCCTCACCGTGCCCGAGACCGACGCCGCGATTCTCAAAATCCAGTCGACCATGGAGACGCCCCTCCGCGTCCGCCTCCTCGCCCTCCTCGGCGAACGCAAAGCCACCGCCACCCTCCCCGATCTCCTCCGCCTCGCCCGCGATCCCGATCTCGAAATCGCCCGCGCCGCCCTCCGCGCCCTCGGCCTCGTCGCCGCCCCCGCCGATCTTCCCGCCCTCATCGCCCTCGCCGTTGCCACCACCGACGACTCCGCGAAAACCCTCGCCGACCGCGCCATCGTCACCACCTCGCTCAAAATCCTCGAGCCCGCCCGCCGCGCCGATGCCGCCCTCGCCGCCTTTCGCGCCGCCACCGATCCCGCCACCCGCGCCGCTCTCCTTCGCCCCCTCGGCGCCATCGTCCGTTCCATGGGCGGCTCTCACGACGTGTTTTTCGCGGTCCGCACCGCCCTCACCGATCCCGCCGAGGCCGTCCGCGCCGCCGCGCTCCAAACCCTCGCCGACTGGCCCGACGCCACGCCCACCACTGCCCTCCTCGAATTTGCCGCGCGCCCCGCCACCCCGGAAGCCGCCCGCGAGACTGCCCTCCGCGGTGCCACCCGCATGGCCGCCACCGTCGCCGCCGGCCGCGAACGCTCCCCGCTCAACATCGCCGCCGCCTTCACCACCGCCGCCCGCCTCACCCGCACGAAAGCCGAAAAACTCCTCCTCGTCGCCAGCCTCGGCCAATGGAAAAACCCCGCCGCCACCGCGCTTCTCACGCCCTTCCTCACCGACCCCGACGTTCGCGAAGAAGCCGCCCTCGCCGCGAAACAAATCACCGCTCGTGCCGCCCCCACCAAGAAAGGCGGCGCCGCGTCGCCCGCCTCTCCCGCCTCGCCTGCCCTCTTCAACGGCACCGACCTCACCAACTGGGACGGCGACCCCGCCGTCTGGCGCGTGCGCGACGGCGCGATCGTCGGCGGCTCCCTCGATGGCAACCCGCGCAACGAGTTCCTCGCCACCAAGAAGTCCTACCAAAATTTCGTGCTCCGCCTCGAATACCGCCTGATCGGCACCAAGGGCTTCGTGAACGGCGGCGTGCAATTCCGCAGCGTCCGCATCCCCGAACCGCCCAACGAAATGTCCGGCTACCAAGCCGACATCGGCGCCGGCCATTCCGGCTGTCTCTACGACGAATCCCGCCGCAAAAAATTCCTCGCCCGCGCCACCGACGAACAAATCAAACGCCTCGAAAAACCCGGCGAGTGGAACCGCTACGAAATCCGCTGCGAAGGCCCCACCACGACCATCACCCTCAACGGCGAGCCAACCGTCACCTACACCGAGCCCGACCCCACCGTCGCCCCCACCGGCCTCATCGCCCTCCAAATCCACGGCAACTGCTCCGCCGAAATCTCCTTCCGCAATATGACGTTAGAAGCACTCAAATAACGCTCCCAAGTCACGGAACCGTTAACCGGATTTTGTGACTGCGACTATCACCCGGCAGGCAAGGTAACTTGCGTAGAAATCGACCCACTGCGTGCATCGATATCGTCAGAGGCGTTGCACCCTCCACGACAAACGCCGTGATCACAACTTCGCCGCCACTGCCGACGTGAGCGGTAGCAGAAACGTTGACCAGTCGCGGACGCAAGTATCGTCAGTGTGTCTCCTCACTAGCTTGGTCATCCGAAGGTTCCTCAATCGCGCCCATTTTTCCGGCTGAAGCAGCGGAACCAGAAGTCAGAGAAGCGACGCGTTGAGCCGCACGCTGAAGAATTGCCTTGTCGATCAACTGACGAACAAGACTGCCTAGTCCAATATTCCTAATTCTGGAGGAAAACTCTACCGGACCAAGTTCGATGAACAACTTCCCGAGCGCCTCGTCTGCAAAACTACTAGAAATCAAAGGAATCCCATCCCAGTCCAAAACCAGACACTTCGTTTTGTCCGCATCAAGCAGGTTACTGAGCTTCATTCGAATTTGCCGCCCCGTCTCCCTGCTTCCGAATCCTGGAGTCTCCTTCTTCATCTGAACAAGAAATGCGCTCCCATCCTGGACCTCGTAGTCCGATTCTATGACATCCAAAACGCCGCCGACCATTTTCGTAAATCCAAGCGCCATCGAGACGCTAAATGTAGCGTTCTTTTTGATCTGAACGCTTACAGCCGTTCCGGGAAAACTATGTGACGCCCAGAATTTTTTTCCACGGGACTCAGAAGATTCGCCGGCTTTGAAAGCTGTTAGCGAGCCCTGCCCTTACGAAACAATCAAACTTCCACCCGACTCGGTAGCTATTCGCAACGAGCCTGCCAGCCCGTTGCC
>CALRZR010000261.1:0-10866 GCA_943372705.1 Opitutus sp. GAS368 | reverse complement strand
AGGAACTCGGCGACGAAGACGAAGCGACCCTCGCGATCGAAGAGACCTACGCGAGCGCTCTGTTGCAAACGAACCAACTCCCGCTCGCCGAAACGCACTGGCGCCACGTCGCCGCGGTCGTTACTCGCACCCAGCCCGACCAATGGCGCGCCTACTATTTGCGTGGCCAACTCGCCCGGACCATCGCCCGCCAGGGCCGCCACGCCGAGGCCGAGCCCGCTCTCCGCGAGAGCTACGCCGGGCTCATCGCGCGCCAATCCACACTTCCCGCCAATCGGCGCCCCGCTCTGAAAGCCTTGGCGGAAACCCTCGTCACCGTCTGCACCGCCCTCGGCCGCCCCGCCGAAGCCGCCGAGTGGCAGGCCAAAGCCACCGCGCCCTGATCTCTTCCGCTCATTGCGAGTTCGCGCCTCGCCGATTAGGTGAGGCACGCACGTCCCCGCCCCCCAACGCCTCCGAGAAATCAGCGCAGATTAGCGGTTCAACCTCTGCCGAATTTGGTTCGCTCCTCCGCCACGTTTCGTCCTCCGCCTTGCGCCCCCTGTTTTCCGCGCTGATCGGCCCCTCCGCCATCCGCCGCAAAAAAAGAATTTCACGCGGCCTGTAATATCCGACGCCCGTTTGGCTGATCTACCCGCCGGAGATATTCCGGCGCTTATATCATCCATCCATGCTTACGATTCGTTACCTCCTCCTCGGCCTCGCGCTGCTCACGGCCACCGTGAGTCGCGCTGTTACCTACGATGTCGGCCTCCCGGCCGCCCCACTCCAAAAACTCGCCGACGTGTCCTGGGCCACCCTCCAGCCCGGTGACATCGTCAACATCCACGCCAAGCCCGGCGGCTACCACGAAATCATTCAGGTCTCCGCCTCCGGCACCGCCGCGAGTCCCATTCTCATCCGCGGCATTCCCGATCCCGTCACCGGCAAACTCCCGGTGATCGACGGCGACGGCGCCGTCACGGATCCCAAGGTGAATTTCCGAAATCCCGTCTTCGAAAACCTCGGCCTCATTATCATCACGCCGCGCGCGCAGGGTTACGTCTACGGAAAAACCTTTCCCTCCTACATCACGATCGAGTCGCTCGATATCCGCAACGCCCTCTACGACCCCACCGGCGCGCCCCACTTCACCGACTCGCACGGCGTCGCGCGCAATTACCACACGTTCGCTTGCGGCATCTACGTCGAGTTCGCGCACCACCTCATCATCCGCGGCTGCGAAATCAGTTTCAACGGCAACGGCCTCTTCGCCAACTCGAAGAACGGCCCCGCCCAGTCTTCCGCCGATTTGCTCATCGAGAAAAATTATTTCCACGACAACGGCCAGCCCGCCATGCCCGGCCGCACCAACGGCCATGGCGAGCATCACATCTACGTCGAGTCCGTCGGCGCCGTTTACCAATCCAACCGCTTCGGCCCCCTCCGGCCCGGCTGCCACGGCTGCATGATCAAAGACCGCTCTTCCGGCACCGTCATCCGCTACAACCGCGTCGTCACCACCGAGGGCTCCGAAGTCTTCGCCATCCTCGATCCCCAGGGCGGTGCCGGCTACATCGACCAACAGCCCGACTACCGCGACGCCTTCGTCTATGGCAACGAGATCACTCTGCAAAGTTCCGCCGGCAGCGCCGCCGGCAACGGCGTCATGTGGTTCGGCGCCATCAACGGCGCCAAGTCCTACGCCCAACAATACCGCGGCACGCTCCATTTTTACCACAACACCGTCGTCAATCACCGCAAGGCGACCTCCATCTTCTTTCTCCCCGACGCCAACTACGTCGGCAACACCGCGATCCAGGAGAAAGTCGACGCCCGCAACAACGTGTTCTACTCGGACAGCACGATCAACGCGAACCTCTACCACGCGATGTTCCTCGTCCAGTCCACCGCCAACCCCACGATCAACCTCGGGATGAACTGGATCAGCCCCGGCATACGCCGCGACTGGTATGGCCACCCGACCGGCGCGATCGTCAATGGCTGGAGCAATCTGATCGTCGGCGACTTCGCCGGCCAAAATTCCCCCGGCTTCGCCTCGCTGGCCGCCCTCGACTACCAACTCACCAGCGGCTCCGATTCCATCGACGCCGCCGGCCCGCTTGCTCCCGCCGCCCTCGCGAAAGGCTACACCGTCGACCGCAGCTACCTCGCCCACCAAGCCTCCGTCGCCCGCCCCGTCCTCGGTGCCCGCGCCGACCTCGGAGCCTTCGAGACCAGCGCCGTCTACGTGCAGCCCTCCATCAACCGCGCACCGCTCACGTTCCCCGCGTCGTTCAACGTCGCCGGCCCCGCCCCCGTCGCGATCACGCTCACCGCCTACGATCCCGACGGCGACCCGCTGACCTACGCCTACTCCTCCTCGGGCATCGTCGGCACCCTCACCGGCACGGCTCCAAATTTCACCTACACGCCGCCCGCCACCAGCCACGGCACCTTCATCCTCGGCTACAACGCTAACGACGGCACCGTCACCTCCGCGCCCGCCTACTGCTTCATCGCGTTCAACGCCCCCGGCAACCCGCCGCCCGTCGTCACCCTCACCGCCCCCGCCGCCAATTCCTCAATCGCACCCGCCGCGCCGGTGAAACTCACCGCCACCGCGAGCGACGCGCACGGTATCAAGAAAGTGGAGTTCTACGTCGGCGCCAAACTCGTCGGCACATCCTTGGCCGCGCCCTACTCACTTACCTGGAGCACACCCACCCCCGGCCGCTACCAAGTCGTCGCCAAAGCCACCGACACCCTGAATGCCGCCACCTTCACGCAGCCCGCGTTTATCACCGTGAAGTAATTTCCCCTCCACCGTCCGCGGCCAATCGCCCCTCGCGACTGGCCGCATTTTCGCGCAACATCCCCTTGACGCCCCAACATCATGAAACTCCCCGCCTCGATCGGTTACCTCCTCCTCGCGTGCTGCTGCAACGCGCACGCTCAGACGACCCCGACAACCCTCCCGCAACTTCCGGAACTCTACAGCGCGTCCCTCGCTACTACTGGAAAAACGTCCATCAGTCTTGAGCCCAGCACACCGGCTACTCTCCGCTCACGCATCACCACACCACTCGGTGAAACGGTTCAGATCACTGGTCCGGACTTCGGCGGTCGCCCGCTACAGTGGATCAAAAACGGCCGTGAGCTACCCGGAGCGACCGGCCGACAACTGACCCTGCGCGACGTCCGCCCGGGCGACGCCGGCATCTACTTGCTTGTCGTCCCCGACACACCGGTGACCTTGGGTTCCCAATCGTTGGATCTGGGTGTCGGCCCGACCAAGCGCCTCCTAAATATTTCAGCCCGAGGCCTGATCGCACCCGGTGTCGGCCAAAGTTTCACCACGGGCTTCGTTGTCGCCGCCGGGGAACGTCAGGGCAAAACGCTTTTGCTCCGCGCCGTCGGACCGTCGCTCGCCGCCTTCGGCGTTGCCGCGCCGCTGCGCGCTCCCGTCCTCCGCATCTTCGATTCCACCGGAAAAGAATATTCCGCCAGCTATGATTATCCGCTCAAGCCCTTACCTACCGGAACGATTACGCTAATTCTCCAGCTCATTCCGGAGTTCACGCCGGAAGAACACCGGGCCTATGTGCTAGCGGCGAGCGGTGCTTTTCCGCTTCCGGCCGGCTCACTTGATGTCACTGCGGTGGTCCCGTTCAAAGCCGGCGCCTACACCGCCCAAGTCACCAGCGCCGACAACACCGGCGGCGAAGTCCTCCTCGAAATCTACGAGGTTCCCTGACGTCTCAGAACCATCGGGAACCATTCGATCCTTCGCCATTTAACCGAGAACGTTTCGTCCCCGCCCACCCCGCCATGAAACTCCCCCTACCCGCGCCCGTCCGCTGCCTCCTCGTCGCTCTCGCGTTGATGAACTCCGCTTCCGCACAGGTAGTTCCGACGCCCACTCCTCCGACCCTCCCCCCACCAACGCCTCCTCTGAACCCGAATCCACCCGCTACCCTACCGACCGTGCCCCGCACCGATGTGACTGAAGTGAATCCCACGCCATTCGCCGGCCGCACGACACTCGCTCTCGAAATGGTCCCTGCTGATGCCGCAAGCATGGCCGGCGCCCACATCACCGCGCCGCTCGACGACAAGGTGGTGCTAACAGTGCCCGACGCCGCCGGTCTCCCCGTCGAGTGGTTTAAAGGCGGCACTCGCGTCCCCGGCGCCACGAGCCACGTTTTCACGATTCCACGAATCTCTCCGTCGGACGCCGGTGCTTACCAACTCATTACCGTCCCCCCTCTCGGCCAATCACGCCGCTCCCAAGTCGTTACCGTCGCTGTCGGCCCCCTCACCCGCTGCATCAATCTCTCCACGCGCGGCCTCGTCGCCGCCGGAGCCGGCCAAGCGCTGACCGCGGGTTTTGTCGTCGGTGGTGGGTGGGGCGGCGGCAAGCTGCTCGTCGTTCGCGCCATCGGCCCCAGCTTGGCCGCCTTCGGCGTCGCCGCCCCGCTGCGCGCGCCCGTGGTCCGTATCTTCGATTCAAATGGCTTCGAAAGAACTTACCCGCACTACCGGGCGTTGCTCACCTCGGAAGGGAAAAACCCCGACGCCGAACTTGCCGCCACACTCGCCAAGGTCGGACTCTTCCCCATTCCGGCCGGCACCCTCGACGTCGTCTACGCACTCCCGTTCGGCCCCGGCGCCTACACCGCCCAAGTCACCAGCGCCGACCACACCGGCGGCGAAGTCCTCCTCGAAATCTACGAGGTTCCCTGACGTCTCTCCTGCCAGCCAGCCCGTTCCGCGTTTCAACTCCGCCCGCGCGCTCCCGCATATGAAAAGCCACGCACGCATCCTCCCTGCCCTGCTCGCCTTCACCTCGTTCGCGTTCGCCCAAACCACTCCACCCGCGCTACCGCCACCGTTAACACTACCCCCGGCCATATCACCGCCCGCGCCCGCCACCGGCTGGACCGTCTCACCCGCCACCGTCGACCCGACCCGCACGCGAGCTACCTCGTATCCCGCGCGTCTCACCAATCTCTCCGTCCGCGCCGTCGCGGGTAGCGGCGCCGATGCCCTCGTCGCCGGCGCCGTCGTGCAGGGCACGGGAAATCTGCCCCTGCTCGTGCGTGCCGTCGGCCCCGGCTTGCGTCCTTACGGCGTCGCCAACCCGCTCCGTGACCCCGCGCTCGAACTTTTCCGCGCCACCACCAGCGCCGGCAAAACCGCCGCCTTCGCCACCGATGCCCAGGTCGCCTCCGCCTACGTCGGCGCATTTCCGCTGGCCGCCGCGAGCAACACGGCCCCCGGCGATGCCGCGCTCCTCGGCCAAGCCGCCGTCGGCACCCTCACTGCACAGTGCCGCTCCGCCACCGACGCCTCCGGCCTCGCTCTCCTCGAATTCTACGATGCGACCGCCACGCCGACCGCCACCTCCGCCCGTTTCGCCAACATCTCCTCCCGCGCCCGCGTCGAAAACGGCGAGGGCATCGTCGTCATCGGTTTTGTCGTCGCCGGCGAAGGCGAACTCCGCCTCCTCCTCCGCGGCGTCGGCCCTTCCCTGACTCAGTTCAACGTCCCCGGCGTCCTCGCCGATCCGTCCATCGAACTGTTCTCCGGCAACACCCTCGTCGCCGCCAACGACAACTGGCGCAGCGACGGTCCCGCCGCCGCTACCACGCTCCAAGACGCCGGCCGCGCCGTCGGCGCCTTCGATCTCGCGAGCGCCAACGATGCCGCGCTCCTCGTCACGCTGCGCGCCGGTTCCTACTCGCTCCACGTGCGCGGCGTCTCCGGCCAGACCGGCGTCGCTCTCGCCGAAATCTACGAGGCCGCCCCGCCCGCCGCCGGATTCGACGTCGGCCGCGCCACCAACGCCGTCGGCATCGACCTCTACCGCCGGGTCGCCGCCATCACCGAAGATCCCAATTTCGCGCTCTCCCCCTATTCCATCCAGAGCGCCCTCGCCCTCGCCTACGCCGGCGCCGCCGGAGACACTCGCACCGAGATGGCCCGCGTGCTCCGCTTCCCCGCCGACAACGCTCCGCTCCAAACCGAATTCTCCGCCCTCCGCACGGCCCTCGCCGACGCCGCCACGAGAACCATTCCGCTCGCCCAAGCCCGCACCACGCCCACCCAACGCATCGAACCCATCGAGTGGAACGCCGCCAACCGCCTTTTCGGCCAACCCGGCTATCCATTCCGCGAGTCGTTTCTTACTCTGATGAACGATGGCTTTGGCGCCCCCCTGCAGTTCACCGATTTTATCGCCAGCCCCGAGGGCTCCCGCGTCACGATCAACGATTGGGTCGCCGGTCAGACGAAACAAAAAATCCTCGGACTGATTCCTCAGGGCGGACTCAGCCCCGTCACGCGCCTTGTGCTCGTCAACGCCCTCTATGTGAAGGCCCCTTGGGACTCACCGTTCCACTCCGCGGTCACCTCGTCGCAGGCCTTTCATCCTACTCCGACCACGAGCCGCCTCGTTCCAACGATGGTGGACACCTCCTTGCGCGGCTATTCTGCCGAAGACGGCCTCACCGTCGTCACCCTCGACTACCTTGGCCGGGAACTCCAATACGTGATTATTCTCCCCGATCAGGGCCAGACCATCGCAACTGCCGCGGCTCGCCTCACCCCGGAACACTTCGCGCGCTGGTCCACGCTGGGCAGCACCACGCGTAGCAACGTGGCCCTTCATCTGCCCAAGTCCAAAATCGCCGGTTCCACGATCGACCTGTCCGACGCGCTGAAAACGCTCGGAATGAGCAACGCCTTCGATCCATCACGCGCGAATTTCGACGGCATCGTTCCAATCGCCCTGTTGCAGGAGAAACCCTACATCTCGAAAGTCTTTCAGAAGACCTTCGTCGACGTCGATGAAGCCGGCACAGAAGCCGCCGCCGCGACCGCCATCGCGGTCACCGGAATTACAAGTGCGACGATCGGTCCACCCGTGGTCACCGTCCGCGTCGACCGCCCCTTCCTCTTCGCCATCCAGCACCGCGCCAGCGGCGCCTGCCTCTTCCTCGGTCGCGTCTCCGATCCGCAATAAACCCGCCAAGCAAAAAGCCCGCCTCCGCTCGGTGAGCCAAGGCGGGCGCGCGGCCCCTTTCGTCGCGGGCCCGTAGCCCGCGCAACACTTACAGCGTATTCAGAAAGTCGAGCAGCTGCTGCCGCTCCGCCGCACTCAGCGCCACATAGCGGCCACGCGAACTCTGCGCTTCACCCGCGTGACCGCGCACTGCTGCGTCGATCGTGTTCGCGCGTCCGTCGTGCAACCATGTCGGCCGCGACCGCAGGCCCCACAACGGCGCCGTGCGCATCTCCCGCGCGCCCGCCGTCCCTTGCACGATGCCGTCGCCGAGCGCGCCCATGTCGTGGAGCAACAAATCCGAATACAATCCCACGTCCTTTTCGCTGAGCGCCGCGATGTCATGACGCCCGGTCCGCATCGTCGGCGTGTGACACACCGCGCAATCCAGCCGCGTAAAAACCGCCTCGCCCGCCGCCGCTGACGCCGTCAGCGCACCGCGCGCCGGTGGCGCAAGCAGGCGCATGAAATCCGCCGCGCGGTCGATATCCGCCTTGCCGTTCGCCGGGTCAATTTCGTCTTCCACATCCGCCACGCGGTCGAACCGCGCCAGCAGCTCCGCGTTCCCGTTCGGTGCATTCTCCGTCGGGAAAAACCGGTTCGTGATCCCCATCTCGTTCACATACGCGTCCCCGGAAAACGCGAGGATCGTCGCCTGCTGCGCCTTCCATCCGAAACGCCCAATTCGATTCTCGCCGCTCACGACATCGCGCACCACCGAAACTTTTCCCGCGATCCCCGCCGGCTTCGCGCGCAGCGTGCCGAGCACGATCGCGCTGTCCGGAATCGCCTCGATCAGCCCCGCCCCAAACAGCGGCGTCGTCACCCGCCGCGCCACCGTGTTCGCCTCGCGCGGCACAAACTCGCGCGCCGCCGGATCGATCGCCCGTTGTTGCAACAGCGATCCACCGAGATGCTCCAGCGGATCAAACACGCCGTCCACCGTGCGCCCAAACCGCGTCACCGTCCGCCGGCTCGCGCCGCCGATCCCGCCCGCGTCGTGACACGCCACACACGAGACATCGTTGAAAATCGGCCCGAGACCGCTCGCCGCCGTCTCCTGATTCCGAAACTCCCCGCGCCCCACATTGAACGCCGCCAACTGCTCCGCCGTCAGTCCCGCCAACGGCTGCCCCAACCCGTTCACCGGTTGGCCGCCCCGACCGCCACCGTTTGGATTGCCCTGCGGCGGCGCCACCGGCGCTGGATTCACCACGGGGGCCGGCACCGGAGCCGGGGGCGCCGGCGGTTGCGCGCGCCCGGGCGCACCGCCCCGCGGACCTTGCGCCCACGCGGCCGAAGCCGCGACGACACAACCGACCACCACCACACGACGACACACTGCTGCGACTGAAGACGTTTTCATTGGGTAATTTTTTAAACCGCCCGAGAGCGGAGAGTTGTTGTTTCCGAACCGCCGCGAGTATCGCACCGCTTTGTTAAGCGCCTGTCTCCCGCCAGCGGGAGAATTGTTAAGCCCGTGTAAGGGATCGCCGGTTTCATCCGTGTTCATCCGTGCCATCCGCGGGGAAACCTGTTTGGACATCCCCGCCGCCGCACCATGTCCGTTTCGCCCTCCAAGCCCACGTTCTACGAACAGCTCGTCGCCCTCGAATCCTCCGCGACCCCGTTTGTGCTCGTCACCCTCATCGAGGCGCTCGGCAGCGTCCCGCAGGATACCGGCGCCAAAATGCTCGTCACCGCCGCCGGTCTACACACCGGCACCATCGGCGGCGGCCGCGTCGAAGCCCAGGCCCTCGCCCTCGCGCAAGATCTCCTCGCCCAAAAAATCTCCGCCCCGCGCCTCGTCACTTGGACGCTCAAGGGCGACGTCGGCATGACCTGCGGCGGCGCCGTCAAACTCTACTTCGAGCCCCACCTCGCCACCGTCTGGCCCATCGTGATCTTCGGCGCCGGCCACATCGCTCAAGCCCTCATCCCCGTCCTGCTGCCCCTGCCGTGCAGTCTCACCGTTTTTGATACGCGCCCCGAGTGGCTCGAAAAACTCCCCCGCGCCCGCCACCTCCGCGCCACGCACCTCGCCGATCTCGCCGCCGCGGTCGACACGCTGCCCGCCGATGCCTTCGTGCTGTGCATGACTCAGGGCCACCGCACCGACCGCCCCATCCTCCACCGTGCCCTCGCCACGCGCGCCTTCCCGTTCATCGGCGTCATCGGTAGCGCCGCGAAAGCCGCCGTCCTCCGCCGCGAACTCGTCGCCGACGGCCTCGCCCCCGCCCTCGCCGAAAAATTCTTCTGCCCCGTCGGCCTCCCCTTCGGCACAAATCACCCGCACGAGATCGCCCTCAGCATCGCCGCCCAACTCGTCTCCGAACGCGACCGCCTCACTGCCCAATCCGCTCCCGGCGCAAATTCTCCGTAGCCGCCGCGTTAGCGTGCGGTCGAACCACTCCACGCCCACCATCGCCTGCGCCCCCGAAAAAATCGCGATTGAGCCGCCCCGCCCCTCCCGCCACAACAGCTCCACCCCCGTCCGCCGTCGCCCGTCCGAAAACTTGCACGGAACCCCTCGCCCTCTCACGTTTCTCTTCTCCTATGGCCCGCCTCCCTTTTTCGTCCGCCGCGCTCGCCCTCGCCGTTACTCTTGCCCTCGACGTCGCGTCACCCCTCGCTGCGCAAACCGCCCCCGCCAGCCCGGCCAATCCCGCCGCCCACACCGTCTCCGGCGCCCCCGTCACCACTCCGCCCACCGCCCCCGCGCCGCAGCCCGCCACGACCGAGCCCGCCGCCCCGCGCCGCGCCCGCGCCATCTCGGGCGATGTCGCCACGATGCTCGCGCACTCGATGCCGAAATTCACCCCGCCGCCCCCGCCTCCTCCGCCGCCCACTGCCGCCGAGCTCGCGAAAAAAGCCGAGGAAGAAGCCGCCGATCTCCGCGAGACCGACAAACCCAAAAACGCGATCGTCCGCCTCGAAAAATACGTCGTGCAGGAAAAACGACCGCCGATCTTCTCCGAACGCGAGATCCACACCAAGAAGGGCCTCACCGCCCTCGCGATGCGCCGCTATATTTCCGACTCCGACCGCGCCCTGAACCGCTGGACGCTCCCGCTCTTCGGCTCCAGCGCCGAGAGCCGCGCACTCCTCATGTATGCCGAAGACGAGCGCCTCAAAAACATGGCCGACCTCGCCGACAACGCGAACATGATCATGAAGTCCGACTCCACCGCCGGCGCCGCCGCGAAAGACGCCGTCCAGAAAACCTACATGCGCTCCGGCGATTTCGGTTACGGCGGCATGGGCAAGAAATAGTTCCCGCCCGCAGCCTGCCTTGCCGTAGCCGCATCTCGGCTCCCTCCGTAGCCGCATCTGTTAAGATGCGGTTCCCCGCACCTTCACCGCACCGCCCTCCTCACCGCGCCAACAACTCGCGCGCCATCGCCGCCCACTCCGCGTCGAGCGTCACACCCTTCGCCGGCATCGACCGCCCCGCCCGCGCATACCAGTAGCCCGCGTTCCCCTCGTCGCCTTCCTTCCGATGCAGGTAAGCGTGCACCCAAGAACCATCGCGCGACTTGTCTTCCTGCGCACATTCATGCGCGCCATCCCAGTCGCCCCGCGCGTCGTGCCACAGCGCCTGCAACGCCCCGCTCACGCCCGCCGGCGCCGCCGCACCGCTCGCCACCGCTGCTTGAAATTCGTCAAATGACATTTGCCGACCCTCCCCCCTCCGCCTCACGTTTTCAACCCCGCACCTTCCCCCCAATTCGTTCTCTTTCTCGTAATCTTTCTCTTTCTCCCTCCATCCCCCAGTTTCCCCTTTCGTCCCCTCTCCCCGTCTCCTCCTCTCTCCGGTCTTC
>CALRZR010000260.1:0-10918 GCA_943372705.1 Opitutus sp. GAS368 | reverse complement strand
CACTGGTCGAGGCGACGGCGCCGGTGCCGGTGGTGTGGACAGCTTGTGGCGGTGCCGCGAACGCGAGCATGGTAGTGAACGCGAGGAAAGTGGTGACGCGGGCGGGGCAGGTCATGGCGGCCCGACTATTCCGCGCCGGCCGCGACGTTCAAGGGCCAAGGAGCACGATGCGCGGGCCGTTTTTCGTTGGGTAGAATCACGAGAGAGCGGTCGCGCAGGCCGACGAAGAGCTGGTCGTCGGCGATGGGTTCGAAGGCAGAAGTGGCCGGAGTGACTGCGACCGGTGCGACAGTGCGAGTGCAGCTCGGTTGGTTCGCGAAGTTGATCCAGGCGAGCACCACGAAAGAGGCGGGCCGGCGAGTGCGGAGCGCCGCATCGGTCGGCGACGGCGAACTTGCGCGGCGGCGCGTAAAGCCATGGCCGGGCCCGGGCTGATGGCCCAATCGTTGCGAAACGTTTCCGCGAGGAAACGCGTGTGCGGATCGGGTGGCCTTGCCGATCTGCCGATGGAAGGCGCAGCGAATTTCGGTTTGCGCAAGTTTCGTGGAGAATCGTCCCGTGAACACGAATCTTGGCTTCGGCGCCCGGGATGTCAGAAAACAGGCATGGTCGGCTTTCGATTTCTCATTGCTCTGCTCCTTGCTTCGAGCGGGAAAGTTTTCGGTGCTGACGTCGCCAGTCGCATTCAACGGAGCGGTTCTTTCAGGACCACGTTGTCCAAGTCGGTTGCTTACGACTATCTGCTGTTTTTGCCCTCGGTTTACGGGACCCAAACCGAGCGGCGGTGGCCGATCATGCTGTTTCTCCACGGCGCGGGCCAAGCGGGCGCGAATTTGGCGCTGCTGCTGAAAAATGGACCGCCGAAACTCATCGAGACGACGACGGTTGAAAGTTCTACGCTCCAAACCCCATCGGAAGCCGCAAAGATAGTGGCTTCCGAGTTCATCGTCGTGTCACCGCAATCTCCGGTCGGCCAAGGTTGGGATGCCGATGCATTGCTCGCGCTCTTGGACGAGGTCTCGGCAAAATATCGAGTGGACGTGGCACGGGTTTACATGACCGGGTTTAGCATGGGCGGGTTTGGGGCGTGGAGTCTCGGCCTGAGGCATCCCCACCGATTCGCCGCCATTGCGCCGATCTGCGGAGGAGGCGACTTGGTCGACATCGGCGCCGGACTACCGGCGAAACGTCCGGCTCTGCAATCACTACCAATCTGGGTTTTCCACGGAGGAAAAGATACCGCAGTCCCGCTCTCCGAGTCTGAGCGCATGATCGACGCCGTGAAAAGGGTCAGCGGTAACAATAATGTGCGGCTCACGGTATATCCCGACGCCGGACACGACGCGTGGACGGAGACTTACGACAATGCGGAATTATACCGATGGTTTTTGCTGCATCGGCGATGATCGCGTGGCATGCCGGGGGTGAAGATCCTGCGTGAAAAGACGAAAAACCGAAGGGACGTCGCTTGTCTAAAAAACTGCGGTGACAATCAACCCTCGTAGATTTTTGAGCGATGGCCGACGGCGATGACCACCACTAAAAAATTTCGTCCTCCAGGCGGCAGAGGATGCGGAAGTCCCGCACGCGATAGCGCCAATAGCCTTTGAGTTTTCCGCGGAGAGGTTTGCCGAACTGCTTCGGATCGGTGGCACCCCGGATGCGCTGGTCGAGGTAGGCGATGATCTCGGCCCTCACCGAGGGGCCGAGTTGGCGGAGATCACGCAGCGCGTCGGCCTCAAACCGATAGTCCCAGGTCACGCTTCACCTCCTCGGGGGTGTAGAGACGTGTCTGGTTCTTGAGGTGATTTTGCCAGCGGGCGTCGGCGAGGCGGTAGTCGAGCTCGTCTTCGACGGCGGCGAGTGCACGCGCAACTCTGGCTTCCAGCCTGCGCAGGCGATTCACACTGGACGAATCTCGGCCGGCGGCACGGCGTGCAGAAGCGGTTGTCACACGAAGCGATTTGGTGCGGACGGCGGCCATGCCACAGACGTGGCGCCTACGGGAGAGGGAGTCAAAAGGGAATTCTGACTGCGCTCTTACGCCATCGCCAGTTTCGGGGTCTCGGCGAGGGCGGCGTCGAAGGACGCGAGCATCGAGGCGATGGTCTCGTCGGTCTCGTCACCCATGTTCGAGATGCGGAAGGTCTTGCCCTTGAGTTTGCCGTAGCCGCCGTCGATCACGAGCTTGTGCTTCGACTTCAGCGTCTTGTTCAGCGCGGCGAGGTCGTAGTTCAGGTTGTTCGCGAAGCAGTTCAGCGTGACGGAGCCGTAGCCAGCCTTCGGGAACATCGTGAAGCCCTTCGCGAGGATGTGGTCGCGGACGGTTTTGTTGAGGCGCGCGTGGCGGGCGTGGCGGGCTTCGAGGCCCTCGGCCTTGATGTCGTCGAGCTTCGAGCGGAGCGCGTAGAAGAGCGAGATGACGGGCGTGCTCGGGGTCATGCCGGCCTCGTGGTTCTTCTGGAACTCCACAAAGTCGAAATAGTAGCCGCGGTCGGGCATCGTCGCGGCGCGGTTGAGGGCCTTCTGGGAGACCGAGAGAAACGAGAGGCCGGGAGGAAGGGCGAAGGCCTTTTGCGAACCGGCCACGAGGATGTCGATACCGAGTTCGTCTTTCTTGATGGGCATCGCGCTGAGCGAGCTCACGGTGTCGATGATCGCGATGACGTCGGGGAATTCGCGGACGACGGCCATGATCGCGGGGAGGTCGCTCATGCATCCGCACGACGTCTCGTTGTGAATGAGCGTGAGTGCGTCGTAGGCGCCGGTGGCGAGTTCCTTGCGGATGGCCTCGGGGTCGACGGGCTGGCCCCATTCGAATTTGAGGGCGGTGGCCTGTTTGCCGCAGCGGAGGGCGACATCATACCACTTGTCGGAGAAGGCGCCGTTCATGCAATTGAGCACCTTCTTTTTCACGACGTTGCGGAGGGACCCCTCCATCACGCCCCACGCGCTGCTGGTGGACAGATAGACCGGGTCCTTGGTGTAGCAGAGAGCCTGGAGCTCCGGCTGGATGGAATTGTAGAGCGCCACGAAATCCGTGCTGCGATGCCCAATCATGGGCTGCGACATGGCACGGAGCGTTTTTTCCGAGACGGCAATGGGACCGGGAATGAAGAGTTTATAGCTCATGATTTGTGCGCGTAGGCACCGCGAAAACAGTTTACGAAAACCGGGGCGTCAACCTGTATTCCCGTTTCGCACATGTCACAGCCCTGGCTGAAGAAAAAAATCAACGCCCTCGAACTCTACACGATCGATGTCATTCTCGGGCGGCGGGCGGACACGGGGGCGGCGATCTACGGGGCGTTTTTGCAGAGTTTGTCGTGGTTGTTCAGCGGCATCGTGCAGTCGCGCTGGTGGCTCTATCGGCATCGGATTTTTTTTCGCGACCAGCCGCTCGGCTGTCTCGTGGTCGTGGTCGGCAATCTGACTGTCGGCGGCACGGGCAAGACGCCAGTGGTCGAGAAATTTGCGAAGGCGCTGCGCGACCGCGGGCGGAAAGTCGCGATCCTCAGCCGCGGTTACAAAAGCAAGTCGGCGCCGCTCTGGCAAAAATGGTGGTGGGCGCTGACGCACGCCGAGGAGCCGCCGCCGCGCATCGTGAGCGACGGGAAAAATGTGTTGTTGAACAGCGAGGAGGCGGGTGACGAGCCCTACATGCTCGCGCGCAATTTGCCGGGCGTAATCGTGCTGGTGGACAAGAACCGCGTGAAGGCCGGAGCGTATGCGATCAAGAAATTTGGCTGCGACACACTGGTGCTCGACGACGGGTTTCAATACCTGCCGCTGAAGGGCAGCCTGAATCTGTTGCTCGTCGATAAAACCAATCCCTTTGGAAACGGAAACTTGCTGCCGCGGGGAATTTTGCGGGAGCCGATCAAGCACCTGAAGCGGGCGAGTTATATTTTTCTGACGAAGTCCAACGGCCAGCGCGATCCAGACCTCGAGGCGATGATCAAGGAGCACAATCCCGACGTGGATCTGATCGAGTGCGCGCACCGTCCGCAGTATCTCCAGCGCTTCGGTGTGCCGGCGGATGCGCCGGGAGCGCGCGAGCCGCTGACCTTCTTGAAGGGCAAGCGGGCACTGGCGTTCAGCGGGATCGCGACACCGGAGAGCTTTGAAAAATTTCTCCGCGATCTCGGGGCGCTGCTCGTGGCGCGGGAGCGCTACCTCGATCACTATCGTTACGAGGAGAGCGACCTCGCGGAGTTGTTCGCGATGGCGAAGGCCGAAGGCGCGGAGTGCCTCGTGACGACGGAAAAGGACGCGGTGCGCATTGCAGAGACGCGGTTGTGTCCGCTGCCGCTCTACTACCTGCGGCTGGAGATCGACATCATCCGCGGGGCGGGCGATTTCGACGAGGCGGTGGGACGGATTTGTTTCCCGCAGGTCGGGGCCCGGGCGACAGTGAGGTAGGGGAATTCCTCCCGAGCTTTCGCTTGCAGGCGGGTGCGCAGGTGGCGTGTAGTGGACGACCATGATTATCGATCCGCGCTTCCACCAACTCGCAGCCGGCCTCACGGGCTTCTCGACGGAACTCAAGGAAGGGGAGCGCGTGCTGATCGACGCGTTTGACGTGCCGGATGCCATGGTGATCGCGCTGGTGCGGGCGACGCGGGCGCGCGGGGCTTACCCGTATGTGCAGATCCACCGCGCACGCATCACGCGCGAGCTGGCGTTGGGAGCCGAGGAAGCGCAGTTCGCGCCGTCGGCCGAGATTGAGCTGGCGCGGATGCAGAAGATGGATGCCTACATTGCGCTGCGCGGCTCGGAGAATATTTTCGAGGCTTCGGACGTGCCGTCAGACAAGGTGCAGCTGGTCTCGCGGTTGATGAAGCCGGTGCTCGATCACCGCGTCGGCAAGACGAAGTGGGTTGTGTTGCGCTGGCCGACGGCGGCGATGGCGCAACAGGCGGCGATGAGCACGGAGGCGTTTGAAGATTTCTACTTCAAGGTGTGCACGCTCGATTACGGCCGGATGGTGCCGGGAATGGATGCGCTCGCGGCCCTGATGAAGAAAACGGACCGCGTGCAGATCAAAGGACCGGGCACGGATTTGAATTTCTCGATCAAGGGCATCGGCGCGCAACCCTGCGGCGGTCTGCGAAATATCCCGGACGGCGAGGTGTTTTCTTGCCCGGTGAAGGACAGCGTCGAAGGTGTGATCCAATACAATGCGCCGACGGTTTATCTCGGGGCGTCGTTCGACAATATCCGGCTCGTGTTCAAGAAGGGCAAAATCGTCGAGGCGACCTCGAGCAACACGAAGCGCCTGAACGAGATTCTCGATAGCGACGCGGGCGCGCGCTACATCGGCGAGTTCGCGTTGGGCTTCAACCCGCACATCCTCGAGCCGATGCGCGACATCTTGTTCGACGAAAAGATCGCGGGCTCGTTCCACTTCACGCCGGGGCAGGCTTACGAGGGCGTGGGCAACGGCAACAAGTCGCAGGTGCACTGGGACATGGTCTGTATCCAGCGTCCGGAATACGGCGGCGGGGAAATTTTCTTCGACGGAAAGCTGGTCCGGAAGGACGGCATTTTTGTGCCGAAGGCGCTGCACAAACTTAACCCGGAGTATTTGCTCGGGACGAAGTGAGGCATGGGCGAGACCGACACATCGCTCGCAGGCTTCATTCACGCGCTGCCGAAAACGGAGACGCACCTGCATGTCGAGGGGGCGTTGCCGTATGAGTTGCTGCACGCGTGGCAACCGGAGCGGTGGGGGGCGAAGCCGGCGTTTCGCGAGCGGAGCCACCGCTACCCGACGTTTCCTGATTTCGAGAAAATCCTGCTCGACCACGCGCTGCCTTGGTTCACGTCGGCGGAGCGCTACTACGAGGCCGCGAAGGTGATGTTTGCCAAACACGTCGCGCAAAACGTGCGCTACGTGGAGACGAGTTTTCACCTGCCGGTGACGAAGTTTATCAACGTGCCCGGACCGGAGATTATCGCGGCGATTCAGGCAGCCGCGCCGGTGGGGTTGGAGGTGCGGGTGTTCACCGGGATGCTGCGCAGCGATATCAACGGGGATCTGCGCCCGACCATCGATCAACTGCACAACTGGGAAGGGCTCGCGGGGATCGACCTGCACGGATTTGAGACGATGCCGACGGTGCCGGAAACGGCGGAAGTGTGGGCGCGGGCGCGGGCGGCGGGCAAGGTCACCAAGTGCCACGCTGGCGAATTCGACGGGGCGGCGCGCGTGCGCGAAGCGATCGAATTTCTCGGAGTAAAACGCGTGCAGCACGGGGTGCGCGCGATCGAAGATCCCGCGGTGGTAAAGCTCGCGGCGGACCGAGGTGTGACGTTCGACGTGTGCCCGATCAGCAACGTCGGACTCAAGGTGGTGCCGGCGCTGCGCGAGCATCCGATCCGCCGGCTGATGAAGGCGGGCGTGCGCTGCACGGTGAGCACGGACGATCCGTTGAGTTTCGGGAACACGCTCGTCGAGGAATACACAGCGCTGGCGCTGGAGTTGAATTTCACGCGGGCGGAACTCGCGCAGGTGGCGCGCAACGGTTGGGCGGTCGCCGCGGTGCCGGCGGAGGTGCGCAACGCCGCGCTCGCCGAGATCGAGCGGCTCTGCCTTGGTGTGGGTCGCTCATGACCCATACCTATACCGTTCCCGAAGGAATCCGCCGTTTGCGCGCCGACAAAGCGCTGGCGTTGGCGTTTCCCGATCACAGCCGGACGGCGATCCAGCGGGCGTTTGATTCCGGACTCGTGACGCTGCGCGGGGCGGCGATCAAACGCGATCAAGGCGTGGCGGGCGGCGACACGCTAGAGTTTGCCATGCCGGAGACCAAGCCGGCGGAACTGCGGGCGGTGGACATCCCGCTCGATGTGGTTTTCGAGGACAAACACTTGCTCGCGGTGAACAAAGCGTCGGGCATGGTCGTGCATCCTGGTGCGGCCACGGGCGAGGACACCCTGGTGCACGCGTTGCTGTCGCACTGCGCCGGAAGCCTGAGCGGCATCGGCGGCGTGGAGCGGCCGGGCATCGTGCACCGGCTCGATCGCGAAACGACGGGCATCATCATCGTCGCGAAGAACGACAAGGCGCACCGCGGACTGGCGGAGCAGTTTTCCGAGCGCACGCTGCACAAAGAATATCTCGCGCTGGTGGCGGGCGCGCCGGGTTTGTTGAGCGGCAGCATCAAGAAAGCCATCGGGCGCAACCAGCAGCACCGTCACAAGATGACCGTCATCGACAAGGAACGGCAGGACGATCACGAGATGCACGGGAAGGACGCGCACACGGATTGGGAGGTGGTCGAGTCGTTTGGAAAAATCGCGACGCTCATGCGCTGCGTAATTCACACGGGGCGAACGCATCAGATCCGCGTGCACATGAAGTCGCTCGGCCACGTGCTGCTGGGGGACGCGGTGTATGGCTGGAAGCCGGACGCACGCCTGAAGCAGCAGCCCGCGCGCGTGATGCTGCATGCAGAGCATCTCGTGGTGACGCATCCGATCACGCACAAGACGCTCGATCTGCGCGCGCCGCTGCCGAAGGATTTTGCGGAGCAGATCGCGCAGTTGCGCAAGCTCGCCAAAGCGGCGGCGAAGGCGAAGCGCCTCGTGGCGACGCCGGTGAAGCCGAGGAAGAAACCGGGCCCGCCGCCGGCGCACGTGCACGAGTCGCGGTTGTGAGTCGGGCGGGTGGTCGGGACGGAGTCGTCGAGCGTAAGAGCGCGGAGGGAGAGCCGCTCGCCCACGCTCGCGGCAACAGCGTGGCCGCGTGCGGCTCAGACTTTCCAGCCGTCGCGGGCGGTGATCTGCACGAGCTTGTCGAGCGCGGGGTCGTTGGTGATGCGGCCGGCTTTCGCGTCCCATTCGAGGCGTTTGCCGGTGCGCACGGCGACGACGCCGAGGAGGACCATTTCGCTGAGCGGCACGGAGTATTCGAAATTCGATCCGGGGAGCGGACCCGTTTTCCGGATGGCGTCGATCCACTCTTTCACCGGGCCGCCGACGACGCGCGGGATCGATGCGGGTGGGCGGTTCTTTTTGAATTCCTCCATCACGTCGTTCGGCAGGAGGCGCGGGCTGTCCGGACGGCCGCCCGGGGCGAAGAGCGTGGTTTTGTCGCCGAGCATCAACATGCCGCGGTCGGGGAAGGGGACTTTCGCGTCCCAGCTTGCGGGTGCGGCGGGCTTCTTGCTCGTGCCTTCGAGCCATTTCAGCGTGACCGGCGGACGCGCGCCGCGGGCGGGGAATTGGTAGGTGACTTCGGCCCAATCGGGCACGATCTCGGGGCTTACCGAGCTCACTTGGGCTTCGACGGAGATCGGCGCGCCAAGATCGAGTGCCCAGAACGGCGCGTCGAGCGTGTGGCAGGCCCAGTCACCGAGCATGCCGTTGCCAAAGCTCCACCAGCCGCGCCATTTCTGGGGTTGATAGAGGGAGTGATAGGGGCGTTTCTCGGCGGGCCCGAGCCAGAGATCCCAATCGAGGGTGGAGGGGGGCGTTTGCGCGGGAAGCGGGAGTGATGGCGGCGGCGTGTAGTAGCGATCGGGGAACGGCGGCGACCAGGCGCGCACTTCGCGGACGTTGCCGAGCACGCCGGCATCAGTCCACTCCTTCATCAAGCGAATGCCGTCGGTGGCGCGGCCCTGATTGCCCATCTGCGAAATCACGCCGTATTTTTTTACCGCGGCGCGGAGGGCGCGGGCTTCGCCGACGGAATGGGTGAGGGGTTTTTCGACGTAGACGTGTTTGCCGTGTTTGATCGCGAGCATCGCCGCCGGGTAATGGTGGTGGTCGGGCGTGGAAACGGTGACGGCGTCGATTTTGCCGGCCATGGTGGCGAACATCGCGCGGTAGTCTTTGAAGACGGGCGCCGTGCTCAGCGCGGGGCCGGTGAGCTGCGCGGTTTTCGCAAGTTCGGCGGCCTTCTTGACGGTGGAGTCGACCATCAGTTGGTCGACATCGCAGAGGGCGACGATGTTCACGTGGGGCAGCTTGAGCAACTCGGAGACGGCGAACCAGCCGCGGCCGCCCACGCCGATGCAGGCGACGTTGATTTTGCCGTTGGCGGACGGGCCGGGCTGGCCGATCGCGAAGCGGGGCAGAGTCGCGGCGGCGGCGGCGAGCGCGGACGATTTGAGAAACGAGCGACGACTGGGGAGGGCGGAGGGAGGCATGGAGGGGAAGGGGAGGACGCCGGAGTTAGGAGGAAAGGGTTTCGAGCGCTTCGGCGGCGAGGCCGTAGCGGAGGTTGTAGAACGAGTGCAGAAAAGCGTCGAGGCCGCCGAGCTCGGCGAGGGCGATCATGGTGGCGAGGGCGGCGGGAAAGACGTCGGCGCGGGCCGGAGGTAGCCCGGAAATTTGTCGGCGCGCGGAAAGGGGCATCGCTCCGAGGAAGGCGAGCAGCTCGCGAAGCTGCGCGAGCGTGACGACAGGCGAGGTCTGTTCGAGGGCGGTGCCCGCGCGGGCGGCGAGGATCGTGCGCACGGTGGTGACGGTGCCGCCGGTGCCAACGGCGACGGCGCGGGCGGGCAGCGAAAAGACAAAGCCGGCCGCGGCGACGGTGGCGTGGGTGTGGGCGGCGATGGTGGTGGCGGAGGGTTCGCCGAAAGGCTCGGTGGAGTCGGCGACGAATTTTTCGGTGAGGCGGACGCAGCCGAGTTGGAGGCTCATGGCTTGGGCGATGCGGCGGTCGCGGAAAGCGAGGCACTCGAGGCTGCCGCCACCGAGATCGAACACGTAGAAGTTTTCGAATGCCGCGAGCGCGGGATCGCAGGTGAGCCCGGCGCCGATGAGGTTGGCCTCCTCGTCGCCACTGAGAATGCGGATGGTGTGGCCGGTGGCGGATTTGACACGGGCGCGGAAATCGGGGCCGTTGAGGGCATCGCGCACCGCACTGGTCGCGACGAGCACGGTGCGGGTGGGGGCGTAGGGCGCGGCGTCGGCGAGGAGGGATTGAATGGCGGCGAGTCCGCGCGCCATGCCGTCTTCGCTGAGGACGGGGGCCGTCTTGGAAATGCCGGCGCTGATACGGGCGTCGATCGTGCGGTGGTGGAGCGCTGCGACACCGGCGTCGGCGCCGCGGGTGGCGACGAGGATTTTGATCGAATTGCTGCCGATATCGATGATGGCGACGGAAGGCGAAGACATGGGCGTCAGAGCACGAAGTCCGGCGGAGCGATGAGCACGACGAATTCGCCTTTGAGACTGCCTTTGAGGAGGCGGTCGCGGACATCGGCGGCACGGCCAACGAGCCACGTTTCGTGGAGCTTGGTGACTTCGCGGGCGATGCAGATCACGCGATCGGGACCGAGGTGCTCCACGATTTCCTCGGCGAACTTGTCGATGCGGTGGCAGCTTTCGTAGAGCGCGAGCGTGAATTCGAAGTCGCGGTATTTTTTGAGGAATGCGACTCGGGCGGACGTTTTGGCGATGAGGAAACCGGCGAAGAGAAAGCCGTTGGTCGGCAGGCCGCTCGCGCTCACGACGGCGGCGATGGCGCATGCGCCGGGGACCGGGATGACGGGAATATTGCGCCGGCGGCAGGCGCGCACGAGACGGAAGCCGGGATCGCTGATGGCGGGCGTGCCGGCGTCGCTGACGAGCGCGACGGATTTGCCGGCGGCGATCAGGGCGGCGATGTGTTCGGCGGCGGCGGTTTCGTTGTGATCGTGATAGGAAATCAGATCGCGCCGCAGACTCATGCGGGTGAGGAGCCCGCCGGTGGTGCGGGTGTCCTCGCAGGCGACGAGATCGACGGCGCCGAGGATGGCGCGGGCGCGATCGGTGAGATCGGCGAGGTTGCCGATGGGAGTGGCGACGACGTAGAGCGTGCCGGGCTGCGGCGTGAGCGAGGTGTTGGCGACGGGGGCGTCGGGCATGGTGCGGGCACAAAAAAATCCGGCGCGAGGCCGGATTTGGCGAGAGCGAACTGGACGCG
>CALRZR010000259.1:0-10937 GCA_943372705.1 Opitutus sp. GAS368 | reverse complement strand
CGTGATCGCGGAGTTTTTGACCAAACCCTACCAACCCACGGCGCTGTTGGCGGCGATTCGTCGGCAACTCGGATCGCGCGGAACGTGGCGTTAAGCCCCCGCAGTGGACTTACCCGAGCCCGGCCGTCGCGACTGGGTTTTCGCCAGCTGGAGGGCGGCGGAAATCAGATCCGATTGGTGAGCAGCAAGGCGATGAAGATGATGAGCACGATACCAAGACCGCTGCTCGGATAGTAGCCCCAGCGGCGGCTGTGCGGCCACGAGGGCAGGGCGCCGACCAGCAGGAGAATGAGCAAAATCAGGAGGATGGTTCCGAGTGACATAGTGGTTTGGGTTGAGCCGGGGAGCCTACGACAGCGGCCAGCGAGGGGCTATGGGGTGAAGGCCTGCCCGGTGGCGCGATCGTCAGCTTTTCACCCCATAGGCGCGGCGAAGCGGGTGCGGTAACCTGTGGGCATGATCGCCATCAATGATTTTTCCGGCTCTTCACCGGTTGCCCGCGTCGCTACCGCCCGTCTGCTTCAGGCCCGCGCCGAGGCAAAAATCGATGCCGAACTTGTCCGCCGGTTTAATGCGGGTGACGAACCGGCTTTCGTCGAGATCATCGAACGCTATCGCGAGCGAATGTTCGCGGTGGCTTTCGCGATGCTGCGCAATCGCGCCGATGCCGAGGAGATCGCGCAGGATGCGTTTTTGCGGGCGCATCGCGGACTCGCGAAGTTCCGCGGCGATTCCTCGCTCGCAACGTGGCTGCACCGGATCGCCCTGAATTTGTCGCGCAACCGCTACTGGCATTCGGTCCGGCGCGGACGCCATACGACCGATTCGTTGGACACGGTCCTCGGCGAGGGAAACGCCGCGACGTTTTCCGACCTGATCGCCTCGCACGAATCCGGCCCGGCCCGCACCGCGATGGCGGACGAATTTTCGGAGCTGGTCGCCGCGTGTATGGAACAACTCGGAGAGCGACCGCGCGAAATTCTCACGATGCGGAATTTGCTGCACCGCTCGTATGTCGAGATCGCCGGCGACCTCGGCATCAATGTCGGCACGGTCAAGAGCCGGATCGCGCGGGCCCGGGAACACCTCCGGCAATTGCTGACGGCGGCCTGTCCGGAATTCGGACCCGACACGCGGCCTGCCGGTTGGTTTGAAGTGACCCGGCCGGCCGGGGGCAGAGAGATTCGCTGCGCCTGAGTCCGGGGGCGACGGGGAGGCTAGTCCGCCGCAGGGAGTGGAATCCGCACCGTGATTTCGGTGCCGGTGCGGCGGGCGGATTTTACGGTGACGGTGCCGCCAACGGAGGCGGCGCGCTCGCGCATGCCGATGAGGCCCACGCCGATTTTTCCGGTCAGGCGTGAAGGGAAGTGGGGCGGAACAAAACCGACACCGTCATCCCGAACAACGAGGAGCACGTGGCCCGCCGGCGTCGTCAGCCGCACGTCCAGCTCCCGGGCGCGGGCGTGGGTTTCGACGTTTTTCAACGCTTCTTGAAAGATGCGGTAGATCGCCAGTTCGACGCGTGCGGGCAGCCGGGTGATCCGGGCGCAGGCGAGTTTTACAAGGACGCCGGTGCGGTTCGCGAATTCGGTGCTGCTCGCATGGAGGACGGCGATCAGGCCGAGTTGTTCGAGCACGCCGGGGCGCAGATTGTTGGAGATGCGCTCCACCTCCTCGGCGGTCTTGCCGAGCATCTCACGCAGGCGCATCGCCTCGGTGAGGGAGGGGCCGCGGCGGGCGGTGAGCTCGTCGACGAGGGCCTGACAACGGAAGAGAATCGCGCAGAGCAACTGCGTGATGTGGTCGTGAAGTTTGAGGGCCACGTCGGCGCGCTCCGTTTCCTGACCCTGCACGACGTGGTGCGTGAGCGCGCGCATCAGCTCCTCGTTGCGCTGGGCGTCGGTCATGTCGGTGACGATGAGGCCGACCGTGGTGTGCGCTGAGCCTCTTTCGGTGAGCAACCGGAGCGAGATCTGCGCGGGCACGAATGAGCCGTCGGACGCGGTGAGCCGCACCTGAATTTTGGTGCCGGATTTTCCAGGACGACGCAGCAGGGGCCGCAGTTCGGCCTGGTGTTTGGCGGACAGGAATCGGCGGAGAGATCCGCCCGTAACCTGCTCGAGCGGACACTTCACCATGCGGGCAAAAGACCGGTTCGCGTAGAGGATCGTTTTGTCGGCGCCGAGCATCAGGGCGCCCTCGTTCATGGATTCGATGAGGCGACGGTAGGCCTGCTCGGCGCCCTGGAGCGTGAAGACGTGCGGACCGTGCTTGCCCGGGACGAGCACCGTATCGACTTCGCCGGTGCGAATGGCGCGCAGCGTCTCCTCGGCTTCGGCGAGCCGGGTGCGCAAATCCGCGACCTCGGCGGCGGGCAGGGAACGGGTAGCAGATTGGGATCGAATGGGTTTCAAAGTAGACGGGGATCGTCAGACTACTGAGGGCGGTCGCCGAAGAGCCCGACGGTGTGGGTGAGATTGCCGATGAAACGGCGAACGGGCCGGGGAAACTCCTTCACAAGCGTCGGCGTCGCGACGATCTGATATTTTCGGGCGAGCTCGGGCTGCTGGTAGACGTCGACGACTTCGAGGGTGTAGTTGCCGCCCAGTTCGGCGTCGCACAGCCGGGACACGCGGCGGAGCGCCTCGCGGGAGCGCGCGGTGGCTCCGGCCACGAAGAGACGGAGAAGATATTTTCCGACATGACGGGCGGCCGGGGCAGGAGCGTCGGCCGGGAGCGGGCGGCGGTGCTGGTGGGTGTTCAGGGTGGTGGCTTTCCGGTTAGTCGGCAGGGCGGAGGTCCAGACCGACGAGAACGTGCGCGGTGTCGGACAAGGTGCCGATGATCATCCGCACCGGTTCGGGCAGGCGCCGCACGACGGTGGGGATGGCGAGGATTTGGTCGCCGCGGGCGAGCTGCGGTTGCTTCACGAGATCGATGACGGTGATGCGGTAGCGCCCCTTGAGATGCGTTTCGCAGATTTTCTTGAGGTTCGAAAGCGCGGTCACGGATTTCGGTGTTTGGTCCATGACGTAGAGGCGCAGCTGCCACAGCGGGCCGACGGGGCGCGGCTGGGCCGTGGCGGGAGTGCGACGTAGGGCGGGTTTGGTTTTCACGGCGTGTGGCTGGCCGAGCGGTGTTTCCCTCGCCGATTGGCGGGAGCTTTGACGTCGGCCTGCCGAAGCAGACCGGAAGCGGCGCGTTCGGTGCCGAGGACGAGCGTGCGCGTGCCCACTTGATCGGCGATCCGGCGCAATTCGGCGGCCTCGGTCTCGTAGTCGGCGCGCAACCCGCTGATCTGGCGCTCGAGGGCGGTGCGCTTCCGCTCGACCTCGCGTTTGAGCTGGGCGGCCTCCTGCTGGCCGGCGAGGGCGGCGGCGGTTTCGAGCGCGTGCTGCGCGGCGCGCGCGGAGCCGGTGAGCACGCCGCTGGCCCCGATGTAGGCGTCGACGACGTCGATGCCGTGGTCGGAGATGAGAAATTCGCGGATCTGGTTCGAGTGCTTCATGCCACGCGCCTTGAGCACGTAGAGCACGCGGTTGCGCTCACCGTTGCCCTCGAAGTCCTGCAGCAGGAGCCACGCATCCATGAGCGACGACATGCCGGATTCGCTCTGCTGGAGCACATGCCCGCCCTGCGTGAGGCTGGTGAAGAGCGTGGTGACCTGGCCGGCTTTCAAATAGTCGATCAGCCGCGTGACCATGCCCTTGCCCTCGGAGGAGGTGCCCAAATCCATGAGGCTGGTGATGGGGTCGACGATGACGACGTGGGGCTGAAATTCCGCGATCTCCTTGAACATCGTAGCGAGATGCATCTCGAGGCCGTAGAGCGACGGGCGCTGCGAATGGAAACGCAGCAACCCGCGTTTCACGAGCGGCTCCAGCCGCAGGCCGATCGAGTGCATGTTGCGGATGATCTGGTTCGGGGATTCCTCGAACGAAAAGAAGAGCACGCGCTCGCCGCGGCGGCCGGCGGCCTGCGCGAAATTCGCGGAGATGATGGTCTTGCCCGTGCCCGCGGTGCCGGTGAGCAGAATGCTGCTGCCGCGAAAAAAACCGCGGCCGCCGAGCATCGCATCGAGCCGCGGAATGCCGGTGCCGATGCGCTCGACGGAAACATCGTGATTCAGCGAAAGCGACGTGATCGGGAGCACGCTGATGCCCTGCTCGCCGATGAGAAAAGGAAACTCGTTGGTGCCGTGCAGGGCGCCGCGGTATTTTACCACGCGCAGGTGGCGCGTCGCGATCTGGTCGTTGACGCGGTGATCGAGGAGAATGACGCAGTCGGAAACGTATTCTTCGAGGCCGTGGCGGGTGAGCGTCTCGCGGCCGCGCTCCGCGGTGATTACGGCCGTCACGCCTTTTTCCTTCAGCCAGCGGAAGAGCCGGCGGAGTTCGGCGCGGAGGACAACTTCGTTCGGCAGGCTGGCGAAAAGCACTTCGAGGGTATCGAGCACGACGCGCTTGGCGCCGATGGAATCGATCGCGTAGCCGAGGCGGACAAAGAGACCCTCGAGGTCATACTCGCCGGTTTCCTGAACCTCGCTCCGCTCGATGTGCACGTAGTCGATGACGATCTGGCGGCGACGCACGAGCCCGTCCAAATCGAAGCCGAGCGAGGCGACGTTGGCCTTCAGTTCGGCCTCGGTTTCCTCGAAGGCCATGAGGACGCCCGGTTCGGCGAACTGCACGGCGCCGCGCACGAGAAATTCGGCAGCGAGGAGCGTCTTGCCGCAACCGGCACCGCCGCACACGAGGGTGGTGCGTCCGCGCGGCAGGCCGCCGCCGGTGATTTCGTCGAGACCCTGGATGCCGGTGGGACATCGGGGGAGTCGGTGCGACGTGGCGCGGATCGCTGGGCGTTGCTTTTTCATGCGAGGGTAGCGTGGGCGGAGGGAAACGGGAGACGGTGCGCGGGGACGAATTCCCGACGCCTTGCTCCCGGGAGGGAGTGTGCACGGTGCGGGTGCGAGGCTCTATGGGGCCTTTACCTACCGCCGGGATTTTGCACGGCGCAGCGGACAAAAATACGCTCTTGGCGGAATAGACCCCATACCGCGGAACCGTCGGCTGAACTAGGGTGCGACCACGAAAGGCGGTGAGGTCCACGTGTTCTCTTCCGAACCGAGCCCACCGCCTAAGTTGAAGAAAAATCCGATGAATCCGAACCTACGTTTCCTCTGCGGCGCACTGTTGGTCTGCGCCTTTTCCCTCCCGGCTGCCGCCCAAAACGATCCCTCGCCGACTCCGCTCGGGAGGGAAAAGCCGTTCGATGAGTTCAACAAAATAGAAATTGTGAATTTCCAAGACGAGCCACTCGGCCGGATCAGGGATCTGGCCATCGACCTCGTGAACGGACGCATCGTCGAAGTCTTGGTCACCGCCGACAGTTCCCTCGGCGTGGGGCGAAAAATTGTGGCCGTGCCGCCGACATGTTTCTTTCCGGACATTCTCAACCGCGTCTACCGGCTCAACGTCAGCACGGACGCGTTCAAGGACGCGCCGTCGATCGATCTCGCCGAGTGGCAGGACCACAACCGCGCGGAACGGATCGCGGAGGCCTACGCGCGTTTCGGGCAAGAGCCCTACTTTCTCGTGCCGGGCGCCACCGCCAGTGCAACCGCGGACCGCCCCTTGGTGCCGCTCGGTTATGTCGAGCGGAGCGTGAAGATCGTCGATCTGCCCGTCGGTAATTTCCAAGGAGACAAGTTTGGCAAAGTCTGGTCGCTTTCGTTTGATATTCCCAAGGGCAGAATTGTGAACGTCATCGTGATGGCGCCGGGCAATTTTAAGACCAAGAGCATTATTCCGGCGACGGCGCTCTCGTTTAACAAAGAGCGGGACGAACTGCTGATCGACGACACGAAATTGGAATATGCCGACGAGCCGCGCTTCGTCTTCACCGAAGAGGCGTTCGGCAACGACAACTTCTCTCACGAAGAGTCCTACAAAGGACCGCGCACCACCGTCGCCCTCGAACAGGGCCACAGTTACCGCGACATTGACCGCACCGTTTTCATCAGCAAAGCGATCCGCGCCGCGAAACTCAACGGACGCAATGTGCAGATCGGCACCCTGAACGGCCGGGTGACGCTTCGCGGTTGGGTGCCGACGGTTGAGGACAGAGAGCAGATCGGCGCGATCGCGATCGCGGCTTCCCGGCTCGAACTCGTGGACAACCAGATCACCGTCGGGAAAGTCGCCGCACGGTAATCGTCGGGCGAGCCCGGCAGGCGCCGTTGGCGCAAAATTTCCAGGCCGCCCCGAATATTCCGGAGCGGCCTGTCGCATTCACGAAATCGTGAACTGCACGCCGCCTTCGATGATGCCCTGGGCGATGGCGTAGCGCGTGAGGCCGGCGGTTTCGTGAATGTTAAGTTTGTCCATCACATGCTGCCGGTGCTTCTCGACGGTTTTGATGCTGATGCCGAGGGTGGCGGCGACCTGCTTGTTGGCCTGGCCCTCGGCCACGAGTTGGAGAACCTCGTTTTCGCGCGATGTGAGGCGCACGGCGTTCTGGCGGGGAAAACCGTCGCGATCGCGGGACCGTTTTTTCGCGTCGGCGAGTCGTTTGGCGATGGCAGGGCTGAAGAAGGGTTTGCCCGCGGCGACGTCGCGGATCGCCTTGGCAAGGATCTCGGCCGAGGTTTGCTTTTCGAGAAAGCCCATCGCGCCGACAGCGGTCATGCGTTCGACGTATTCTTCGTCGCTGTGAGCGGAGAGGATCAGCACTTTCGCGGCGGAATTGGCGGCGATGATCTGGCGGGTGGCTTCGAAGCCGTTCAGCACGGGCATCGCGATATCCATGAGCGTCACGTCGGGTCGCAAGCTGGCGGCGAGTTCAATGGCTTCGCGTCCGGTCTGGGCCTGGCCGACGATCTCGAAGTGGCCGTCGGTCTCGAGCAAGGTGCGCAAGCCCTGGCGAACAACGGCGTGGTCCTCAGCGAGGAGGACGGTGATTTTTTTTCCAAAGCTCATGCGGCATCGCCTTTCGTCCACGGGAGTTCGACGCGCACGGTGGTCCCCTGATCGGGGGCGGACTCGATCCGGAAGGTGCCGCCGACCATCTCAACGCGCTCGCGCATGCCGAGGAGGCCGAGGCGTTTGTTGGTGCGCGTGGAAAGCATCTGGGCGACGGAGAAGGATTTTCCGTTGTCGTGCACTTCCATGCGCACGGCGCCGCGGATGCGGCGGATGGAGACCTTGACGGCGCTGGCGTGGGCGTGGCGTCCGACGTTCGTGAGCGATTCCTGGGCGACGCGGTAGAGGACGGTGCGGCGGTCGCTGTCGAGGGCTTCGACACCGGCGAAGACCGTGAGGTGGATTTTGAGGTTTTTTTGGGCGGCCATAAGTTTGGTGTAGGCGTGAAGTGCCGGGATGAGGCCGAGGTCGTCGAGGGCGGCGGGGCGGAGTTCGCGGGCGAACTCGTGGACGGCGTTGACAGATTTTTCGACGAGGCGCTGGGTGCGGGCGATCTTCGCCTTGAGCGCAGCGGTGCCGAGCCCGGCGGCCGCGCCGAGTGCGGCGAGCTCCACATTGATCCCGACGAGCGTCTGCACGACGTGATCGTGGAGTTCGCGGCTGATCTTCCGACGTTCGGCTTCCTGGGCGGAGAGCACCTGATGCGTGAGGTGGCGCATCTTCGTCTGCATGAACTGGGATTCCACGAGGAGAACGCGGTATTCCTCTTTTCCCTGGCTCACGGAATGCACCGAGGTTTCGAGCCGGCGGTTGGTGGCAGTCAATTCGGCGGTGCGCTGGCGAACGATGTGTTCGAGCTGGTCGGCGTGGCAGGAAAGTTGTTTCTGCGCTTCGCGGAGCGCGACTTCGCGCTGTTTGCGCAGCGTGATATCGTGCAGGCCGAGGAGGATTTTCTCCCGGTGCCCGGGGTCCTGGCTCAACATGCGGCCGTTGACGAGAAACGTGCGGTGGCCGATGCGTGGAAATGTCCGGGTGACTTCGAAATTATCAAAACTGCTGTGCCGGGGTAGCACGTCCTCGAGCAAACGGCGCAGCGCCGGTGTATCGGCGGACGGGCGGTTCAGTTCAAAAACGCCTTTGCCGATGACTGCGGAGGAGCGGAGGCGGAAGGTTTTGAGAAAGGCTTCGTTGGCGTTTTGGATGCGAAACTTTCCATCGAGAATGAGGAGCGGATCGTGGACCGTGGTGATGACGGCCTCGGCGAAATCGCGGGCCCGCGTGACCTGTTGCTCGGCCTGTTTGCTGGCGTGGATATCCACGAGGACGAGCACGGCTCCGTCCACTTTGCGATCCGAGGTGAGATACGGCCGCACGCGGAGCGAGAACCAGTGGCCGTCTTTGTCGGCGACCTCGCGCACGCAATCCCGGCCGGTGCGGATGACGCCCTCGGTGAGGGCGTCGAGATCGGGCAGGGCGAGGCCGTGGCGGATGGTGCGGAGCGAGCGTCCGATGTCGCCGGGCTGGAGGAGAAACTGCGCTTCCGCCCGGGTGCTGAAACGCCGGATCCGGAGATCGCGGCCGAGGAGCACGACGACGAGCTGGGCGGCGGTCTGGAGATTGGTGAGATCGCTATTGAGGAGGGCGAGCTCGGCATTTCTTGCGGCCAGCTCCTCGTTGACGGTGGTGAGCTCCTCGTTGGTGGATTCGAGCTCCTCCTTGGAGGTTTCGAGTTCCTCGTTGAGACTCTGCAACTCCTCGTTGGCAGATTGGCCTTCTTCGTTCGACGCCTGCAGCTCCTCATTGGCGGCTTCCTGATGCTCTTGGAGCGACTGGAGATAGTCGCGGGTCTCGGCGAGATCGCGTTCGAGACCGCCGATGCGGGCGGAAGCGGCTTGGCCGTCGGCCGAGCGGCGGGGCGGCGTGGCGGCGGCGGCGGATTCGGCGGCGTGGGTGCGCGGAGGGCTCGCGGGATTTTCAAACAGGACGAGGTAGCGGCGCTCTTTGAGATTTTTCAGCGGCACGACCTCAAGATGAGCGAGGCGCGTTTGTCCGTGGGAGGTGAACGGCACGTTTTCCCGACGCGTCGTCCGTTGCTGGCGGGCACTGCGGTTGAGGAGGGCGCGCAAGGGCAGCATGAGACCCTCGCGGGCCATTTTCAGCAGATGAAAATTGGCCTTGCCGGTGGGCGGTTCCAAGTAGTCGCCGGTCGGGCCGCGGAACTGCAGAATGCGCAGCTCAGCATCGATGAGGACGCCGGGGGGCGCGAACTGGTTGACGGTGACACGATCGGCCTCGCGTTCCGCGCTGAGCTCTCCGCGAAAGGCCTCGGCCGGGCCGCCCGAGACCGAAAGGCTGCGCGGCAGGCGGCCGGGCAACGGACGGGGATTGCGCTCGCGCCAGAGCGGAAGCTGAAATGCGAGTGTGGGCGCGGACTTTCGACCGAAGATTTTGTGCTTTTTGTCGACGGTGGAAAAGAGGTCGGTGAAGGTGCCGACCGACTCAGACGCACCAAGAAAGAGGAAGCCGCCGGGTTTGAGCGCGTAGTGAAAGGCAGGCAGGGCTTTCTTTTGGAGACTCGGTTCGAGGTAGATCATCACGTTGCGGCAACTGATGAGATCCATCCGGGAGAAAGGCGGATCGCCGATGAGATCGTGGCGGGCGAAGATGATGGATTCGCGCAGGGATTTGACGACGCGGTAGCCGCCGGTCTCTTCGACGAAGAAACGGCGCAGGCGCTCGGGCGAGACATCCTGGGCGAGACTGCGGGGGTAGAGGCCGTGGCGGGCTTTTTCGAGGTTAGCCTCGTTGAGATCGGTGGCGAAAATCTGGAGTTTGCGGGCGCGCGGAGTTTTTTCGGCGGCTTCGGCATAGGCGATGGCGAGCGAGTAGGCCTCCTGGCCGGTGGAGCATCCGAGCACCCAGACGCGCACCGGCTCGTGGCCGCGGGCGCGGAGGAACGGGTCAAACACGCGCTTCTTCAGCGCGGTGAAAGCGTCCGCATTGCGGAAGAAGCTGGTGACGTTGATGAGCGCATCGGCGTAGAGCGCGTCGAGTTCCTTGGCGTTGCCTCTGAGAAACTCGGCATAATGGGCGAGGGTGTCCTGATGGTTGAGGACGGTGCGGCGTGTCATGCGCCGGAGCACGGTGGTCGATTTGTAGAGGGAAAAATCAACGCCGGAGTGGTTGCGGAGCAGTTGGAGGATGCGCCGGTAGCCGACCGGCTCGACGGCGAGCGGATCAGCTGACGATGCGGCTGCTCCGTCGGGCCCGGCGCGACGCAGAGATCTTTTGTTCGCGCGAAGCGACGCAGTGGCGGGCGCAGCGGATGGCAGGGGAGGCCGCGCGGCGACGAAGGGATGGCGGGCGATGCGGGCGATCTCGCGCGCGATGGCGGCTGGAGCGAGTTCGAAATCGACGCAGCCGGCGGCGACGGCATTGCGCGGCATGGAATCGAAACGGGCGGTTTTGTTTTGAGCGAAGGTGAGACCGCCCTCGGCCTTGATGGCCTCGAGGCCGAGCGTGCCGTCGGAGGCGTTGCCCGAGAGGATGACGCCGATGGCGCGCTCGCGTTGGTCTTTGGCGAGAGCCTCCAGAAAATTATCAATCGAACGAGGCGTGATGCGATGTGGTGGACGCGGCTGAAGTTTCAGCACCCCGTGGGCGATGCCGAGGTTGGTGTTGGGCGCGATGACATAGATGTGGTCGGGCAAGACACGCTGGTTGTGAGTGGCCTCGTGCACGGGCATGGTGGTGGCCCGGGAGAGGAGTTGCGCGAGCGCGCTGGCGTGCTGGGGGTCGAGGTGCTGCACGAGCACAAAACCGAAACCAGTGTTCACCGGGAGGTGTTGCAACAATTGCGTGAAGGCCTCCAACCCACCCGCGGAAGCCCCGATGCCGACGATGGGGCAGCGCGGCGCGACGTGGGCGGCGGAGGTGGGCGGTTTGCGTGATTTCATGCGTTCGCGGTGCGGGCGGGAGTCGAGTCCGGTGCGCGGAGCGAGAGGGGCGGAAGGGAGG
>CALRZR010000258.1:0-11010 GCA_943372705.1 Opitutus sp. GAS368 | reverse complement strand
GATTTTCTTGAGGAGGGTCGGGAGGGATTTCATCGAGACAGACGCAGAGTTTTTAACCAAGGATGAACACGGATGGACACAGATGCGGCGCGAAAAAAAGGTGCGAGGAAGGGCGGGGAGGAGGTGGCGGTTGCGAAACCGCCGTTCCGTTGGGCGGCAATCAGAGTTCCCAGTCGTAGTGGTAGCGGGAGAGCAGTTTCGGGGCGGCGGCGGTGACTTGCACGACGTCCTCGATGCGGCAACCGCCGAGGCCCGGGTAGTAGAGGCCAGGTTCGACGGTGACGACGGAGTCTTTCTTGAGGATGTAGTCGACGGCGCCGTTCATGCGGGGCGGCTCGTGGACGGCGAGACCGAGGCCGTGGCCGGTGCCGTGGAAGAAGCCGACAGCGCCTTGTTCGGTGCGCTTGGTCTCGAAGCCGCGGGCGGCGAAGACCTCGACGCATTTGCCGTGGACGTGGCGGCCGTTGGCGCCGGCGCGGACGGCCTTGAGTGCGGCGAGTTGGGCGGCGCGGACCGCAGCGACGAGGGCGCGCTGGGCTTCGGAGGCGCGGCCGCGGAGGAATGTGCGGGTCATGTCGCCGTGGTAGCCGGTCGCGGTGACGCGCGGGAAAATATCGATGATGATGAGCTCGTGCGGGCGGAGCGGGCCGGAGCCGCGCTCGTGCGGATCGCAGGCCTGATCGCCGCCGGCGACGATTGTATTCGAGGAAACGCCGCCGGCTTCGAGAATGGCGACCTCGATGGCGAATTTGAGCGACTCGCTCGTGACGGGCTGACCACGGTGGAGAAGCTGGCGGCCGGAAACTTTGCTGGCGCGGAGGATTTTTTCGGCGGCGGCAAAACCGAGAGCGCTGAGGCGATTGCCCTCGCGGATGGCGGCGGCTTCGGCGGGCGTCTTGAGTTCGCGCGCGGGAAACAGCGCGCCGTCGGCGACGGTGAGATCGAGGCCGAGTTCGAAGAGTTTCTCGTAAACGCCGGCGGGAAAATCTTCGGGGACGGTGAAACGAGTCTGCTTAAACTCTTTCGCGAGGAGATAAATCACTTCGGCGGCGCCGGGGCGGCGTTGGGGCCAGAGTTCGCGGGCGCGCTGCGTGTAGGTTTCGAGCGGGAGAACGACGTCGAAGGCGGACGTTTTTTGCACACGGCCGAATTCGAGGGCGGCGACGACGGCGTATTTTTTGCCGCGGAGCCCGAAGGCGACGAAGGCGTCGGGCACACCGACGCGACCAAAGTAGAGCGCATCGGGACTGCGCTCGGTATCGGCGTAGAGGAGAGGAGGAGGGAGGGATTTCGCGGCCACGGGAGCGGTGAATGGGTTAAAAATCGCTGTCCCATTACCCGCACGTGCGCGGGAAAACGCAAACGCGGTTTCGCGTTGCGAGCGGCGCGTGCCTGGGGTGCGGAGATCCCTGTGAAACGAGGCAGGACCTCTCGGAGGAGCCTGCTTCGTGCGCCGCGGCGAAGAGGGTCTAGACGCTCAGACCAAGCAGGCTTTGAAGGCTTCCGTGAGGGCGGGGCGGTCGAGGTTTTTGCCGATGAAGACGAGGGTGTTGGTGCGGGGCTCGCCGGTCTTCCACTCGCGGTCGAACTTGGCGTCGAAGAGCATGTGCACGCCTTGGAAGACGAGGCGCTTGTTCGAACCTTTCACGGCGAGCACGCCTTTCATGCGGTAGATGTCGCCGCCTTTCACACGGAGGAGTTCGCCGATCCAATCGTTCAGCTTTTTGCCGTCGAGGTCGCCGGGGGTGCTGATGCCGACGCTCGTGACGGCATCGTTGTGCGTGTGGGTCGGGTGGTAGTCTTGCTGCCAGCAGGGGCGGGCGGTCTCGCCCATCACTTGGATGTGGAGCGGGTGTTCGCCGCAGGCTTCGAAGACGAGGTAGAAGCCGGGTTCAGTGAGCTTGAGGACGAACTTGCCGTTGCCTTCGTTGAGGAGGAGGCGGTGGAGCGTGGCGCCGGGGACGACGGTGTCGCCTGGATTGAGACGGGCTTCCCAGTCGGCGAAGACGTGCACGGCGGCGTCGCGCGCGGTGGCGATGGCGGCGAGGGCGGCGGGCGTGGTGAAGTCGCCGTTGGCGGTCAACTTCACGGGCATGACCACGACGTCGAGTTCGTTTTCGGCGTGGTCGTGATGGTGGTGATGGTGATGTTCGTGATCGCACTTGCCGTGCTCGTGGTCGCAATGCGAGTGGTCGTGGCCGTCGTGATCGTGGTGGCCGATGATGAGTTCGTGGGAGCCGACGGGGAGCGCGTAGGCGCCGGCCCATTCGAAGGGATATTCGGGCTCGAGGAATTTCGGGTCGACGTCGACGGCGCGGCCGAGGTTGAAGCCGCCGACGTTGAGCACGCGGTCGAGGGGAACGTTCGCGTTTTGGGCGCGGTGGATTTTCGCGACGGCGTTGATGCCACGGATGCGGGCTTCGAGGGGGTCGAGTTCGGCGGCGGGGACGAGGTCGGTCTTATTGAGGATGATGACGTCGGCGAAGGCGAGTTGCTTGACGGATTCATCGTCGGTGCCGAGGTGTTGGAGGATGTGTTTCGCGTCGACGACGGTGACGATGGCGTCGAGGCGGAAGTTGGCCTTCATCTCGTCGTCGGTGAAAAACGTCTGGGCGACGGGACCGGGATTCGCGAGGCCGGTGGTCTCGATGAGAATGCCGTCGAGCTGATCCTTGCGCTTCATGAGGCGGCCGAGGATGCGGATGAGATCGCCGCGGACGGTGCAGCAGATGCAGCCGTTGTTCATCTCGAAGAGCTCTTCGTCGGACTGGATGACGAGTTGGTTGTCCACGCCGACCTCGCCGAACTCGTTTTCGATCACAGCGAGTTTCTTGCCGTGCTGTTCGGTGAGGATGCGGTTGAGGAGCGTGGTTTTGCCGGCGCCGAGGAAGCCGGTGAGGACGGTGACGGGAATGGGCATGGGTGGAGGCGGAAAGTTGAGAGCTGAGAGCTGAGAGTAGAGAGCTGAGATTCGAGCGTAAGTCGGATAGGAGGCGCGGTGGAGACGTGGGCGGGCGAGCGTGGCGGGCCGGCACGAGAAGGGACGGCGGACTATTTCGCAGAGGCAAGATCGTGACGATAGATCGGTATGCCGACGCGGGCGATATGAGCGGCGACGGCGGGATCGGTGGCGGCATCGTGGCGGATCAGGCTAAAAGTGTAAGGCAGGAGCAAATCGTCGAGGGCGTTGTAAAGCTGGCCGACGATGCGCCAATCGAGCGCCTCGCCGGTAAGCGCGAGGTCGATGTCTGAGCCGGGTTTGTAGGTGCCCTTGGCCCGGGAGCCAAACAGCACCGCGCTTTCCAGTGCTGGGAAGCGGGAAAGCACCGCGGTGATTTGGGCCACAGTGGGAGGCGAGAGGCCGTGACCGGCGGTCATGTTTCCTTTGCCTTCAATTCGGTGAACTTGGCCAAGAGAGCGCGGAACTGAGGGACGAAGTCGCCGAGGATGGCGGTTGAGATTTCGCGAGCAGTTTTCTCGTTATAGGTATGGCTGCTGCGATTGCGGGCGGCGATCATGTCCATCCAGATTTGTCCGTCGGGCAACAAGCCGTTTTTAAAAGCTTCGCGAGAGGCGTTTCTGGAACCGATGAGGCCGACGAAGCCTTGGGCCTCAAGATAGTCTTTGAGGACATTCCACGCGAGTTCGTGAGTAAACTCGAACGCTTGGATGAGGCCCTGCTGCTCAAGATCGGTGAGGGGGCGCTGAGCGGCGAGATCGGCTGCAGCCGACAGACGGGCGAACGCCAAGCCGAAACTCTGGAAGCGTTGGTGCCAGCGGATGTCGGGATTTTTCGTCATTGGCTAGGGAGCGTGAGGATGGGTAGTGCGGTCGGGGTCGCAAGCCTGCACGGGCGAGCCTGCGCAGTGGTGGATGGTTGGCGCGTGGGGGCGGGCTAGCGTTTCGCGGGGAGGAGGCCGTCGCCTTCGAGTTCGTAGATACTGGTGAGAAAACCGTCGGTCCATTGGGCGCGGACGCGGAGGCGGCCGGCGAGGGACATGGGGACATCCTGCACGGCGGGGAGGCCTTCTTTTTTCATTTTCACGATTATCCACTCGTTGGCCGAGGGCGTGACGCCGAAACAGCAGAGCTGGGAGCTGCTCAGGAAAAAGAATTCGGTGGCGAAGCCGGCTTCCATTTTGGTCGGGAGCATGAAGCCGGTGAGGACGACTTTTTTTCCGTCGAGGCGACGAACGGAGGCGGGGACTTGCGCGAGGACGTCGGGCGGCGGGGTGCCGGGCGGGAGCGGTTGCGGAGGATCGGCGAAGGGAAAGCCGGCGAGTTGGCTAAAGGCGATTTTGGCGTAGCCGCTTTGGGTTTCGAGGCGGCCGTCGAGGGCGGAGAGGGGCGGGCCGGGCAGGCGGAGAATCGGGCGCGATGGCGGCGGCGAGGGCGGAGGATTTTCGAATTTCGAATGGGGATTTTCGATTGGGGGCGTGGGTGGCGTGGAGGATGTGGTGGGTGCGGGAGCCTCCGGGGGGGTGGCGGGGGCGGTGGGAGCCGCGGAAGTGGTGGGGGCGTCGGAGGCGAGCGCTTCGGTGGCGGGAGACGCCTCGTGCAACGCGAGGGCTTTGGCGTAAGCGGGGTCGGAGAAGTCGAGGGGAATGCCGTCGACGGTGAGCGGGACTTTCAGGCCGCAGCAGACGGAGTGGTCGCGGATGCCGCGGAGAAATGGCGGGGCGGCTTGCACGGCGTCGGACAAGGCGAGGCCCAAGGCGGCAGCAAGCGCGAGCACGGTGGTGCGGCGAGAGTGCGGCGAAGGGAGTGAGGGGCGGCGGAGCACGAGAGCGAACGGCGGAGGACGGAGCGCGGGCGTGTAACCTATTGGGTTACACGGCGCGGCGCGCGGAATGGTGGCGTAGTGGCCGGAGGGGGGCGGGGAGGTTAGTCGCTACCCTTCGGAAAATTGAAAGCGATGGCGGTGAAGGAGGTTTCTTTGATGGTGATCGCGGGGATCACGGCGTCGAAGGTGGCGGTGGTTTTCAGCCAGTCGGCGGTGACTTCGAATTGGGAGGTGTCGCCGACTTTTTCGTTGGTGGCGGGATTGGCGACGGCGGCGAGGGTGAGGGTCTTTTTGGCGCCGGCGACGGTGGCGACGATTTCGATGGAAGGCGCCTTGAGGCGGACGAAGTTCTCGGCGTGGCCGTCGAGGACCCAGGCGGTGAGTTTGCCGGTGGCGGGGTCGCGGAGGAGTTCGAGGTTGAAGGCGTGTTCGCCGATTTCGACGAGGGTGCCGCCGTGCGGGGCGGCATGGGCGTGCTTGGCGGGGGCGTGGGAGTGGCCGGAGGGGACGTTGGAGTAGTCCTTGTGCTCGGAGTGTTTCGAGCAGGCGGCGAGAGCGCCGAGGAGAAGGGTGGCGAGGGTGGTGCGGAGCGCGGTGTGCATGGTCGCTACTGTGAGAGGAAGGGAAAAAAATGCGAGCGGTCAGACGTGGGAGTGGGCGGGGAATTATCAATGAGCAAACATGATGTTGGCGAAGCCGAGGGCGGCGAGCAGGCCGCCGAGCACGCGACCGTCGAGGCGTTCAAACCAGCGCAGGCGGGCGACGCCGTGGAGGGTGAGCCACGTGAGCGTGAGCATGCCGCCGAGGGTGGCGACGGCGAGGATGGCGCTTAGCCAGACGATTCCGGGCCAGCCGTAGGGCGCGGCGGTGAGGTAGACCGGGAGAAACAATTCACAGGGCGAAAGCGTGAGCGTGAGGAACAGGCCCCAGAGCGCGGCGCGGTCGGTGGGCTCGGGGATAAAGCGGCGGCCCTCGCAATGGTTGCAGCCGTGGCCGTGCGGCGAGCGAAACGCGATCCAGGCGCCGAGTCCGACGAGTAAGGCGGCGACGACCCAGTGGAAGGCAGTGTCGTAGCGCTCGTTGATTTCCCAGCCGAAGAGGGCGAGGGCGACGCCGAGGGTTGTGGTCGCCAGGATGTGGCCGCCGCCGGCGAGGGCGACGGCAGCGAGGGTGCGACGGCGGGACCAACCCCGCGCGCGCCCAATCATGACGAAGGGCAGCCAATGTGTGGGAATGGCGGCGTGGAGTGCGGCGACGCTGAAACCGGTCGCGGAGAGTGTGACGAGGAAGGTGGAGGACATCGCTGAATTTTGGATTTTCGATTTCGGATTTTGGATTGGAGCGAGGCGAAGCGTCACTCGGGCAAACGGTAGGCGACTTGCTCGAATTTCGTGCCGTTGATCTCGACCATAAAGATGCCGGAGAAACTGCCGGCGGTTTTCAGCCAGTCGGCCTGGACTTCGAACTGCGACGTGTCGCCGACTTTTTCGTTGGTCGCGGGGTTGGCGACGGCGGCGAGGGTGAGCGGAGTGAACTTGCCGCTGGGCATGGCGACGAGTTCGAGGGAGGGTGCTTTGATGCGGATGAAGTTTTCGGCGTGGGCGTCGAGAATCCACGCGGTGAGTTTGCCGGTGGCGGCGTCGCGGAGGAGTTCGACGTTGTAGGCGTGGTCGCCGATCTCAACGAGCGTGCCGCCGTGGGGAGCGACGTGGACGTGCGCGGAGTGGGCGGATTTTTTGTCGTGGTCGTGGGCGGCGTGGTCGGATTTCGAACAGGCGGTGGCGAGGAGGGCGACAGCGGCGAGGACGGGGAGGAGGCGGGTGGATTTCATGGGAGGAGGAAAATGTGGGGGGCGGCTCAAGCGGACGTCGTATCGAGGTAGCGTTCATCGAAGTCGGGAGCGCTCGGCGAACGGCCGGCAGGGAGCTGGGCGTGACATCGGGGCGGCGGTCCCCCTCTAAATTTGCTTCCGGGCGAACCACGCGTGGATCAGCAGCGATTGAGAGAAATGCACCGGGGCAACAAACCCGGCTTCGGCGAGCAGCGCCTCCATCTCGGGCGCGGGCGGCATCGCGACATCGCGCTGGTAGGCGACGTGCATGGCTTGAATCTGCTCCTCCGTCGAACCGGCGTAGCGCATCATCTGTTGCCAGACGGCGTAGAGGCTCCCGTGCTGGTCGGGCGGAGACGCCGTGAGGTCGGCGGTGACGAGCCAGCCGCTGGGGCGCAGGCGCGAGGCCAGCTCACGGTAGTAGGCGACGCGCTTGGCGCGGTCGGTGATGAAGTGCGAGACGAGGATCGAGGTGGCCGCGTCGTAGGTTTCGCCGGGTGGCAACTCATGCGCGTAGCAGGCGTGAAACTCGCAGCGGTCGGAGACGCCCGCCTCGGTGGCGAGCTGTCGGCAAACCTCCAGCATCGGGGCCGAGGGATCAACCGCCGTGAAGCGCCAGCCCGGAAACGCCCGCGCCAACGCGAGCAGTTCCGCGCCGGTGCCGGCACCCACGCACAGCACGCGGGCAGCGGAGGGCAGCCCGTGGAGGAGCAGGCGCATTTGCAGGTGCAGGCTCTCACGCAGCGGCGCGAGCGGCGCCCAGCGCGTCTCGTAGTTGGCGGCTTGCTGCTGATCGAAGTGCTGGGGCGTGGAGGGGAGGGAGGGTGATGATGAGGCGGACATAGGAGGGAAGGTCGGCTCAGGCGGCCATGGTTTCTAGGTAGAGCTTCTCGAGATCGGTGTGGCGGAGTTCGGCGGCGGTGAGGATGTGGGCGAGTTTGCCGTGGCGCATGATGCCGACGCGGGTGGCGTCTTCTTTCGCGCGGAAGAGATCGTGCGTGGCCATGAGGATCGCGACGTCGCGCTCGCGGAGTTTGCGCAGGAGCTGGCTGAACTCGTGGCTGGCGCTCGGGTCGAGGCCGCTGGTGGGCTCGTCGAGCAGGAGGGCCTTGGCCTGTTTCGCGAGCGCGATGGCGATGCCGACTTTTTGGCGCATGCCTTTGGAGTAGGCGGCGGTGCGTTGGTCGTGGGCGGCGGATTGGAGGCCGGCGTCGAGCAGGAAGCCGCGGAGCGCGCCCTCGGGGTAGCGGTGGCCGGCGAGTTCGCTGAAGTAGGCGAGGTTTTCGAGGCCGCTGAAGTGGCCGTAGAGGTTTACCTGCTCGGGGATGTAGGCGAGGCGGCGCTTGGTCTCGAGTGGCTCGCGGGCGACATCGAGCCGGTCGATGAGCGCGCGGCCGGAGTCGGGGGTGAGGAAACCGAGGAGGCAGTTGATCGTGGTGGTCTTGCCGGCGCCGTTGGGGCCGAGGAGGGCGAACAGCTCGCCCGGCGCGACGGTGAGATTGAGGTTGTCCACGGCGGGGGCGGCGGCGCCGGGGAAACGTTTGGTGAGAGCTTCGAGGGTGAGCATGGACGGGTTTTCGATTTCGGATTCTCGATTTTTGATTTCAGAGGGAGGGACCGCGTAGGTGGCGGGTGGCGAGCGCGGCCGAACCGGCGGCGAGAATGAGCAGGGGCCAAAGCGGGAGCGGGGCGGGTGGCGGCGGGACGTTGGCGCGGAATTGCGGGAACGTGGCGTAGTCGGCGGGGGTGAGATTGCGGTCGGCGAAGACCATCGGGTAGAAATAGGCGCGCAGGTCCGCGTGAAACGCGCGGACGCGGTCGAGGTAGGCGAGGTGGGCATCGAGGTCGGACCCGGCGCGCTGGCTGAACAGCAACTGCGCGTAGGCGGCCGGGGCGAGCCACGCGAGGCGGGCGGTGATGCGCTGACGGGCGCGGAGATTTTCGCGGTAGGCGGCGGATTCGGCGGCGACGGACTCGTCGCCGGTCTGCTGCATGGCGTAATACCATTTCCACGCGAAGCGGCCGGTGACGGGCGGTGTGCCGCTCCAGTCCGGGTTGTGGACGAAAAACTTCTCCATCGTTTCCGCGCGGGGTTTGTCCCACGCGGCGTGGCTTTCCTGGCGTTGGCGGACGGTGAGCTCGAGGCCCTCCCGCACGGGCAGCGCGGTGGCGAGGGCGAGATTGAGCAGGGCCGGCAGTAAAACCACCTGCGCGATCCAGAGGGTGAGTGCGCCGGCGAGACTGGCGGTAGGCGTGCGCGTGGCGGCGGCGATCCACGCGACGAGGCCGGCCCACGCGGCGAGATGCGACCACGTGGCGGCGAGCCACCCGAGGGCCTCGGCCGTGAGCGGAATGTGCAGCCGCGCGCAGGCGAGGCCGAATACGAGCGTGCAGGTGAGCCCGACCGCCAGCGCGCGGATGGTCACGCGCGCCGCGAGCAGCGGGCCGGCCGAGCCGCCCTGCGCAAGGAGCAGCGGGAAGCGGCCGCGGTCGCGTTCGCGGGTCAGCGCATCGTGCGCGAGCACGAGCAGGGCGAGTGGCGCGAGCGCGCAGAGCACGAAGGCGAAGTCGAAGTTTCCCAGCGCCTGCAACGCAGGGTTGCCGAGATCGGCTTCGTAGAGCTGCCCCTCCAAGCCGAGTAGGCGCACCCACGTGACATTGGGCACGATGTCGCGCACGCCCACGGCGAGACCGGCGAGCGGGGCGAGAGGATGGTGGGTCGGGAAAAACGTGTAGTAGGCGACGTAGCCGGCTTCGCCCTCGGGGGAAAACTGTTTGGCGATGCCGGCCATCTGCGTGGCGTAGTGCGCGGGGAGCCCGGCGATCTCGGCGTGATGGCGGGCGAGCCGACGCTCACCGGTCCAGAGCGCGAGCAGGCCGGCGGCGAACAGCGCGCCGCAGACGAGCCACGCCTGACCGTCGCGGAGCAGGTGGCGGATTTCCCAGCGGCATAGTCGGAGGAACGGTTTCATGCGGTCCACTCCTTTCGCCGCGCGAGGGCGGCGATGGGCAGCGTCGCCCACAGGAGCAGCGCGAGCCACGCGAGACCGGTGCCGGCGAGCGCGGCGCGCAGCGGCAAAGGCTGGGCGCGGAAATCGGGAAACTCCTTCCAGTGCTCAGCGGCGAGCTTTTGGTCCTTGTCGTTTGTCTGACGGATTTCGTCGCGATGGAGTTCGTTCAATCGCTGCACGAAGCCGTAGCGATAGGTCTCGGCTTCGCGTTGGAACTGCAGCTGGGCGCGCAGATCCGTGCCGGCGGCGGCCGACGACAACGTGCGCACCGCGAGGAACGGCGCGACGAGGGCCGCGCGGTCGAGCAGTGCGGCCTGCGCTTCCATGGTGGCGCCGAGCGCGGCGAAGTGCTCGGCAAAGGTCTCGGCACTCAACTCCTCGCCGCGGGCCATCACGATGGCGTAGTAGTTGACCGGGAGATCCTCGACGCGGCTGACGCCGTAGCGGGCGAGCGTCTCGGCGCGGAAGCGGGCGAAGTGCGGGTCGTTGGGATCGTGCGAGTCGCCGTGTTGCTTGGTGGCGGCGACGACGGCGGCGGTGAAGCTGCTCTTGTCGGGCAACGGATGGCGGGCGTCGGCGACGACGGCGGCCAGGCGCGGCACGAGGACCGCGCCGAGGAGCCAGAGACTCACGAGCGTCGCGCAGGCGCGCGCGGCGGTGCGGGAGCGGGCGGAGATCCAGACGGTGAGGCCCAGCCACGCGCCGGTGTGAAGGGCGAGCGCGGCGGCGATGACCGCGGTGCGGGCGAGGGCGGACGGATCGCTGCGAAACGCGGGATCGGTGCCGGCGGCGAGCAGGGCCGCGCCGAGGCCGAGCAGGAGAAACGGCGCGGTCGCAGCCGTGAGGCCGAGCAGTTTGCCGAAGGCGAGGGTGCGGGCGGAAACGCCCTGCCCGGCGAGCAGGCGGAAGCGGCCGGATTCGATTTCGTCCACGAAGGAGCGGCAGCCGAGGACGATCACGATCAGCGGCAGGACGGTCTGGAGCACGAAGGCGAGCGAGAGCTCGCCGAGGCGGAAGGCCGAGGAGAGTTCGCCGGCGGCGGGGAAGTTGGCCGCGTTTTGGCGGTGGGCCTCGAGATACTGCACGCGGCCCGCGAAGCTCTCGACGCCGGGGTCGAAGGCGGCGAGCGGCCCCGGCGGTTTGAACGCAAACGTGCCGTAGTGTGCGACGCGATGCGGGTGACGGTCGGGCTGGCCCTCCCACTGCGCGCGCACGAGTTGCTGAAACGTCTGCTGCTCGGCGCGCTCGCGGACCTGACGCACGCGGTTGAGAGAGCCGGCGGCGACGACGAGTGCAGCGAATAACCCGAGCAGCAGCCAGAAGCCGCGGCGGCGGAGGTGCAGGCGCAACTCGGCGCGGGCGATGGCGGCGGGGGTGCCGCCGCC
>CALRZR010000257.1:0-11199 GCA_943372705.1 Opitutus sp. GAS368 | reverse complement strand
CGCCCGAGGAGGAAAGCGAGGTGGCCCAAGCCAACGCGGCCTGCGGGTCACGGGCGGCCCACGCTTGCGCGACGGCGCGCACCACGAGTTGGCGTTGTGGTCCTGGTGAGAAATCGGCGGCACGCGCGGCCGCGGCACTCGGGTCGCTTGCGGCCCAAGCAGTGAAGATCGGCGAGAGTGAATTGCGCAGGTCGCCAGTGGCATTCGTCTCTTGAAACAAGGCGAGGGCGCCCTGGGGGTCGCGGGGAGCGAGGTAGTGGATCACGACGCTCAAGGCCGTGGTGCGCAGCGATCCGGAGGGCAGTTTTTTCACCCAAGCGACGGCCTCAGCGGGGTGCGTGTAGGCCCAGCCCTGCACGACTTTGGACAGGGCGGAATCGCGGGCGCGGCCGAGCGGGAGCGTTTGGGCGTGCGAGAGCGCGCCGGCGGGATCGCATTCGCCCCAACGTGAATAGAAGGCTTCGGTGAGTGCTTCGCGAATGGAGCGCGTGGCGAGTTTGCCGACGGCGGCGAAAAGCGCGGGGAAATCGGCGGGCGCGAGGGTATTGATAATAACCTCCCATTCCTTCGTGAAAACCCAAGTGCCTTGGCGGTCGAGTTCGCGGATTTTGGCGACGACGAGCGGCAGCGGCGGCTTTTCGCGCGACTCGAGTTGGGTTGGCCCGAGGGACGCCTGCGCCGTGGGCAAGGGCGCGGCGGGGAGTAAGACGAGACGTGCTGCCACCGCCGGCGCCGGGGAGAGGATCGGACGCACAACAAACCCCGCGGCAAAAGCGGAGATGGCGAGAGCGATGGCAAACCAGCGGAGTTTCGCGCGCATTTTCAGGAAGGGATTCCTCGGGGGTGAGACGCGCGACTCGACGAAATCTTAGGCGATCCGGACGGCGGATACGCGGACGGGTTACTTCTTCCCGTCAGCGGCCGAGGGAGGGGCGACGCGGACCAGGGTGCCGTTCGTGAGCGAATCGGAGGGGTTTACAATCACGCGATCGGATGGGGTGACGCCGGAAAGAATTTCCATGGTCGGCCCGAAATCGCGCCCGAGAGCGACGGTGCGCAAGTTTGCTTTGCCGTCGGCTGCGACGATGCCGACCTGCGGGCCCTCGGCGCGGAAAAGAAGGGTGGTCGAGGGCAAAGTGAGGACGGCGTCGGCCTTCGCGGACGTGAAGCGCACTTGGGCGTAACTGCCGGCGAGGATTTCGCCCTTGGCGTTGTCGGCTTCGAGTTCGGTCAGGAGCGTGCGCGTGGCAGGATCGAGTGTGCCGGCGGTGCGGACAACTTTCAGCGGAAACGTGCGGCCGGGAAGGTCGGGGAGCGAGAGCTCGGCGGCTTGTCCGACGGCGACGGATCGGGCCGTTGTTTGCGGCACCCGGACGAAGACTCGCAACGTGCGCGACTGGGCGAGACGGAAAAGTTCGCGACCGCCGGTGGCGCTCACGAGTTCGCCCACATCGGTGCGCCGCGCGGTGATGACGCCGGCAAACGGAGCCGTGACGCGCAGAAAGGATTGGAGCTCCTCGAGTCGGTGGACGTTGGCGCGAACGGCATCGACGCTGGCGGTCTTGAACGCGAGGTCGGACTGTTTCTCGGCGGCCTCGTGGGCACTGACGCTCGATTCTCTCAGAAGATCGGCCCACCGGGTGGCGGTGGCGCGGGCGAGGGTGAGGGCGGCGTCGGCTTGGGCGAGCTCGGCGCGGGCACGGGAGAGCTCCTGGATCACCTCGGGCGCATCAATTTCGGCCAGCAGTTGTCCGCTTTCGACCGTGCCGCCGATATCGACGTGCCAGCGTTTGAGGTAGCCGCTGGCCCGGGCGTAGATCGGTGCCTCCAGCAGCGGGCGCACTTCGGCGGAGAGGGCTTGCGGGGCGCCGGCCTTGCCGGCGACCGGCGAGGTGACGAACACGGTGGGAATCGCGAGTTCGCGCGTCTCGGTGACGAGTGCGGCGCGGGCGCGCCAGCGTGGCAAGATGCCGGCAGCGGCGGCCAACGCCACGAGGACGACGGTGACGACCGTGATGCGGCCGAGTGGCAGCGGTCGCGGCGGTTCGGCGGAAACGGGGGACGGAGAGTTCATGGAAAAATCAAGGCGCGTGGAAGGATGGAGCCGGACGCGTGCGAGGGTCGCGATGCAGCAGGCGAAAAACGACGGGCACGAAAAACAGCGTGGCAATTGTGGCGACGATCAGGCCCCCGATGACGGCGCGACCGAGCGGGGCGTTTTGCTCGCCGCCCTCGCCCATGCCGAGGGACATGGGCAACATGCCTACAATCATCGCGAGCGCGGTCATCAACACGGGGCGCAGGCGACTGGCGCCGGCGTCGAGCGCGGCGGCGAAGGCATCGGGATTTTCGTGCAGCCGATCGCGGGCAAAACTGACGACGAGGACGGAGTTCGCCGTCGCGACGCCGAGACTCATGATGGCACCCATCATCGCGGGGACGCTCGTCGTGGTGATCGTGAGATGAAGCGCCCAGACCACGCCGGCGAGGGCTCCGGGAAGCGCGGTGATGATGATAAACGGGTCGAGCCAACTCTGGAAATTCACCACGAGCAGAAAATAGATGAGGATGATCGCCACCACGAGACCGATGGTCAGGCCCTTGAAGCTGGAGTTCATCGTCTCGGCCTGTCCGCGGAGCATGATGAAGCTGCCGCGGGGAAGTTCCTTTTCGGCCTGCGCGATCAGGGGTTGGAGATCGCGAAGAACGCCGCCGAGGTCACGGCCGCTCACGCCACCGAAAACATCGATGACCGGGGTAACGTTGTAGTGTGAAATGACCGGGGCGCCTTGGGCGCGCTGGTAAGTAGCGAGATTCGACAAGACCTGGGCGTCGCCCTCACCGGGGCGGCTGGCGTTAAGGGGAATTGAGTTGAGCGCTTCGAGCGAATTGAGGGAACGCTCGGGGGCGCGGACGTTGATCTGATATTGAATGCCGACCTGAGGATTCAGCCAGAAGCCCGGCTGCACTTGGCTGCTGCCGCTGAGGGCGAGGAGGACAGAATTGGCGACGTCGCGCTCGGTGAGGCCGATTTCCCCTGCTTTGAGGCGATCGACCGCGAAACGGAGTTTGGGTTGATCAGCCGGCTGCTGGACGCGCACGTCGACGGCGCCGGGGATCTTGCGAACCTCCGCGGCGAGCCGGGAGGCAATTTCGCGGTTCTTGGCCTGATCGCGACCGGCAATCTGAATATTAAATGGCGCGGGGAGGCCGAAGTTGAGCGTCTGGCTGACGATGTCGGCGGGTAGGAAATAAAATGTTGTTCCCGGGAAATCGCGGTTCAGGCGCACGCGAAGGCGGCGCACGTAGTCGGCCGTCGGTGCGTGATGGGGACGCAGGGCGACGAGGATGTCGGCGTCGCCGGTGCCGATGAGACCGCTGTTGCTGTAGCTGAGTGCGATGCCCGACGTCGGGATGCCGATGTTGTCGAGCATGCCGGCGAGTTCGTCGGCGGGGATTTCGTCGCGGATGGCCTGCTCGACCTGATCGACGAGTTTCGCGGTCTCCTCGATGCGTGTGCCGGAGCGCGCGCGCAGGTGCAGGCGGAGCTGGCCGGCGTCAACGGGTGGAAAAAAGTCCTGGCCGAGCTGAGGAACAAGTCCGAGTGAACCGATGCAGAATGTGAGAAAGAGCGCCGCGAATGCGCGCGGGCGGGCAAGCAGGCCGGCGAGCGCGGTGCGGTAATCGGCGCGGAAGCGTTCGAAGCCGCGTTCGAAGGCGCGTTGGAGGAGAGAGAAGGGCCGGAGCAGACCGGCGGCGGGCGCGTCGGATTCGCCGTAGTGATCGGCATTGCGATAGAACCACATGACGAGCGTCGGCACCAAAGTTCGCGACAGCAGGTAGCTCGCGAGCATCGCAAAAACGACGGCTTCGGCGAGCGGCACGAACAAGTAGCGCGCCACGCCGCTCAGGAAAAACATCGGCACAAAAACGATACAGATGCAGAGCGTGGAGACGAAGGCGGGCAGGGCAATTTCCTGGGCACCGTCGAGGATGGCGGGCTCCAGCGGTTTGCCGGTGGCCATGTGCCGGTGGATGTTTTCGATGGCGACGGTGGCATCGTCGACGAGGATGCCGACGGCGAGGGCGAGACCACCGAGGGTCATAAGATTGATGGTTTCGCCGAGAGCGCAAAGCACGGCGAGGGAGGCGAGCACGGAAAGCGGAATCGAGAGCGCGATGATGACGGTGCTCCGCCACGAGCCGAGGAAGAGCAAAATCATCAGCGCGGTGAGCGCGGCGGCGATGACGCCTTCTTTGATGACATCGGAAATCGCGGCGCGGACGAACAGCGACTGGTCGGCAAATTCCTTAACTTCGATTTCCGCTGGCAGGGATTTCAGGATACGCGGCATCGCGGCTTTGACGCGTTCGACGACGTCGAGCGTGGACGCCGAGCCGCTTTTCAGAATGGTGAGGAGCGCGCCCCGCACGCCGTCCTGGCGCACGATGTTTTGCTGGGGTTGATAACCGTCGCGCACCTGAGCCACATCGCGCACCAGAATCGTGGCACCGTTGACGGTGCGGATGGGGAGAATGTTGAGTTCGTCCAGCACGCGCGGACTGGTGTTGAGTTCCACCTCGTATTCGGTGGCGCCGATTTTGGCGGTGCCGCTCGGCAGAATAAAATTCTGCGCGTTGATGGCGTTGACGACGTCCTGCGCGGCGAGGTTTTTGGCCTTGAGTGCGACGAGATCAAGGTCGACGGCGATCAGGCGAGTCTTGCCGCCGTAGGGCCACGGCACGGCGGCGCCCTGCACGGTGGCGAGACCGACGCGGATCTGATTTTGACTGATGTCGTAGAGTTCCTGTTCAGAGAGTTTCCGGCTGGTGACGGCGTATTGGAGGATGGGGACTGAGGAGGCGTTATAGCGGATAACCAGCGGGGGCGTCTGGCCGGGCGGGAGCTGGCGAAGAATAGTCTGCGCAATCGCAGTGATCTGCGCGACGCCGGCATCGACGGAGGCGCCGGGCTGAAGGAAAACTTTGATGACGCCGACACCGTTGTAGGCGTTGGACTCGATGTGTTCGATGTCGTTGACGGTGGCGCTGAGCGAGCGCTCGTGGTTGTAGAGGATGCGTTGCTCAATCTCCGGGGCGCTCAACCCGGCGTATTGCCACACGACGCTGATGACCGGGATGTTGATCGCGGGAAAAATGTCCGTCGGCGTGCGCAGGAGCACAAACGGCGTCGTCAAAATCAGGACGAGCGCGGCGACGACAAACGTATAGGGGCGCCGGAGCGCGAGACGGACGATCCACATGGTCAGCGCCCGCTACCGAAGATCGGCGCGAGGAGAGATCGTTGCGAAGCGGAACGCGGAGAGCAGGAACGCTGGTAGGTGCAAATTATGGAGGCCATGCGCTGCTGGGTCGGGTGCGACAGCGATGAGACTTTGGGGCTGATCTGTTGACAAGCGGGATGATCGCGCAACCGACCGACCGGGCGATATATCGACATACGCGCTACGACGTTTGCGCGCCGATGAGGTTGCCGACGTGGATAAAATGAGCGCCGAGAAGCGGGGCACGAACTACTTCTTCCGAGTGGGCGGAGCCGGAGGGAAACCGCGGGAGCCGGCGGCGCGGACAGGAGGTTTCGGCCCGGGCCGTTGTCCGTCGAGTTGCGCCGCTAACCACGCGACCCCATCGAGATCGTCGCGAAGGCGAAGTTCTACGTCGTCGTTCGGGGTGTGGCCAATGATGCCGATCGGTCCGCGATAGCCCGAATCGCGAATGACGCGAAATAGCAGGGGATCGAGTTCACCCTCGCCGGGCGCCAGGATCTTTTTGCCGTGCTTGTCGCCGTCACGGGTCATGCCGTTCACGTTTAGGCAGAGAAGGTAGGGTTTCATCGCGGCGAGAGCAGAGGCGAAACGATCCACGTGCGCGTGACCGTGGTGCTGATTGTAAACAATTCCCACGTGGTCCGCGCCGTCGTTTTTCCGGAGATATTCGCAGAGGGCCACGAGGTTCTCGGGCTCGCCGCCCCAGTTGCCGTGGTTGTAGAGCCCCACTTTGCAGCCGAGCTTGCGCGCGCGTTCCACGGTCGGCCGAATTTTCGCGGCCGCAAGCCGGATGCGTTCCTCGCTACTCGTCCCTGCGGGAGTTGGCGCTGTGATCCAAATTTGCGGACGCAGTTGATGCTTTTCGAAGAGGCGGATGGCGTCCTCGTGAACGTCCCAGAAAGCAAAATACTCCAAACCGTGTTTCTGGTATTCGAGAATCTCGGTTTCGAACTGCGGCACGTGTTCCTTGCGCCAATCGTAAGCTACTTTGTGGATTCCCAAGCGAACGAGCATTTCGGCGCGTTCGGCGGGGCCACGGCTCTTAGCGTCGAAGGGGACGATACACCACGCCACGAGATTCTGTCGGTCGAACGGCGATGCGGGCGTTGGTTCTGCGTGCAGCGAACATGAGAAAAACGTTGTGAGAGAGGCTGCGACGAAGCAGAGCGAGGCGAAGATGCGGCGGTGCATGGGTGGGGCGAATCTGTCAGAAGGGGTTTTACGAAACGAAATCCGATGTCGGCGGAGAGCCCGTTACGCCTTTCGGCGATTGCCATGGTTCGTCGTATAGAACCGGAGGATTGCTCAATAGAATACGGCTCGATCCAAGCTGCGGTATTGGATCGCTTCGAGAAGGTGGGGCGCCTGGATCGCGTCCGACTCGGCGAGGTCGGCGATCGTGCGCGCAACCTTGAGGATGCGGTCGTAGGCCCGGGCGGAGAGATGAAGTTGCTCCATGGCTTGCTGGAGAAGATCACCCAAACTGGAGTCGATCGCGCAGTGCTTGCGGATTTGCCCGTGAGTCATGCGGGCGTTGGCGGACACCTTGGTGCCGGCGAAACGGGTTTGCTGCCGGTGACGCGCGGCTTGGGCGCGGGCCCGCAGCGCGGAGGAGGTCTCGCCGGGTTTCTCAGAGCGCAATTCGCCGAGAGAAAGCGCGGGGGCTTCGATGTGCAGATCAATGCGATCGAGCAAAGGGCCGCTAATGCGGGCACGGTAGCGCTGAACTTGGGTGGGGGTGCAGCGGCACTCGTGTTTGGTATCGCCGAGGTAGCCGCAGGGGCAGGGGTTCATCGCGGCGACGAGCATGAACGCGCAGGGTAGGGTGACCTTGCCCGCGCTGCGCGAAATCGTAACGTCGCCGTCCTCCAGTGGCTGGCGTAGCACTTCGAGGGCGGACCGCTTGAACTCGGGGAGCTCGTCGAGAAAAAGCACTCCGTGGTGAGCGAGCGAAATCTCACCGGGGCCGGGGATCGTGCCGCCACCAAGGAGCGCGACATCGGAAACGGTGTGGTGCGGCGAACGGAACGGACGCGAACCCCAATTCATTTCACCGCTGATGGTGCGCCCGGCGGCTGAGTGGATACTGAGAATTTCCAAATGCTCGTCGAGTGTCGGTGCGGGCATGATCGTCGGAATGCGCTTGGCGACCATCGACTTTCCGGAGCCCGGGGGCCCGATCATCAGGATATTGTGCGAGCCGGCGACGGCGACCTCGACCGCGCGGCGGAGGGCGTGTTGACCTTTGATTTCGGAAAAATCGGCGGCGCCATCGGCGGTCGGGGTGTTCGCGCGCTGCCGGGCCGCGACGGGATCGAGCGGCGAAAGCGGTTTCTCTCCGCCGAGAAAACGAGCGGCCTGATCGAGGGAAGTGACGGCGTAAACTTCGACACCCTCGACCAAGGCGGCTTCTTCCGCGGAGATGGCGGGGAGGAGGAGTCCGCGTTTGCCGAGCGCTCGTGCGAGGCGTGCCATCGCGAGGGCGCCGCGGACAGGGCGCGTGGCGCCGGACAAACTGAGTTCTCCGGCGATGAGCCAATCACCCAGTTTTTCGGATTTCAGTTGTCCGGTGGCGGCAAGGATACCCAAGGCAATCGGCAAATCGTAAAAGGGGCCCTCTTTGCGCAGATTGCCCGGAGCGAGATTGATCGTCGTGCGCGTGCGGGGCGGGCGAAAGCCGCTGTTGTTCAGCGCCGTAAAAACACGGTCGGTCGATTCCTTCACCGCGGTATCGGCGAGGCCGACGAGATACCATTTCGGCTCACCCGCTTCCCCGGCATTGACCTCTACGTGAACAAGCTCCGCGTCGATGCCTTGGAGGGCGGCGGAGGTAATCGTCGCAAGCATGGAGCGCGACTGTGCCGTGGGAGGCGTGCGGAGCGAGTTACTTTTTCTTGCCGGAACGACGAGCCTTGGCCGCGGTGCGGCGTTTGATCGACTCGATGTTTTTCTCGATGGCGTCGAGGTATGGATTGGGGCCGTGCGGGTAGGGGCGCGCCAGGAACCGATAGACCGCCTGAAAATCGCCCTCCAATTTAGGTTGGACGAATTTCTTCCAGAACATCGGGGTCCGCTCAGCGACCTCGTGCTTGGCTTTGAAGGCGCGCCGCGAGGGCGGAAGGTGGATGAAATCGTCGGATTCCTTAAACTCGTGGAAAAGAATCTCGAGTTCGTCGGGATAGTCGTCTGCGGCCATTTGACCGAGGTAGTCCGAGGTGGCCAAGGCACAGCCGATCACCCGTTCGTAGGCGTCGCGGAATTTCAGGCGACTGATTTCTTTGGTGGGGCCGGTGCAGTTGATGGCTCCCAGGACCGCCTCCACTTCGTAATCATTGGCGCCAAGCGTGGGGAGGTAGGAGGCCGCAAAGGAGCAACTCCGCAAGACGTGGCAAAAAGTGTATTTCGCGCCTGTTCCAACCGTGTCGGACCGCAGCTTGAGATAGCCGGAATCGTGCAGCAGCACGGCCGAGATACCGAGTTCGAACTGCCGGGCGTTCAGGCGAGGTTCTACCCCCGCAGCGTGGCGGCCTTCCAATAGCAGCACCATGCAAACGGTCGCTTGAAGCGTGTGCTCCAAGTCGTGGTAACGTAGATCGACCTTGGCGTAATCGGGGTGTTGTCCGGAAAAAAGTATTTCGATGTCGCGAAAAATGGTTTCAAGCCACACCAAGCTTGCTCCTGGATACATCACGGAAAATTTTTCTTCGACGAACTGAGCAACGGCTGGGGCGTTCTTGGTATCGACCGGTGGAAACATAGTCGCGCGAATAGTTTTTTGTTTTTTAGTCGCACCTATAGGCGGCGCGGCGCGACAAGAAGGCGCGATTAAGAATTCGCAGGTTGCCGGGGCAAGTTCAAAGCTGGGGTATTTACACTATACAATGATCGTAGGTCTCACAGGTGGCATCGGATGCGGCAAATCTACCGTTGGGCGGTTGATGGAAGCACGTGGATTTCGACGCATGGATTCGGATGAGGTCGTGCGCAATCGTATCCTGAGTGATCCGGAGGTGGTAAAAGAGCTGATCGGCCACTTCGGTGCGGAGGTGGCGGGGAAAGATGGGGGAGTGGATCGGTCGGCGGTGGGTATCCGGGTCTTCTCCAACGAAGCCGACCTGCGCTGGCTTGAGAGTGTAGTCCACCCGCGACTTTACGGTATATGGCGGACGGAGTTTGCCGCTGTTGCGAATGCGACGTGGGTCGTGGAGGTGCCGTTGCTGTTCGAGAAAGCTTTGGAGAATTGGTTTGATTTCACCGTATGCGTGGCGTGTTCTCGCGAGCAGCAACTCGTCCGACTGGAGCAACGCGGCCTTCCGCGCGGGCTCGCCGGGCAGCGAATCTCATCGCAGCTGCCGCTGGAGAAGAAAATCGAGCGGTCCGATTTCGTCCTTTGGAATGAGGGTTCCCCCAAGTTTCTGGAGGCCGCGGTTGACCGATTGACAAAAACTCTGGTCTCTCAGTCTTGAAACCTCCTTATGCGCCGCGCGTCTGACGCTGGGGCGCCCGACGTCTCTCTCCCGAACCCTACATGGCCCTCCCTCCTAAATCCGACGACGCAACGCCGTCCGCCAGCTCGGCTGGTGAAACCAAGAAAACACGCCGCCCGAGCGCTACCCGCACGCGTAAGCCTAAGGCGGAAAAGACCGAAAAGCCCGCGAAAGCTGGGAAGGCCGTTAAGGCCGAAAAATCCGCTCGCGTGGAGTCTTCCGAGAATAGTGCCAAGGTCGAGCGCGCCGAGTCGGTTCAAAGGCTTGAACGTGCTGAAGCGGCGCCCGCGACACCGGAATTTCGTTTTGAAACACCGGCTCCCGTGGCGGCGCCGACGCCCGCTCCGGAACCGGTCCGCTATGAGGCTCCGGCCCCGAGAATTGAGCCGGAAATTCGAGATGAACGCGCGAATAGAGGTGCAGACGCCGCACCTAGCGCAGAGGATGGGGCACGGGCGGAGCAAAGTGCCCATACCGAGGAAGTCGATCGCGCTGGCCGCACTGACTTCGTGCCCTCGGCCCGCCAAGAATCAGCCGAACCGGCCCCGCCTGCCGCGCAACCACCGTTCATTCCGAGCAGTCCCGCGCCGAGCGGCGGAGGTCAAGGTGGCGGACAGCCCCAATCGCAAGGAGGAGGCGGTCGCGGAGAGTGGCAGGATCGCGGTGGTGGTGGCGGACGTGAATTTTGGAAGCACGGCAAACGCAAACGCGGTCGGCACGGAGATCGTGGCGGTGGCGGTTGGCAGCCGGCCGGTCCGGGTGGTCCCGGTGGCGGAGGGGGCGGCCACGGCGGCCGTGAGCAACATCCTCCGCAGCCACCACCGCCGAGCAACACGCCGGTCTTTGGGGACTTGCCCAATCCGTCGCGTTTCAACGATCTTACCGCACTCGACGCGCTTGCGAATGAGCTATCCAGCGGGAGCGATGCGCCGCTTTGGGTGAACGAACTCTATGCACTCACATTGGCGGACCTCACCGCCTTTGCGCGCCGCTTCGGCGTTTCATTCGAAGGCGCTCCAAACCGACGTCAGCTAATCACACAGGTCTTTGCGACGGCGGCGGCCAACAAGCGGGTTATCCGTGATCGGGGCTATATCGATGTCACCGATCGCGGCGCGTTTGTCGTGCATGAGCACGTCAATTACCGGCTCTATCCGGACGACGCATACTTGCCGGAGAGCCTCGTGAAACGTTATGGGCTGAAACGCGGCCACAAAATCGAGGTGGTTTTGCAGGCTCCACAGCCCGGTGAGCGTTGCCCCTCGGTCGTCGGCGTGGTTTCGGTGATGGGCGGTGATCCCAAGGTGATAGCGAACGTCACTCCGTTTGAGGAGCTCGTGCCGTATTATCCCCTGAAGCGCATTCTCCTCGAATCCGAGGAAATCCACCCCAAGGACGTTTCGATGCGCGCTGTGGATATTCTG
>CALRZR010000256.1:0-11322 GCA_943372705.1 Opitutus sp. GAS368 | reverse complement strand
GCTCTAAGCGTATCCATTTGGCCGCCACTTGGCGTCCGTTGAAACGCACCGAAGTTCGCGTCGAGTATGAGCGCGGCATCCAGAACCGCGTGATTGGGCGGCGGTTTTCCGGTTGGGATTTTCTCACGCCGTATCGGAATGCGGGCTCGCCGACCTACAACCGGGCGCTGAGCGCGAATGTCTATCCGACGGGCGTCGGTGCCATCACGACGACGCCCCGCCTCGTTTACGAAAACGAAGCCGGCGCCTGGGCGAATTGGCAGCGCTACGGGGTGGGCACGCCGCCGCCGTCCACGGTCGTGATGACCGACGAGACCTATTTGCCGTTTTCGGCGGTGCTGGCCGGACCGACGGGCATTTCGGATAACTCGATGTTTACCGGGACGGTGGTCGTGCAGCAGGAAATCGCGAAAAATCTCTTCGTGGAAATCGGGCTGAACGAGTCTGCCACGCGGCGTCTCGTGAATTCCCCGGTGAACCAGAGCGACCAGGGGCTGCGCATCGATCCGAATGTGACGGCACCGCTCGGAGCCGCGCACACCGGCCAATACTACATCGAGAGCAGCGCGCGCTACGACTACAACACCGGCGAAAACCACAACCGCCGCGCTCTCGGTTCCTACGAGTGGCCGAGCGGCAACCGCTGGATCGGCACGCACCGGTTCGTGAGCCTGGCCACCCAATCGATCACCGAAGGCCGCGGGCGTTTCTGGCTGGAGACGAATCTCACGCCGCTCAACCCCGCGGTGCCGGCGCTCACCAATGCGCAGAATCTGATTTACCGCCGCACCTATCTCAGCCGTGCCGGAGTCTTCGGCGACAACGGCCGACGCTTCTTCGATCAAAATCCGTTTGCGGGCAACGGTGCCGCGGTGCCGTTTCGCGACGCCGCCAACAACCTCTCCGGCACGATCACGCCCGGTTGGGTGCTCAACAGCGACACCCCGACGCGCAACGACAATCGCAGCCTCATGGCGGCCGGCCAGAGCCGGATACTGCGGGACCGCCTGGTGCTCACTTGGGGCATCCGACGGGATTCTTTGGACACGCAGACGCAAGTGAACACCCGGGATCTCGCCAGCAACGCCATCGCGCAGACCGTGCTCGGACCGAAGGCCCGCTACGAGGGCACCACCCGGACGATCGGGGCCGTCGTGCCGGTTTTCCCGTGGTTTTCCCTGTATGCGAATAAGGCGAACAATTTCAGCCCGCAGTCGGCCTTGGATATCAACCGGAACAATGTCGGCAACGTAAAGGGCACCGGACGCGACTACGGCATCAAAATCAACCTCAGTGAAAATCGTCTCTATTTCCGCGCGGGCACCTACGAATCGGCGGCGACGAACCAATCGCGGTTGGTGTTCAACTCGACCAACTGGATCCGGCAGATTTGGGAGGCTATCGAAGGCACCACCGGAGCGCACTACACGACGATCGACCCGACGAACAACGTCTTCGATACCAGCGACACCGTCGCGAAGGGGCTGGAGTTCGAGCTGACGGCGAATCCGGTGAAAGGGCTCTCGTTCACGGCGAACTACGCCACGTTGCGCGTCGAATCCACCAACAACACTCCCACCCAATCGGCCTACATCGCCCAATTCATGCCGCAGTGGACCGCGGCGAATCCCAGCCTGCCCGTGCCGTCAGTGGCGGGGCGCACGCTCGGCGTGGCTCTCGCGAATCTTAACACCGTGACTGCCCAGGACCTCGCGCAAAACGGTCGCGAGGCGACGGGCAACTACCGCTATTCGCTGAATTTTATCGGCCGCTATCAGTTTCAAGGCGGAGCGCTAAAAGGGTGGGGGCTCGGCGCCGGTTACCGTCATCGCGACGGGCGCATCGTGAATTACACCGCGACGCAGGACAAGATTTGGGCGCCGAGCTACGGCCTCGCGTCGGCCTTCGTCGACTACCGGCAGCGCATCTGGCAGCGCAAAATCAATATGACCGTGCGGCTGAACGTCGCCAACGCGCTCAACAACCGCGACCACATCGTCGCCTCCACCGACGCCACCGGAAACGTCATTACCGGATACTCGTTCCAGGATCCGCGACTCTTCACGCTGTCGGTGGAGTTCGGCTTCTGATTTTCGCGCGATGAAAACCCTCCCAATCATAATACTCCGCTCGATCTTCGCGGCGGTTCTTTTCTCCAGCGTGGCGTTCGGCGAGACTGTGAACATTTCGGCGGAGGTATTGCGGGACAAGATCCGCGGCGGCCTGCTCGGTCAGATTCTCGGCAACCTCAACGGCCTGCCCCACGAGATGAAGTATACGGTCGAGCCGGGCAAGGTGTCTGGTTACGTGCCGGCGTTGCCGCGGGGAGCCTGGACCGATGACGACACGGATTTCGAGTGGGTCTACATCAAGGTGATGGAGGACGAAAACGTCCTGCTGCTCTCGCCCGAGCGGATCACGCGGCTCTGGAAGGAACGGATCAACCAACGTATTTGGTGCTCCAACCAGTTTGCCCGACAGCTCATGGATATCGGTCTCGAACCGCCGCTCACCGGCCGCCCGCTCCTCAATCCGTGGGCTGAATTTAATGTATCCGGCCAGTTCTTGTGCGAGACGTTTGGCCTGATTGCTCCCGCGCTGCCACGGCGCGCTGCGGAGATCGGACTGAACTACACCCGGGTCGCGATCGGCGGCGAGCCCGCGCAGACCACTCAATTTTTCACCGCCATGATCGCGTTGGCCTATGTCGAATCGAATATCAACGTTCTGCTCGACCACGGTGTCGCCGCCATCGATCCGAACAGTGTCGTGGCGCAAATTGTCCGCGAGGTCCGCGCCTGGCATCGCGAGAATCCGAACGACTGGCAGGCGACGCGGGCGCGATTGAGCGCGAAATATGCGCGGCACAACCATCTGCACCGCGACCGCAACGGCTTTGAACTGAACACGGGCTCGATCGTCGGCGCCATGCTCTACGGCCGCGGTGAGTTCGTGCCGACATTGACGCTCGCGTTCAACTTCGGCTGGGACGCCGACTGCAATGCCGCCACCGTTGGAACCATCCTCGGCGTCGCCAAAGGTTACCGTTGGATGCTCGCGCAAGGGTGGCAGATCGTGGACCGCTACACCAATACCGTGACGCCCAACCTCGATCACGTGCGCGATCTCTCCAAGACGATGCCGTCGCGTGAGAACATGCCCACCGACGAGACGATCACGAGCTTCGCGGATCGGTTGATCGATCTCGCGGAGCGGGTTGTGATCGAGCAGGGCGGTCGCCGGCTGCTGGTCGAAGGGCGACCCGTATATGAGATTCCGCGACAGAAGCCGGCCTGCATCCAGCGCATGGAGAGTCCGGCCGATGAGGTTGCGAACATGAAGGCGACGATGGAGCCCTGGGTTCGCCAGGCGATCGCCGGATCGGCGCAGCAGCAGGAACTCGCGCGCGCGGCTTATCTCGCGATCTGCCTTGGTCTGGCACCGTCACTCCGGCAGCAACAGCCGGAGAAGTGGGCCGGCGCCATCGCTGCACTTGGGCAATACCCGAAACTCGTGCAGGCGATCTTCAATCATGCGCCGGTGCCCATGGGCGAGGTGCTGCGGGAGAAAGCCCTCGCCGCCGGTTTGGCGAAGCCCGCGAAGTCTCAAAAACTTTGGTAGCACCCGCCCGTGAATATGCTGCTCCCGCTTCGTCGTTTCGTTAGCGCCCTCTTTGTTTTGGGCTCGCTCGCCGCTGGCGCCCGCGCTGACAAACCCGACTGGCCCGGCATCTGGGCCATGTGGGGCGGCGAAAATATCCGGGCGACCGAGCGCCCGTGGATCAAGGGCTGCATGGGCACGACCACGTGGCGCACCATCGAGCCGCGACGCGGCGAGTTCGACTTTACGGAGATGGACCGGTTTATCCGCACGGCCGCGGGCAACGGCCTCTCCATCGGCTACATGATCTATGTCGGTCCCTCGAGTCCGGATTGGGTTTACACCGCCGGGGTGCCGCGGGTGATGGTCGAGGGGAAACCGTTTCCCTACTACCTCAACGCCGATTACCGCACGCATCTGAAGACGATGATCCGCCGGGTCGCCGAGCATGTGCAGTCCTACCCGCCGGAACTGCGGAAGCGACTCGCGTTTCTCCAGTGCCCGGCCGGGACCAGCGGCGATCCGCAACCGTGGGACGCGCCGCCCGACGATCCGCGATACCAAATCGACCGCCGTTCCGCCGAGTGGCAGGCCTACAACCGTGAGATTTTCGAGGCGTATGTGGCCGCTTACCGCGACGCTGAACCGCCGGTGTCGCTGTTGATGAAACCGGACGAGGAAAATTTCCGCGCGCTCTCCGCCAGTGTGCCGAATCTCTTCGTGAAAACCTACACCGTGGCGCAGGGCTACCAGACACGCGACGACCTGAAGTGGGACTGGCTGCGGCAGGCGATCTCGCAGTTCCACGCGGACGGGCGCGCGGTGCGGGCGCGCGGCGAGTTCACCCACATCGATCTCAAGACCAGCCTGTGGTTTCGCGAAGCTCCGGTTTGGAACGTTTACACGCAATGTCTCTGGGCACTGACCTACGGCATGGATGTGCTCAACCTCCGTGAACCGCATCTCATCGGTCGCGACTCTGCGCGTTATGAAAACGGGTTTCGCTTTTTCACCGCCTACGCCGGCTACAAGGCCGCGGAAGACAGCCACGGCGCGTGGTGCGCGCTGCGCGACGGCCTCGACTACGATGACCGCACGCGGTTTCCGGAAGCGCAGTTCGGCGCGGTGGGCGACGGTCGCAATATCGCCCGCTACCAGAAAATCGCCGGCGCCTTTGTCGCGCGCGGCGCACGAATGGGTGAAACGGAATTGTGCTGGGCGGATGGCGTCACGTGGACGAAGCGAGCCGCGAAGATCAACGACGTCGCACGCAGCCCGTGGCCCGGCAACTACGGAATGTTTCTCAGTCAACTGCGCTCCGCCGAAACCAGCGTCGGTCACTGGCGCGTGGGCAGTCTCGACGAACCCTACGGCCGGTTCGCGCGCGGCTTCGAGCATGCGTCCGGCCGCGACTGCATGTCTTTCGACGTGAACGATGCGTTTTTCGGAGGGAGTCCGCTCGCCGGGCGGTATCCGGTCACGGTGCGGGTGGTGTATTTTGATCGGGGTCGCGGCACATGGTCACTGCGTTACGATGCCACGGGCGAGGCCGACAAGACGGCGCTCACAGTCACCAAAACCGATTCCGGAAAATGGAAGGAAGTCACCGTCGCGCTGAGCGACGCGCACCTCGGCAACCGCGGTCCGCAGGGCGCAGATCTCGCCCTCGTGAACACCGACGCCGAGGACGATATTTTCCATCTCATCGAGATCACGCGTGCCACCGGCGACCGCAAAGGCCACTGGGGATATATCAAGTAGTTCGACATTCGTGCACAATGCCGCGGCCAAACCCGAAAAGGCGCCTGACCGCGCGGTGTTCTTTCGCTGGTTTTCCGTATGTGCAATCTCCGGTGTTCGCTTGCGCGGTCGCCCTCGGTCAGGTGCTGGCCGGCGATGCGGCGTGGCGGGTTTATGCCGAACGAGCCGTTCTGCGGCTGAACGCCTTACTATGAGAATGTCGATTTTGGCAGCTTGGTTGATGTGGTTACAGGGCGTTTCGGTGTTCGCCGGGGTGGCTCTCTGGACTGTGCCGCCAAACCAGGAACCGCGGGAACATCGTCCACCGCCCCGGTTGATTTCGAAAAATCTCACCGAGGATCCGCATTTCCAACTCGGTTACCTCAACGTCCGCCACTACGCGCGGGGCGACGGAGTGTCCGACGACACGGCTGGGCTCCGCGACGCGTTGGCCGACGGCCTTGAGTATGGGTTGGCGCTCTATTTTCCGCCGGGGACTTATCTAATTTCCGACACGCTGGACTGCGTGAAGAAGCAGAAGAGTTATGTGAAGGGATATTTTTTGCTTGGTGATCCGGCGAACCGGCCGGTGATCCGGTTGAAAGACCGCGCAGCGGGTTTTGGTGATCCCAACGATCCGCGCTATGTGGTGAAATTCTGGCAATGGGACGCGCGGTCCGCGCGGCCGGACGGGGAATTCGGTGCCGCGTTGATGAACAGTGCGGGCATTTCGTCGGTCGTTATCGACTGCGGTGCGGAAAATTCGGGGGCAATCGGCCTCAAATGCTGGGGATCGCAGGGTATCTACGTGGAGAATCTCACCGTGCGCGCGCACGGAGCTTTGGCGGGAGTCCGCGACCTGGTCGGCAATGGCGGCTACATGGCGAACATCGAGGTGCTCGGCGGGCGCTACGGGATTTGGGCGGAGAACGGCCAGCCCGGCTGCATTGCGGGCCTGACGTTGACTGACCAAACCGAAGCCGCGATCCGGCAAAGGATGGGCACGTGGGCTTTCGCGGCGGTCGGCTTCCGGATCGTGAAAGACTGCGGCCCCGTCGTCGTGATCGAAGGCAAGCCGGCGCAGAATTTTGGCCATCACCTCAGCTTGGTCGACGGCACGGTGGAATTGAAACAGCCGGGGACAGCGTTCGTGGTGCAAAAGGACACCGATGGCCGGGCAGGCAACCTCCACCTGCGGGACGTATACGTGAAAAATGCGGCGGTGCTGGTCGAGGAACGCGGGCAGCCGCCATTGGCCGCGGTCGCGGGTGAGTGGAGTCGTATTCTCGAGTATGCGAGCACCAGTGCGGATACGCAGTCGGTGGTGGACGGTCGGACGATCCGTGCGCCCGTGGCGGAAATTGGCGGAGCGGCATCCGCGCCGGACTTCGTCTCGCGCCACGCTTTGCCGCCTCATGCTTTTCCGTTCGGACTGGATCGCGACGCGTGCAATGTCCGCGACGAAGCGCGCGGAACGGACCGGGCGTTCGGTGATGGAGTGCGGGATGATACCGCGGCCATCCAGCGTGCGATCGACCGGCATTCGAGAGTATTTTTGCCCCGAGGCATCTACCGGTTGACGGCGCCGTTGCGCCTGAGGAAAGACACGGTCCTCTTTGGAGTGACGTCGGCGCTGTCTGCGCTCTATGCCGACGCGCGCAACTGGCAGGCAGGGCAGGAAAGAACGGTGATCATCACGCCCGACGATGCGGATGCGCGCTGCATGGCTGCCCAGTTGTATGTCTATACGTCGAGCACGGAGCCGGCCGGTGGGCTGCGCGTGTTGCACTGGCAGGCGGGGCGAAATTCGGTGGTGAAAAATCTCTTCACGAAATCCGTCGACTGGCCGGGCATCGGTTGGCCTTCGGAGAAACTCGATATCGCGAAGGGCGATTTGCGTCCCGTGAACGTGGAGCAACTCGTGTTGATCGACGGCAGCGGTGGCGGGCGGTGGTATGGCATCAGCATAGGATGCGAGAACTACTGCCCAGCGGTGCCGCGTGAATACCGGCATTTTTTCGTCCACGGCACGCACGAGCCGCTGCGTTTCTATTCGCTCAATCCCGAGCACGCGTTCTCGGAGGTTGAATTTGAGATCAAGGACAGTCGCGACATCGGGATATACGGCGTGAAGACCGAGGGCGGCGAAGAACTGCAACGGTTCAATCCGTTTGGCGCGGCCACCGGCGCGCTCTTTCGGATCAGCGGCAGTCGCGAAGTGATTCTGACCGCGTTTACCAACAACGGCAAAATCCCGCAGGGCGGCCGCGCGCTGTTTGAGATCAACGATTGCACTGAGATTTCGCTCGCGACGCTCTCGGTCGCGCGGCGCGGTCAGGGAGACTACGTGATCGTTCGCGAGAATGTCGCGGGACGCGTGAAAGCGGAACTTCCGGCAGCAAAAAATGCCGGCCTGTTTCAAACCGGGCGGTCCCTGCCGACGCGGTAACGGGAGGCCACGGCAGTCTGCGAGCAACGTCCGTGATCCAATAGCGGAACGCGGAGCACGCGGAGAATTTCTGAATGGTGCGCGCTAGCCCCGATTTGGTGTGCTTGGGGCGAACAAAAGAAACAGTCCGCCGAAAAGACTCCACACGACGCTGACGGCCCAGACGAGGACGGCGAGGAGGAGGCCGAGTTGGCGGGAAGGGTCGTCGGGGAGAAGTCCGAGAAGGGCGAGCATGCCGAGCAATGCGCCTTCGCGGATGCCGTGGCCGCCGACACTGACCGGCAGCACGGTGGCGGCATACGCGACGGACATGGCGAGGGAGACCTCGATGAACGGAAGCGGCAGACCGAGGCTGCGCGCGAGGAGCCAGACGGAGAGAAAATCGAGGAGCCAAATCGCGTAGCTCGAAACGAGGGCGGCGAAGAGCGTCGACGGTGACGAGCGGGCGCGGAGCAGAATGTCGGCGAGGGTGGCGGTGTGCGCGGGGCCGAGACGGGTGGCGAGCCACGCGGGCGGCTGGCGGCAGAGGACGATGAACGCGACGACGCTCGCGAGGGAGAGGGCGGCGCAGAGCGCGAGGAGGAGCCGCAGCTCGGTGTGGCGCGCAACAGTTTCCAGTTTCAACAACAGCGTGAAGGCGGCGAGGCTGAGCAGGACGACGAGGCCGAGGACGCGGTCGAAGAGCGTGGCGGCGAGGCCGGCGGCTTGGCGCGCGGGATCGTCGCGGCAGATGTAGAAAGCGCGGGCGGCGTCACCGCCGAGTCCACCGAGGAGGAAGGCGTTGTAGAAATTGCCGATCCAAGTGACCACGTGGGCCCAGTGGAGCGACAGGGTGAGGCCTTGGGCGCGGAGGAGGAGCCACCAGCGCCACGCGTGCAGAGGAAACGTGATCCCGGCGATGAGCGTGGCGAGCGCGACGGGGGCGACGGAGAATTTTCCGCGGAGATCGGCGAATTGGCGCCAGTCGACGCTCCAGACGAGCACGGCGACGAGCAACGCGGAGAAGGCGTAGCGCGCGGCACGGCCGGCGGGGGTGTCGAGGAGAGCGAGGAAACGGCGCATGAAAGAGAAGAGGAGCCTGCTTGCAGGCGAGGGGACACGTCGCAGAGTCAGCAAGCGCCTGCAAGCAGGCTCCTACAAAACTACATGAATAATGACGAATACCTGAAGCTGGCTGAGGTGGAGGATCGGATGTGGTATTTCCGTTCGCTGCATGCGCACGTGGTGCGCTTGTTGACGCAGGCCGGCGTGAAACCGGATGCGGCGGTGCTCGATGCGGGCTGCGGAACGGGCGGGATGATTCTGCGGCTGCGGGAGCAGCAGCGCGGATGGAAATGGAGCGGGATCGATTTCATGCCGATCGCGTGCGAGCTGGCGCGGCAACGGTGCGGGGCCGCTTCGGCAGGCTCAGGGCAGACCGGTGCGGATATCCGCGAGGCGAGTGTGACGGCGTTGCCGTTTGCGGATGCGAGTTTCGATGCAGTGGTGTCGGCCGATGTGATCTGCCAAGTCGACAACGCGGACGTGGCGGTGAAGGAGTTTTTCCGCGTGCTGAAACCGGGCGGCGTGGTGGTGATCAATGTGCCGGCGTATATGTGGATGTGGTCGTATCACGACGACTCGTGTCAGACGAAGCACCGCTACACGCGACCTGAGGTAGAGGCGCTGATGAGCGAGGCGGGCTTTGAAAACCGGTGGAGCACGCACACAAATGCGCTGCCGTTTCCTCTGCTGTGGGCGAAGCGGAAGCTGCTGCGGTCGGCGAACGACACGAGTGATATGAAGGATTATCCGGCGGCGGTGGACGCGGCGTTCCGTGCATTAGTGGCGCCGGAACATCTGTGGCTCAAGATGGGCGGGCGCTGGGCGTGGGGCTCGTCGGTGTTGGCGGTGGCGCGGAAGCCGGGCGGAGAAGCTCAGAGCTGAGAGTTGAGAGCTGAGAGACCGAACCACGGAACAAGAAATCTGAACGCGCGGGAATGATTCACTTTGTCGTCGCATTCGCGGTGTTGGCTCACGTGCTCTTTTGGGGTGCGGGGTTGGCGATGATCGCGATGCCGCGGGCGTGGCGGCGGTTTTGGCCGGTGCTGGTGGTGCCGGCGGGACTGGCGTTGCAGTCGGCGGTGGTGTGGTTGGGAGCGGCGGCGGGACTAAAGGGCACGAACAGTTACGCGTGGTGGAGCCAGGTGGTGCCGGCGGGATTGTTGGCGGTGGGGCTGTGGCGCTTGGGCAGAGGGCGCGCGGGATCGCCTGCAAGCAGGCTCCTACCGGCAGCAGTGCGGGCGGCTTGGGTGGATACTCAACGGATCGGGGTGGTGGGGCTGACGAGTGCGGGCGTGCTGGCGTTGTTGGTCGCACCGCTCGCGTGGGCCTCGAAGGCGTTGACGACGATCTCGCTCGGGAGCTGCGATGCGGGCGACTACGGAGCGGGGGCGCGCGTGTTGCAGGAATTTTCGCGGACGGATCGCGGCGGATTTCTGGGGCTCACCGAAGTGGTGCGCGTGCAATCGGTGGACAATTTTTTCGATTACTGGACGCGGCTGAACCACTTCACGCCGTCGGCGTTGATCGCGTTCAACGGATCGGTGCTCGGCTGCGGACCGGATGAGCTCACGAGTGTGGTGACGATGGTGCTGCTCGCGGGATCGTTGCCGGTGGTGTTTTGGATGGCGCGGGCGGTGATCGGGTTTGGAGCGGGGCCGAGTGCGGCGGTGGCGCTGCTCTATGGCGTGAGTCCGCTGACGTGGTATGCGGTGGGACACGTGGCGCCGGGGCAATTGCTCGCGGCGATGGCGGTCGCGCTCATCACGTGGGCGGGCGTGGCGTTGTGGCGGGCGCGATTGACGGCGCGGCGCGGGGCGCAATTTGCGGGTGTGTTGGCGATCGGTTACTGGCTGCTGTTGGGGAGCTACAATTTTTTTGTGGTGTTATGCCTCGTCCCGGCAGTGGCGTATGCGGGCGGATTGACGCTGTGGCGCGGCGAGTGGCGCAAGTTTGCGCAATGGGGACTGATCATGCTGGCGCCGCTGGCGGCGTGTGCGGGCTTGTTCGCCGGGCGCGTGGCGGGATTGATTGAGCGATTTCAACTGCTGCGGACGTATGATTTTGGCTGGAAAATTCCGGGGCTGACGCCGGAAGGCTGGCTCGGGTTGGTGAGCGGACCGGACCTGGAGCCGTGGCGGTGGGGCGGGATTCGCTGGGGTCTGGCGACACTCGTCGTGGGTCTGCTCGCATGGGCGACGGCGCGCGCGGTGCGCGAAGGCCGCAAGAAAACGTGGATCGCGGTTGCGGTAACGGTGCCGGTGCTGGCGGGCTATGGATTTTTGCAATGGCGCGGGCTGCGGCTCGGCACGAATGCGAGCTACGACGCCTACAAATTGTTCACGGTGTTTTATCCGGTGATGCTGCCGGCGTTTTGCTGGTGGATCACGCTGCGGTGGAGCCGGCGGTTGACGGAGTGGCTCGGCGTGATGGGCGTGGCGGCACTGGTGCTTTTGGGCAATGCGGTCGGCACCGGGATGATCGCGTGGCGG
>CALRZR010000255.1:0-11356 GCA_943372705.1 Opitutus sp. GAS368 | reverse complement strand
CCACCCCCCCGCCCCCCTCACCACTCGTCGTCGTGCGCCCCGCCGAGCGCGGTCGCTCCGGGATTTTCACGCACGCGCGCGAGCCAGTCGGCGATGAGTGAATCGCGCGCCGCGCCCGACTCCGGCCACGGCGCCGCCACGAGATCGATCACGCGCAGCGCGCCGTCGATGCAGCGCACAAAATTGCGCGCGTGCAGATCCGCCACCAGATACGGCCGCGCCTCCGCTCCCACGCGCCGCACCGTGCCGGCCGCCGCCGCCTCGCGGCCCGGCTCCAGGAAAAACAGCCGCGGGTGATCGCGATTCGCGCGCAGGAAACGCGACGGAATTTCGATCAGCCCCGCCGGCAGCGCGCGCGACATGTCTTCGCCCTGCGGCAACGGTTCGCCGAGCGTCTGCTTCGCGACGACGATGCCCTCGGGCGTCACCGCCACCACCTCCGTCGCCATGCCGCCGAGCGCCTGCACGAGGAGCAGTTTCTCCAACAGCGCGCGGTAGCTCCCCAGCACCGCCTCCGCCTGCAACACCGTCTCGTCGCCGCGCCGAAACCCAAACTCGCTCGCGACAAAGTGCTCTTCGCGCGGGAGGAAAAATTTATACACCGACGCATCGTGCGCCGCCACAAACGCCGACGCCTCGACGCCGCTGTGCAGGTAACGCAGCCGCGCGTTCGGCTCCTCCAGCGGATGCTCCACCTCCGCGTGAAACCCAAAATCCTCCAGCCGCATCAACGGCAGGTGCCCGCGAAACGCGCGGATCGCCGCGCCCAATTCCGCCCACTCCGGCCCCGAACTCTCGAGTAGAACTACTTCGTCTTCGGCGAGGAGGACGAGGTCGCGGTCCGGGTCCGAATGCGCTCGGAGATCGCATTTTTCTGCTGCCGCGCCGAGGTGAGCGAGCGCTTCCAGTCTTCGCTCGTGATCGTTTTGAAGACGGGCGCGTTCTTCCGCGCCGGGGAGGGCGCGGCCTTGGATGCAGGTGATTTTTCCGGTGAAGACATCGAGCATGCGGCGTCCGCAGACGCGACGCGCACCGTCACGCTCGCCCCTCGCGAAAGCAAAGCGTTTCTACACACAAATTTTTCGGCGCACCCGTTCGTCGCCGTCGCGCGCCGCTCCGTCGCGAAGTGACCGCTCCTGGTCGCTGTCGCCTCGCGGCCTCACGAAACTGGAACACACGTTCCAGTTCATGCCCCGCCGAGCGTCCACTCTCCGCGCGCGCCCGCGCCAAGCCCGGAGCGCCGCTACCCTGCGCCGGTTGCTCGTCGCGACCGAATGCCTCCTCGCGCACCGGCACTTTGAGGACATCTCCATCCATGAAATCCTCGCCGCGAGCAAAGTGAGCGCCGGCTCCTTCTACGCCCGCTTCCGGAGCAAAGACGATCTGCTGCCCCATCTCTACGCCGACTATTCCGACGCCTTGCGCGAGACCATGCGCACCGCCACCGCGCCCCACCTTTGGAGCGAGCTCACGTTGGCTGCCCGCATCCGCGCCCTCGTCACCCGCGCCGTGCACGCCTACCGCGCCCGCCCCGGCCTGCTCCGCACCGTCGCCCTGCTCGCCCGGTCGCGCCCCCGTGCCGTCGCCGGGACCGCGCTGCGCGAGCGTGACGACCAATACCGCGCCGCCGCCGCGCTGCTCCTCGCCCGCCGCGACGAAATTCTTCACCCCGATCCCACTCTCGCGGTGCAGACCGGCCTCTTCTTCGTCCTCGCCGCCTGTCGGGACAAAATCCTCTTCGCCGACGCTCCGCACCCCGCGTCCCTGAAAATCACGGACGACCAACTCGCCGCCGAACTCGCGCACGCTCTCCACGCCTATCTCACCGCGCCGCCAACCCTCCCTCCCCCATCATGAAACTCCCGCTCCTTCCGCTCTCTCTGCTGTTTGCCACCACGCTCGCCGCAGCCCCGCTCGCCTGGAAAGACACGACCTACACTGCGCAAGACAAAGCCAAGACCCAGGTCCGCGGGCAGTCGGCCGTTCTCATCGCTCCCGAAGATCCCGCCAACCCCGCCGGTGCCCAAGTCCGGCTGGCTCTTCTGCGCCTGCCCGCAACCAAACCCAGCGCCGCCGCCCCCGTCGTCTACCTCCACGGCGGCCCGGGCGGTGCCGGCGCGGAACATCTCGAATCGCCCGATTTCCGCGCACTGTTCGCCGCCCTGCAGACGGAACACGACGTGATTCTCTACGATCAGCGCGGCTGCGGACAGTCGCAGCCCTCGCTCATTCCCACGCGCGAGCAGTTCGCCCGCGACACCCTGGCCACGCGCACCGACTTCCTCGCCTTCCTCGAAAAATCGTCCGCCGCCGTCCGCGATCGCCTCGTCCAATCCGGGCACGACCCGCACCGCTATACCGTGCTCGAAAGCGTCGCCGACCTCGAAGCCCTCCGCCTCGCCCTCGGTGTGGAGCGGATCCAGCTCTTCGCCCACAGCTACGGCACCCAACTCGCACAGGCCTACGTCCGCGCCCATCCGGCGGCTGTCGAACGCGTCGTCTTCGTCGGTGCGCGCGGCATGGACACCGCGCGCAAACTACCCGCCGAGGCCGACACATTTCTCGCTCAAATTGCCGACCTCGCCCGCACTGACCCGAACGTGGGTGCAAAATTTCCCGACCTCGTCGCCACATTGCGGCACGTCCTCACCCGCCTCGACGCCCAACCCGTCGCCGTCGAAATGGAAAACGAGCGGAAGGAAAAATTCACCGTCCGCGTTGGCGGCTACGCGCTCCGCTTCATCATCGCGAAGTTTTACCTCAACGACCCCGACAACACGAAGTTCCTACCGAAGCTGCTCGACGAACTCGCCACCGGACGCCGCCCGTGGTCGCTCGTGTTCAACCTCGCCCAAATGCAGCGCAGCCCGATCTCGTATGCGTGGTTCACCACCGACGCCGCGTCCGGCGTCACTCCGGCCCGCGCCGAACTCATCCAAGCCCAAGCCGCCACCGCACTGCTCGGCGACGCGATGAATTTCCCTTTTCCCGCAATCAACCGCACATGGTCCATGGCGGACCTCGGCGACGCGTTTCGCGCCCCTGTGCAGAGCCCGGTGCCCGCGCTCTTCATCGCCGCCACGCTGGACGGCATCACCCCAGTCGCACAAACGCGCGCCATCGCGAGCGGATTTTCCTCCGGCCGCCTGCTCGTCGTAAACCACGCCGGCCACCACTCCCAGTTGCGGCCCCCGGCCGTCGTCACCGCAATCACCGGTTTTCTCCGCGGTGAGTCCCCGCCGGAAACGGTGGATGCGCCCCCGCCGACCTTCATGCCGCTGATCGCCACGGGCAAATAGCCACCACCAACCGCGATCCGCGCGTCATACCAGCCTGATTTCGCGACGACACCGACCCCGTGCCCGAACATCAAGCCGGCGGCGAATTTTCCTCCCCCACAACTCGTCGCCGCGCCGTGGCGAGCGAGCGCTTCCCGTCATCGCTCGTGATCGTTTTGAAGACGGGCGCAGTCTTCCGCGCCGGGGAGGGCGCGGCCTTGGATGCAGGTGATTTTTCCGGTGAAGACATCGAGCATGCGGCGTCCGCAGACGCGACGCGCACCGCCACGCTCGCGGCGCGCGATAGCAAAGGGTTTTTGCGGGGAAAATATTCGCGGCGGTCGATGTGAGGGGCTGCTCCCATCTGGATCGACAACTGTCCGCTCAAGCGTCCCTCCCCAGGTGCCTCTTTTTCACTTCTACCGCGTAGGCCCAGCGTGAGTTTAACGACGCTCGCGCGGGCTAACGACCCAAACTCAGCGACCTAGTCAGGCTTTTTTGTCAGCATCCATCTTCCTCACATCTTCAATCCAGTAAATACCATCGTGATGACCGACTAGAATGCGCCCCGCATCGAGCGGCACTTCGAGATCACCTCCCGGCTGATGTCCTTCTGCGTGTGAACTGAGAACTAAATCACGAAGCTCCGAGACGCTCATCAGTGTGGTGTGTGGAATCTCCTGACCACCCTTGGAGCGGAAGCGCGTAACCTCGACGGGGCGACTGCCATCCAACCCAGCCAACAAAGCTCGAACCTCGTCGAGTGAGAGTTGCGCAACCATACAACGCATAACATGGGTTTGACCAACGCGAGACGGGGAATTTCACGTTACTAAACTGGCGGCGGGCAAAGCGGCGGCAACCGAATTTCCGCTCAACCTACCAGCGTCACCTCGCGCAGTCTTCCCCCGCGCCCCCGCCCTCCACCCTTCGTCGCAAAGACATTGCCGCCCGCCCTTGCCCTCGACGGACTTCCCACCACCCGACACCACACCATGCGCGCACTTTTCCTGTCCCTCTTGCTGGCCGCCCCGTCCCTCGCCTTCGCCGCCGAGCCCGCGTGGCCGCAGTTTCGCGGGCCCGGCGGGTTGGCGGTGGCCGACGCCGCCACGCCGCCCGTCACGTGGTCCGCAAAGAAAAACGTGGCCTGGGTCGTCGAGGTTCCGGGTAACGGCTGGTCTTCTCCCGTGGTCGCAGGCGAACGCGTTTTCCTCACGAGCGCGCGCGGCGGCATCAAGCCCGCGCAGACCGGCATTTTCGGCAACGACTACGTCGCCGAGTTGAAAAAGCAGGGCCTGCCCGACGAAGAGGTGAACCGGCGCGTGATCGCGCGTGACATCGAGCAGACGCGCGAGATCGAGGAGGTGAGTTACCTCGTGCTCGCCTACGACACCCGCACCGGCAAGCCGCTCTGGGAGCGCGAGGCGCACCGCGGCAAACCGTTTGGCGGCCGGCACCGCAAGAACACCTACGCCTCCGAGACGCCCGCCACCGATGGCGAGCGCCTCTACGCCTCGTTCGGCGGCAACGTCGGGCTCTTCTGCCTCGCGCTCGACGGCTCCGTCCTCTGGCGGCGCACGTGGGAACCGCAGTCGATCTATCTCGATTTCGGCACCGCCTCCTCCCCCGTCGTGCACGCCGGCCGCGTGTATGTGCTCCGCGACAGCGAGGGCGAGTCGTTCCTCACCGCGATCGACGCGAAGACCGGCGACATCGCGTGGACGACGCCCCGCACCGATCTCGCCGCGAAAAACAAATCCGGCTGGGCGACGCCGTTTATCTGGGTGACGCCCGAGCGCACCGAGATCGTCACCGTCGGCAAAGGCATGGTCGTCAGCTACGGCCTCGACGGCCGCGAACTCTGGCGCCTGCGCGGCATGACGCAGGCCACGCCCTCGCCCACGACCGGCGGCGGCCTGCTCTACGTCGGCTCGGGTTCGCAGGGCGAAGCCAACCGCCCGCTCCTCGCCATCAAGCCCGGCGCGAGCGGCGACATCACGCTGCCGTCGGGCGAAACCTCCGGCCCGTTCGTCGCATGGTTTCAGCCGCGCGGCACGCCCTACACGGGCTCGCCGCTTTATTATCGTGAGCGGCTCTACTCGATCAACGACACCGGCATGATGCAGGTCTTCGAAGCCGCAACCGGCCGCGAGATCTACCGCGAACGCGTGGGCCGCATGGCCAACACGTTCTCCAGTTCACCGCTCGCGAGCGCGGGCCGCATCTACGCGGTGAACGAAAACGGCACCACGTTCGTCTTCGCCGCCGGCGACACCTACACCGAGCTCGGCAAAAACACCCTCGACGAAATGAGCCTCGCCACGCCCGCCCTCGCCGGCCCGAGCCTCTTCCTCCGCACGCAGACGAAACTCTATCGCCTCGCCGAGCCCGCGCCGTAGCGGCGCGGGAGATGTCGCCGAATCACCTCGGCCAGTTCCTCCACGGTATAGGGTTTTGCCACGACTTCACAGACATCCGCCGCCCGCAACCCGGCCGCCGGCAAATTCTCGCGGTTGCCGGTCGCCAAGATGATCGGGAGGTCGGCCCTCAGCCGGTGCACGCGAACGGCAAATTCGAGACCGGTGAGGATCGGCATGGTCTGATCCGACACCACGAGATCGAAGGCCTGCGGATCGCGCTCGAGTCGCGCGAGAGCCGCGCGCACATCGGTATCGCTTTCCACGGCGTAGCCCATGCGGCCAAGGGCAATCTTCACAGAACGGGCGATCATTTCTTCATCATCCACCAGGAGAATCCGCTCACCGCGCCCGCGCGACGGGGCTTCGACCGCGACCGCCTCGGGCTCCGCGGCCGCGGCGATGGCCGGGAGAAACACCTGAAACGTCGTCCCACGGTGCGGCTCGCTGATCAGCCGGACCGCACCGCCGTGTCGCCGCACGATGCCGTGCACCACCGAGAGCCCCAAGCCTGTGCCTTCGCCCGGCGCTTTCGTGGTGAAGAAGGGCTCGAAGACGCGCTGCTGCGTCACCGCATCCATGCCCGCGCCGGTATCGCTGATCGTCAGGCGCACGCACAACCCCGGGGCGATTCCGGTGAGGGCCTGCGCCTCCGCGGCATCGATAAGGCAACCCTCCAGTTCCACGCCGAGGCAACCGGGACGGTCGCGCATCGCCTGCACGGCATTGGTGCCGAGGTTCATCACCACCTGGTGGAGCTGCGTGGGATCGCCGCGCACGGCGGGCAGACCCGGCATCAGCGCGGTTCGAAACTCGATCGTGCTCGGGCTCGCGGCGCGCAACAGGTTTAGGGTTTCGGTCACGATGCGCTCCATGTTCACCGGCACCATCGCCTCGTCCCCGCCACTCCGGCGGCCAAAGTCCAAAATCTGGCGGACAAGACCCGCGGCGCGACTCCCGCTGCGCGCGATCTCATCCAGGTGCCCGACCAACTCCCGATTTCCCCCGGCCGCGTGCCGGGCCAGTGCCGTGAATCCATAGATCCCGGCGAGGATGTTGTTGAAATCGTGGGCGATTCCGCCCGCAAACGTGCCGATCGCCTCCAGCTTCTGCGATTGCCGCAACTGCTGTTCGAGCGCCCGCGTGGCAGTGAGATCGCGGACGAAGGCGAAATTGTATTCCCGTCCCTCGAACTCAAACCAGTTGAGCTCCAGCTCGACCGGGAACAACCGGCCGGATTTGTGCCGGGACTGCGATTCCATCGTCATACGCCGTTTCGCGCGCAGCTCCTCCCAGTGCGAGCCCCAACGCTCGGCGGGCATCGCCGGGCCCAGATCGAAAATCCGCAGCGTCAGCAGCTCGGCTTCGGTGTAGCCAAACAGATCGCACACCGCGCGGTTGACGCGCAGAATCCTCGCCTCCGGAGTGATCCAAAGCGTGGCGACCGACGCCTGTTGCACCGAGAATTCGCTCAGCTTCAGCGCGCCCTCGGCCCGCTTGCGCTCCGTGACATCGACGCCAAAGCCGATCACATGCGTCACGCCGCCGGCTGCATCCCGCAGGGGCGAAAACACCGTGTCCAGTGTTCGTTCGCCGGCGTTCGGCACCCACGCCGCAATATCTCCGCGCGACGTCTCGCCCCGCGCCGCCGCCGCAATCGCCGTCGTCACGTAGCTCCGCGCGGAGGGCGCCAACCAGCCGATCGAGGAAAAATCCTGGCCGATCACTTCCGTCCGCGCGAGGTTTCCGAGGGCCAGCGAGACTTGGTTGATCTCCACCACTTCCCCCGTCGGCGAGAGCACGGCCGAGAAGCCAAACTGCGAATCGAGAATCTGCCTCAGCCGGTCACGTTCCTGTTGGAGTTTGGCCTCACTCGCCCGCAAATCCTCCTCCACCCGTTTCCGCTCGGCGACTTCCTGTTCCGAGCGCCGGAGCGAATCGCGAATCGTCTCCAGGGCCCAGGAGATCCAAAAGCCGACGCTCAACAGCAGCACCGTGGTGACAATCCACTGCGTGATCGTCACCGTGTAGTCCGGCGTGGCGAGAAGCCCCGCCCGCTCCGCCAGCGCCAGGCCACCCACCGCGAGCGAACTGAGAACGATCATCACCATCATGCCGCGCCGGTCGAAGAGAATTCCGGTGGCCACCACCAGAGCCAAGTAGAAGCCGGTCACCGGGACCCGAATCGTGCCGAGTTCGGCGATAGCGACCGTCGTCGCCACAAAACCCTTCGCCATCAACGCGACGGCGGCAAACGTCACGTGCCCCTGAAACAGCCACCGGCGCAATACGAGCGTCGCCGCCGTAAACGCGATTTCCAGGTAAAGCACCGTCGCCGGGACTCTGCCGCCGATGAGGCCAGCGCCGACGCACACAAAAAGCAGGACGAGATTCGCCAACAGCGCGAAGTTCAGGAGCTTGGCACGCAGCGTCTTTTGGTCGTCCCCCGGGAATACCGGCGGGGCCAAAATACCACGGGAGACCAACCGGTTGAGCGTCGAGAGGATCAATGTGCAGTCGCCAAGCTATCGACCGGACCGCGCCGATGTAAAGCGAAGGTCCGGCGCAAATCCTCCCACGAAACTGCTCTACCGCGGCGGCACCGCCTCTCCGCACCGCTCACAGCGCCGCGAGCAGCCCGCCGTCCACGTAGAGAATTTGCCCGTTCACAAAATCGCTCGCGCGCGACGCGAAAAACACCGCCGCGCCGACGAGCTCGTCCGGCTGACCCCAACGCCCCGCCGGCGTGCGCCCGCAGATCCATTTGTTGAAGTCCACGTTCTCCACGAGCGTGCGGTTCAGCTCGGTGACGATGTAGCCGGGGCCGATGCCGTTGCATTGCAGGCCGTGCTTCGCCCATTCAACCGCCATCGCACGCGTGAGCATTTTTAAGCCGCCCTTCGCCGCCGCGTAGTTGGCGATCGTCGGCCGGCTCACCTCGCTCATCACCGAGCACGTGTTGATGATTTTGCCAGCGCCACGCGAGATCATCCGCGGCGCCACTTCGCGTGCGACGAGGAAGACGCTCGTGAGATTCGTATCGAGCACCGCCCGCCACTGCGCCTCGCTCATCTCCGCGAGCGGCGCGCGGCGCTGGATGCCGGCGTTGTTGATAAGAATATCGAGCGGCGCGAACTCCGCCTCGATGCGCGCGACCTCGCGTCCGATCGCCACCGCGTCCGTCACGTCAAACGCCGCCGTCGCCACGCGTGCGCCCTTCACCTCGGCGCGCAACGCGTCCGCCGCCACGGCGAGTTTCGCAGCATCGCGTCCGTTGAGCACGAGACCCGCCCCCGCCTGCGCGAGGCCGCGGGCGAGCGCGAAACCGATCCCTTGGCTGGAGCCGGTGATGAGCGCCGTGCGTCCGGTGAGGTCGAAGAGGGGATTTATCGTTTTCAAGTTGGCGGGGAATAAACACGAATGACCCGCGATCGCAGCGGTGCCAATCTGTGAAATTCGTGGTCCCGTTCGTCCTCGCGCGCCCGTCACTTGAACTTGTCCCGCATCGCTTGAATGCCGGGAATTTTTTCAAGCAGGTGCGTGTGCGTCGGCTCGAAGCTCTGCACGAGCCCGCGATGCTGCCGCCCGACGAGAATCGTGAAAATATAGCCTTCGTGGCCCGGCGCGCGCAGCGTCGGATGGTAGCCGTGATCGATACAATACGTGTCGCCGTGCCGCGTCATCACGACCTCCGGCTCCTCCCCTCCCCCGTCGGCATCGTAGCGGAACTGTGCGCCGAAACCCGTCTCGGGTCGGTAGCGGTAGTGGTAAATTTCCTCGTGGTTCGTCTCCACGGGGAGGTGATCGGTGTCGTGTTTGTGCGGCGGATAGCCCGACCAGCAACCGGGGTCGCCGTAAAGTTCGCTCACGAGCAGACTGCCCGCACGACCCGCGCCGTTTTGCCCGAGGATGTGAAAAATCCGCCGTCGCGAGTGGGTGTCGTGCGAACCGACCTCCACCATTTCGACTTCTTCGGGCGTGATCCGAAAGGGCGCAAAGGGTTGCGCGCACCGCGCTCCGGCCACTGCGACTTCGGTCCCGTCGCGCAGGCCCCGCACCGTCACCCGCGCCGAGGTGCCGCAATATACCGAGTCCGCGGCGCCGTCCCAAATATTTGCGCGGCGGCCGACGCGTTCGAACGACGTGCCACCCGCGGCAATTTCCGCCTGGCCCGACAGCACGACGCAGAGCAGTTCGCAACCCGGCGCCTCCAGGGTGTGCGACTCTCCCGCCCGGAGGCGCACCAAGTTGAAATAGCTGAGCTCCAGCACCCCATCATGCAGCGTGACGAGGGGCTGGTTACGGTTGTCGCGGGCGCGGAGGAGACGGGGCATGGCAGGGCCGATTCGGAACCGGGAGAACTCCGTGCGCAACGAAAAGGCCAGCGTGCGCGGATTTTCGCGAAGGGCCTCCCGCCGCGCTCAGACTTCGCAGATCCGCATCATCTTCTCGAGCGTCGGCAGCGCGTCCTTCGTCGGCGTGTATTCGTGCGAGAGGATGCCCTCGTAGCCGAGGTCGGCGATCGCTTTGCAGATGGGCGGATAGTAAATCTCCTGCGTCTCGTCGAACTCGTGGCGCCCGGGATTTCCGGCCGTATGGAAATGGCCGATATACTGAAAATTCTGCTGAATCGTGCGGATGAGGTCTCCCTCCATGATCTGCATGTGGTAGATGTCGTAGAGCAGTTTCACGCGCGGTGAATTCACGCGTTTGCAGAGCGCCACGCCCCACGCCGTGTGGTCGCACATGTAGCCGGGGTGGTTCACCTTGCTGTTGAGCAACTCAATGCAGAGCGTGACCTGCGAGTCCTCGGCGAAGCGCTTGATGTTATCGAGGAACTTGGCGCAGTGCTCGAGTCCCTGCTCGTCGGAAATGCCTTCGCGGTCACCCGCCAGCACGATCACATTCGGCGCCTTCACCGAGGCCGCCGCCTTGATCGCCTCGCGCATCTTGCCATCGACGAGCGCGTGGTTCTTCGGGTCGTTGATGCCGTCTTTCTTGATGCCGCTACCACCGGGCAAAATCGACGGAATCAGCCCGTATTTCTTCAAACTGGGAAACGCCTCCGGCCCCACCAGATCGATGCCGACCGCCCCGACCCGCGCGGCCTCGCGGCACATGCCGTCGATATCGAGATTGGTGCCTTTGAAGACACCTTTGCACACACCCTGCCGCAGCCGCCCTTTGCGCGGAACCGCGGCATTCGGCGCCGCGGACGCGGGCGCAGACGCGGCGTGCGCACCGGAACCGGCGATCGTGAGAGCGCCGAGTCCGCCGAGCGCAGTGAGAAAATCGCGGCGGGGCAGCGAGGATAACGGAGTCGTTTTCATGGCAGGAATGGGCGAAACCAAGGTGCGCCGTTCGCGGCGGAAATGCGTGCGATCCCGCACCGGTCGACCGCTGTTTTGCCTCCGGCACCGCCGCAACGCAACCGCCCGCCCCGCCGCCCGCGACGAAGGAAGCCTTGCCACTTCTGCGCACAACAAAACGTGATAGCCACCACGCGACGCCCGCGCTCCGGCCGCGAATACCCTCCGTCGAAAATCTCCCGCCGTCTCCAGCCTTGTGCCGCGCGCACATCGGCGTTTCCTCGCCCGCACGATGAACCTCTGCATCGCGGTCCCCGGCCTCACCGCGCCCCAACGCTCCCGCCTCCGCACC
>CALRZR010000254.1:0-11389 GCA_943372705.1 Opitutus sp. GAS368 | reverse complement strand
GACGGCGTGGGGGCGAAGGCGGCGAGTTCCATCATCTGGCGTTGGTCGCGGTAGACGATGACGTAGAGATCGGCGACGGCGCTCTGCATGAAGGCGGCGGCGGAGTGCGAAAACACGGGGCGGCCGGCGAGGGTCACGAGGACCTTGTCGACGACGGCTCCGGCCATGCGGGAGCCGCTGCCGGCGGCGAGGAAAATGGCGGCGGTGCGACTCATGGGGTGGTGGGAATTGGGGAGCTGGAGTGGGGTGACGCGGGTGACAGACGCCGGCAGGATGCCGGCGCTACTTTAGGTCGGCGAGAATGGCGCGTGCGGCGGCGGCAGGGTCTTTGGCTTTGAGAATGGGGCGGCCGACGACGATGAAGGTGGAACCGGCGCGCGCGGCTTCGGCGGGAGTCATGATGCGTTTTTGGTCGTCACCACCGGCCTCACCAGCAGGGCGGATGCCGGGTGTGATGAGGGCGATGTCGTCGGGGAGCTGGGCGCGTAGCATTTGGACTTCGAGCGGGGAACAGACGAGACCGCGGAGACCGGCGGACGCGGCAAGTGAGCCGAGTCGGGAGACTTGGGCTTCGGGCGAAACGGAGACGCCGATTTCGGAGAGCCCGGTGGCGTCCATCGACGTGAGAACGGTGACGCCGAGGAGCAGAAGGTCGGGTTTCGTCTCAAGCTGGGCGGCGCGGGCGGCGGCCATCATCTCGCGACCACCGGCGGTGTGCAGCGTGAGCATGCCGATGGGCAACGGGGCGAGGGACTCAACGGCCTTGGCGACGGTGTTGGGGATGTCGTGAAGCTTGAGATCGAGGAAAATGTTAAAGCCCTCGTCGGCGACGGCGCGCACGTAGTCGGGGCCGTAAGCGGTGAACATCTGGAGGCCGATCTTCACCCAGCGAACAGAGCCGCTGAGTTGGCGGAGGAGGGGAGCGGCGGCTTCGCGGGTGGGGACGTCGAGGGCGAGAATGAGGTCGCAGGGCATCGTTTGGTGGAAGGACTAATGGACACTAATGGGCAGTAATCAAAAACCAAAATTGGGGGCGATGGGGTGTGTGGCGGTCGGCCCGCACGGTAACTGGCGACGGCGGACGCAGGCGCAGAGGTGAAATGAGCGGAGGGATTGCGTCGTGGCGCGGAGCCGAGCAATGAACAAGGCGATGAGCGCGCTCACGATTTTTGCACCGGCCAAGTTAAACCTGTTCCTAGCCATCACGGGTCGGCGGCAGGACGGTTTTCATAATTTGGTCTCGGTCGTGGTGACTGTGGACTTCGGTGACACGCTGCGGGTCGAGGCGACGGACGACGGGCGATTTGAACTGCGCTGTGACGATGCGACGGTGCCGGCTGATGAGACGAATCTGGTGTTGAAGGCGGCGCGGGCGTTTCGGGCGGCGACGGGATGGCCGGGTGGCGCGAAATTTTTCCTCGAAAAGCGGGTGCCGATGGGGGCGGGTTTGGGCGGGGGAAGCAGCGACGCGGTGGCGGCGTTGCGGGCGTTGACTGCGCTGGCAGGGGATTCGTTGAGCGAAGGAAGGTTGGCGGACATCGCCGCGACGTTGGGCTCGGATTGTCCGCTGTTTTTGACCGGTGCGCCGGTCATCATGCGCGGCCGCGGCGAGCGGGTGGAGCGACTTGGCGAAGGTGCCGCGGTGCGGCTGCGCGGGCGGCGGGTGCTGATTTTCAAGCCGGGCTTCGGCATCGCGACGCCGTGGGCTTATGGGCGGATGGCGGCGGGCGCGCCCGGAAGTTATCTGCCGGAGCCGGAGGCGGAGGCGCGGTTGGCGGCATGGTGCGCGAACACGCGGGCGCCGGCAGAGGAACTCCTTTTCAACAACATGGAGGAAGTCGCATTCGCGAAGTTTTTGGCGCTGCCGACGTTGGCGGAATGGCTGGGGAAAAAATACGGGCTGGCGGTGCGGATGAGCGGGAGCGGGAGCGCGTGTTTCGCGCTGTTGCCGGCGGATGCGCCGGTGGCGGAGATCGTCGGCGATATTCGCGGAGCTTGGGGCGAGTCTGTTTTTGTTACTGAGACGCGGATAGGGTAAATCCGCCGTTGACCCCGCTGCGCGGCCGGCGCGTTATCGTGTCACGCCGAACGCAGCCTGCACGCGGGAGGCGGATATCCCCGAATGGCCCAGCCCGCAAAAACCGAACTGACTGTGCAAGGCATCGCTGCCTCGCAGGGTATCGCGTATGGGCAAATATTCGTCTACATCCAGAGCGACGTGGAGGTGCCGAGTTATCAGGTGGAGCCCACGAAACGGATCGAGGAAGTATCGCGCTTCGACCGGGCGCTCGTGACGACGCGGCAGCAGATTTCCAAGATACAATCCGAGGTGGAAAAGAATCTCGGGCCGCAGGAGGCGCTGATTTTCGACGCACATCTGATGGCGTTGGAAGACCCGGCGTTGATCGGTGAAACGATCCGCGAATTCGAGGATACGGAGCAAAATATCGAGACGTGTTTCAACAAGGTTTCCCAGCGCTACATCCAGGCGTTCGCAAAATTCGAAGACGAATATCTGCGTGAGCGGGCGAGCGATATCCGCGATGTGGCGCAGCGGGTGTTGCAGAATTTGCTCGGGCAGGCGGAGAACTCGTTGAGCCGTTTGGCGGACAAGCGGATCGTGGTGGCGAACGATATCTCGCCATCGGATTCGGCGAGCATCGACCGGAGTGCGGCGATCGCGCTCGTCACGGATTCGGGTAGCAAGACGAGCCATGCGGTGATCGTGGCGCGCTCGATGAAAGTGCCCGCGGTGGTGGGCGTGCGCAGTCTGACGAAGCGCGCGCGCAACGGGGATTGGGCGATCGTGGACGGCTACGATGGTGTCGTGATCCTGAATCCGTCGGAAAGCACCCTGTTCCGCTACGGAAAAATTCAGGAGCGGAAGAAGTCGTTTGAAGCGCGGCTGATGGTGGCGAACCGCGAGCAGGCCGTGACGACGGACGGAGTGGCGGTTTCGCTAATGGCGAATATCGAAAAGGTGGACGAGGTGGGGCAGGTGAAAGCGTATGCGGCGCAGGGCATCGGGCTCTACCGCACGGAATATCTGTTTCTCAATTCGGCGCGGATTCCCTCCGAACAGGAACAGTTTCTCGCCTACAAAGAAGTGGCGGAGGCCATTGCCCCGCAGCCGGTGATCATCCGCACGCTTGACCTTGGCGGAGACAAGCCGATGGCGGGCAATCCAGACCTATTCCCGAAGGAGAACAACCCGTTCATGGGTTTCCGGGCGATCCGGTTTTGCCTGGAGCAGCAGGAGATTTTCAAGGACCAGTTGCGGGCAATTCTCCGGGCGAGTGCTCATGGCAAAGTGCGCGTGATGTATCCGATGATCAGCGGCAGCGAGGAGCTCCTGCGCGCGAACGCGGTGCTCGAGGAGTGTCGCGCGGAGCTCCTTTCCAAGGGCGTGGCCTTCGACGAAAAGATGCAGGTGGGGGCGATGATTGAGATACCCAGTGCGGCGGTGACGGCGGATATTTTGGCGAAAGACTGCGCATTTTTCAGCGTGGGCACGAACGACCTGATCCAATACCTGCTGGCGATCGACCGCGTGAACGATCGCATCGCGCATCTCTACGAGCCTACCCATCCGGCGGTGGTGCGGACGTTGAAACATATCGTGGACGAGGCGCACAAGCAGAGCGTGCCGGTCGGCGTGTGCGGCGAGATGGCGGGCGACCCGGTGTTCACGCCTTTGCTGCTCGGCCTGGGTTTCGACTCGTTGAGCATGTCGCCGGCGTGGCTGCCGACCGTAAAATATTTGGTGCGGGCCATGTCGATGGCCGATGCGCGGGCGCTGGCAGCCGAGGCATTGACGCTCCAGTCGCCGAAGGAAATCTACGCGCGGTGCGATGCGTTTTACCGGGCACGCGTGAAGATGGAGTGAAGGCGGCGGTAACATTTTAGTTACCGGTCCCGGGTTGCGAAACGCGCGGGTCTCGCTATCGAAAGCAGCGTTTCGACCATGAATACTACCCGACGCACTCTTTTTGTCCGAGGAATGGCGTGGCTGGCTAGTGTGGTGGCCGCGGGCCTCTTGGCGGGCTGCGGAAATATTTTCGTGCCGAAACACAAGGTGACGGTGGATGCGATTTGCGCCACCGGTGCGACGAAGCCCAACGGGCTGTCCTTCCGGCTGGTGGGGAAAAAATCAGTCGTCGCGCAGGCGCAGATCAACATCGGGGTAGTGTCCGCTTGCGTGGGCGCGGCGCTGGCCCACGCGGGAATGTTTGAGGCTCCGGCCAATGTGCCATCGGATTTGTTGATCGAAGTGAATTGCGGACAGGAGAGCGGGCCGCGCGCGGACCCGGGGTCGCGCGAGACGTTTCTGGAGCTGTCGGCGCGGCCGAATTCGGCGAAGCGCATGGAGAGTTCCCGGGACCCGGAGATATGGAATGTGCGGGTGTCGATTCAGGGGCTCGTGGGGCGCGTGGAATCGGCGATGCCGCTGCTCGCGGCGGTGGCGTCGAGTTACTCGGCGTCGGATACGCGTTTTCAGACGATGATCGATGTGCCGCAAAACAACGCCTCGATCGCGGCGGTGCGACAGGCGGCCTTGCAGGCGCTGGATGCGAAGGCGGCCGGTGCGGCCGGTGGAACGCCGACGGACGGAACGGCGGCGGGTTCACCGGTGACGAAGTAGCGGCGGGCGTTCGCGCCAGACCGCGGAAACGGCAGCGGAAACGTGCCGCCGGCCGCGCGGACTATCGGAGCGGCGTGAGCGGTCGCTCGGTCAGGCCCTCGCGCAGCAAGCGCATGATCGCGGCATACTCGGCGGACGTGGTATCTTGGCTGAGCAGCGTGAACACGGCGAAATAACCGCGCCAGGCTTTGACGCCGGTGGTGGAATGGCGGTATTCGCCGGGCGGCAGCTTGGTCTGACCGACGAGCGCGGAGTCGGTGAATACACAATACGTGCCGGCGCCGCCGGAGGGTTCCAGTTCTTCGAAGCGCATCGCCTGTTCCACCGACCCGGCGACATAGCGCTGAAAGGCCTCGGCCATGAATTCTTTGCGCCCACGGGCGGTGGCGCATTCGCCGGAGGGGTCTGGGAGGAAAGACAGATGCAGGCTGATTTTCTCCTTGGGGTCGTGGATGCTGGCGGTGATCAGGCCGCGTTCGTCTTTGTTGCTCGAGTAGACGTAGCCCTCCGGCACGGTGACGGAAACGCGGCCTTGGCCGTAGAGAAGCAGCGACTCCTCGCGGGTCTTGGACTTGGCTTTGACGAGGCCCGCTTCGAGGGGCAGCGCACCGAGCAGGACGATGAACGGGGCAACGAACCGAAACTTCATGTGAGGCTGCGGAGAATCTCCTGCGCTAGCGCGAGGTTGGCTTCCGGCACGAAGATCAGGATCTTCGCGCCCTCGGGGTTCACCCCGAATTGGAGCCCGGAGAAATCGTTGGCGCCGGAGAGAGCCGATTGGTCGGTTTCGATTTCGTAGGCGATGTCGCGTTGTTCGAGCAGTTCGACCAGGCGGGTGGCTTCGGCGGGATCGAAGGCGCCGAGTTGATGGAGGAGGGGTTCGTCGTCGGGCATGAGGAAACGGTAACCGATTCGCAGGGATTTGCGACCGTTATTCTCGGAACGGCGGGCCGGACCAAGCGGAGAAAAACGCGATCAGATTTTCGTCTCGGCCAAACGCTGGGTGGCCAGCTTGAACCAGCGTTTCTCGGAGCGCCGCCAGCCACGGCCGGCCCGACGGAAGCGTTTGCGGATGTCTTCCCAAAGCGCGCGACCCTCGGAGACAGCGCCGGACTGCGAGAGGGAAAGCGCGAGAAAGTAGCGGGGCTCCTCGCCGATGTAGGTAGTGGCGATTTCCTGCAGGACGGACTGCGCCTCGGCGTGCCGGCCCAACATTACGAGAGTGCGACCCCGCAGCAGGGTGACCGTGAGACCGAGCATGCGGTCGGCCTTGATCTTGATGAGATCGAGCGCGGCGAGCGTTTCCGTGAACAGGCCGGCTTCGAGCCGATAGCGGGCGACCGCGGCGAGGGTGTGTGGGTCGTCGCGAAAGACGCCGTGCAGGGATTCTTCCGCGACCGTGCGCGCCTCGGCTGGTTGGCCGGCGGCGAGAAGTTCGGCGGCGAGGGCGAGGCGAAGTTTGACGGTATCGGTTTCTTCGAGGGCCGCGCGAAGATCGCGGATGCGCCAAGCGCGGGGTTTCCACGAAAACCCGGAGCCGCCGGCGGGGGCACGGAGATCCGGCAAGAGTTCGACGAGGAGGTAGGCGACACCGCCAATGGCGGGCGCAATGAGCAGTATCCAAATCCACCAATAGGGCCGACCGGTTTTCAGGACGTGCACGATCAGGCCGAGTTGGGCGAGCCACGTGAGTTTGGTGACGATGCCGAACAGGGACCAATCGCTGACGAGAGAGTCGATCATGATGGGCGGCGAGTGTGTCAGCGCGCGGGTTTGATGCCGCTGGCGAGGAGCGTTTCAAAATAGGGCTCGGTGGATTCTTTGGCGACGGCGGTGACCTCGACTTTGGTAAATCCGGATTTCTTCAAGAAGCCGTGAAGCGCGCTCTCTTTGAAACCGAGCCAGACATCGGCGTAGAGCTCGCGGGCTTTTTCGAAAGAGTGTTCGTTGAGATCGAGCACGAGGAGCTGGCCGCCCGGACGAAGGATGCGAAACGCTTCCTGGACGGCGGTCTGCGGATGCGAGGCGTGGTGCAGCGCCTGCGACAAAATCGCGAGGTCGACGGACTTGTCGGCGAGCGGGACTTTTTCGATGTCGCCGAGCTGGTAGGTGAGGTTGAGCAGGCCGTTTTTCTTGGCGAGCTCGGTGCCGACCTCGACCATACGCGGCGAGTTGTCGATGCAAGAGACGGTGCGAGCGCGGTGGGCGAGGAGTTGGGAAACGAGTCCCTCTCCGGCGCCGAGGTCGGCGATATCGATGGCGGGTGTAAGGCGAAGCGCGAGGTGGCCGATGGCTTCCCATGAACGGCCGGGGCAGTGGTTCTTGCCGAGGCGGCCGGCGATCAGGTTGAAATATTGTTCCTGAGTGCGCCGACGTTTTTGGAGGATGCGGTCGAGGTTGTCCCGATCCTCGGAGACGACGGGCAATTCGGCGACGGAATCGACGGCGGAGCGCAGGAGGGCGACGGTTTTGGCCGGCAACGTGGCGCGCAGGGAATAGAACGCTTTCTTTCCCTCTCGGCGGTCGGTGACGAGGTTCACTTGACGGAGGAGCGCGAGCTGGGACGAGATGCGGGACTGGCCCATACCGAGGATTTCCTGGAGTTCGGCGACGGAGAGTTCTTCACGCGACACGAGAGCCAAGAGACGCAGGCGAGTCGGGTCGGAGAGAGTTTTGAGGATGTCCCAGGAGGCGTTCACGAAGGCGGGAGGCTGGGGAGGTTGGGAATCGCCTGCAAGCAGGCTCCTACACCAGGCGATAGAGGTGCCAGAAGCCGAAGGCGGCGATAAGGGCGCCGGACGCGAGGTTGAGAAGGCGCAGGCCTCCGGACCGGAGACGTTTACCGAGAGCGGTGGCGGCCGTGCTGAGAACAAGCCACCAAGCGGCGGAGCCGAGGAAAACGCCGACGACGAGGGTGAAGGCGGCAAACGGCGACTGATTGTCGCCGACTACGCCGAGTCCGGCAAAGAGCCCGAGGAAAGAGAGAATCGTGATGGGGTTGGCGAGCGTGAGCGCGAGCGTGGAGAAATAGGCGGCGGAAAGGCTCGGGGTTCGCGCCGGGTTGCTGGCGTCGGTTGCCGGGTTGGAACGCATGATGGCGATGCCGAGGTAGACGAGGAAAAGTCCGCCGATGAATTGGAGCGGGAGTTGATAGCCGAGGAGAAGATCGGTGACGGCGGTGAGCCCGAGTGCGGCCAAGATTCCGTAGAGGGCGTCCGCCGTGGCGGCACCCAAGCCGGAGACTAGACCGGCGAGGCGTCCGTCGGCGAGAGAGCGGCGGATACAGAGGAGACCGATCGGGCCGACGGGGGCGGCGATCGAGAAACCGATGACCAGACCTTGGAAGAAGTGGGACATTTCCCGTGAAGGGGTGCGCCGTTGGACAATGAAAAACCCGCCACGGTGACGTTGGCGGGTTTTTGCCGAGAGGAAGCGACCGAGGGCGGCCGCGCTCCCGGAAGGTTAATTTTTGTCGGCGTAGCGGGCGATGCTGATGATCGAGTAATCTTCGTCGCCGGAGCCGGACTTCACTTTGACGGTGTCGCCGACCTTCTTGCCGAGGAGAGCGGCGCCGAGGGCCGTCTTGTAGGAGATGATGTGGTTGTCCGGGTCGCCGTCCCACGCACCGAGGATGGTGTAGGTGACGTTCTTGCCGGCGGCCTTGACCTGAACGATGGTGCCGGCGCCGACTTGGTCGGAGGAGGCATCTTTGAAGTCGGTCACGCGGGCGCGGCCGAGATCTTTTTCCAAGAGGGTCTTTTGCGCCATGAGGACGGATTGGTCCTGCTTGGCCATCTTGTATTCAGAGTTTTCCTTGAGATCGCCGTGCTCGCGGGCGGTGGCGATGGCCTTGGAGTTTTCCGGAATCTTCTTGGAGACGATAGTCTCGTATTCCTCGCGCTTGCGCTCGTAGGAGGGTTTGGAAACGAGGAGTTGCTCTTCCTTGCTCTCGGCGTCGGCGGCGACGAGCGATTGGATCTTCGGGAAGATCTTAATGAAGCGGGCGAGGAGTGATTTCTTGGTGAGCTCCTCGAAGCCTTGGTTGAGCATGAGGGTGTTCGCGAGGTCGCGAGCAGTCTCGGGATCGGCGGTCGAGAGGAGGTCGGAAATGAGATCGGTGTCTTCCGAGAGGATGTCGCCGAGCGGAATACGGCGGGCGCTGGCGGCTTGGAGGGCCTCGTAGTCGATCGCGAAAAAGATCGAGCTAAGGAGGCGGGGGGAGATCAGCTCGTTAAGGAGCTTGGCGAATTTCTTCGAGTGGCGGTTCTTGACGATCCAGAGGAGAACCGGCGCGCGGAGGTTTTGCTCGGTCTGCCAGCGGGTGAGGGTGGCGGCGAGTTCGTCGGAGTGGTCGTGTTCGACGAGGAAGTTGATGCACTCGGTGGTAAATTTGCCCTGCGAAGACTTCAGGAGATTGAAGAGGATATCGCGGCTCTCGATCGGATGGGTCTCGTGAATGAGCTCGAGGAAGCGGGATTGGAAGTGAACCGGGATTTTCTCGGCGATCGTGGGCAGGTCGCGGACGACCGAGACGAGGGAGGCTTGGGTAGGTTCGAAGGCGACTTCGCTGCCGACATAGGCGGCGAGATCGTCGCGGACGGCGGCGCCGTAGAGGCGCTCGGAGGAGTCGAGCTGATTGGAATCTTTGACGGCGTCGGCGACACCTTTGAGGACGGACGAGAGATCGGCCTTGATGTCTTTCTTGCCGGTGGCGCTCATCAGCTCCTCGGCGAGCGCGATCCGGCGACGGGCGGAGCGGGTGGTGGTGAACTGCTCAAGAATTTCGTCTTCGGCGGAAACTGGGACATCCCGGACGACGTAGCACTCGGTCTTCTTCTCGGGGACGGAGATACGCGGGTCTTTGGCGACGAGTTTCTTGGCCGCAGCCCACCATTTCTTGAATTTTTCCTCACCGACGACTTGGGCGAGGGTGATTTCCATCTCGATGACGGTGGCGGCGTTGTTGGGGTAAGCCTGGAGGGCCTCGAGGACGAGTTGGGCGGGATTTTCGGCGATCAGCTCGGCGATTTTCTTGGACTCAGTCTCTTTGCGGACGAGGAGGTGATTGGCGGGCAGCACGTCCATGGTCGTGATGCAGAACGCCGGGTCCATGGGGTGCTTTTTCTTGTCTTTGAAATCGATGATCAGGCGCTGGGAGGCGTCGTCATAGCTCTTGATCTGTCCGAAACCCCAGCTGCGGTGGACGACGTAGGAACCCGGTTCCATAGTCTCAAGTTTGGCTTTGGCCGCCTTGAGGGAGGGGTTTTTGGCGAGGAGCGCGGAAACGGCTTCGGAATTCATGGTTGCGTGTAATCGGGCGTGAACCGGAGAGTTGAGCGGACAATGACTAGCCTTGTCAAACTGTGTGTCGAAACGATGGCGCGAAGCGTCCCCAGCCTCTGCGGAGGTTCCCTATGAGCACTCATATAACGTCGGGCGCCTGGTTGGCGGCGGTAAACTTGATCGCGCGATGGCTGGAGCGCCGCGAGCGCCTCGATGCCCTGCTGGAGTCGCTTCCGGCATCGTTGGCCGGAGCGGAGCGGGCGCGGTGCACGCATCTCGTATTTGGGGTGGTGCGGCATTTTGGGCGTCTGGAGTCGGCGTTGGGCCGGCTGATTGCGCATCCGCCGCGGTTTTCGACGCGGGCGGTGCTTTTTGTGGCCGGGTATGAATTGATCGAGGCCAAAGGCACACCGGAGGCCGATGGAGTCGCCGCCAAGGTGGTGCATCACGCGGTGGAGCAGACGAAGACGTTATCGAGTCCGGCTGAATCGCGGTTGGTGAACGCGGTGGTGCGCAAGCTGATCGCGGCGTTGGCCGGGGCGGCCCCGGTGGCAGGGAAGAAAGGCGCGGCGGCGGGTCCGAACGAGCCGGCGGAGTTGGCGGAGTATTTTTCGCACCCGGAGTGGCTGGTGCGGATGTGGCTGAAGCAGTTTGGCGCGGAGGCCACGCGGTCGCTACTTGAGTGGAATCAGCAGCCCGCGACGGTCTACGCGCGCTGGCGCGGGACGGACGCGGCGGAGGTTCGCCCGGATTGGCTGAAGGCGACGCAATGGGACGGGTTTTTCGAAGTGGAGTCGGGCAAATGGACAAAGGTCGAGCCGCTCCTCCGGGCGGGTAAGCTCTACCTGCAAGACCCGGGCACCCGGCTGGCGGTGGGGTTGCTGGCGCCGCAGGCGGGCGAGACGGTGCTCGATGTGTGCGCGGCGCCGGGCGGGAAGAGTCTCTTGATCGCGGACATGATGAAGAGCGGGAAAGTCGTGGCGATGGATGTGCCGGGGGCGCGGATCGACCGTTTGAAGGAAAATCTCGCGCGGGCCAATGGCGTCGACGTGGCGCTGGTGCAATGCGACGTGTTGGCGGAGCCCGTGATGGCGTTGCGCGAACACGCGTTGCCGGAGAGTTACGCGGCCGTGCTGATCGATGTGCCGTGCTCGAATACCGGCGTGATGCGCCATCGGGCGGACGTGAAATGGCGTCTGCAGGAAGGCGATTTCAAGAAGCACCCGAAGCAGCAACTGGCGTTGCTGCACGCGGCAGCGCGATTGGTGGCGCCGGGCGGGCGGTTGGTCTACTCCACATGCAGCATCGATGCGGCGGAGAACGAGCGGGTGGTCGCGGAGTTTTTCAACAGCCGGGCGGGCGGGCCGTTCAAATTGGAAACCAGCGTGCAGAGTTTGCCGTGGGTGACGGGGCACGATGGGGCCGGGGCGTTTTTGCTGCGCAAAAACGCCGGTTGAAGCGAAG
>CALRZR010000253.1:0-11533 GCA_943372705.1 Opitutus sp. GAS368 | reverse complement strand
ACCGAACTCACGCGCGTCATCGAACTCTTCAACACCCGCGCCGGCGCGACGCGCACCGGCGCCTATCACGCTGCGACCACACCCACCGCAACCGAAGACGGCTTCGCCCCCGGGCCATGATAAGAATCCTCCGACGTTTTCATTCGTTTGGTGCACTTTGGATTGGGCTCGTGCTCTCCGCACGGGTGCTGTTCGCCCAAGGTGCTCCGGTCATCACCGTCCAGCCGGTCGATCAGATCGGTTACGTGGCAGGCGTCGTGCGCTTCGAGGTCCCGGCGACGGGCGCCGCGCCGCTGGCGTATCGTTGGCAGAAAGACGGCGCGGATATCGCCGGAGCGACTGAGGCGGCGTTGCGCCTGCCGGAGCTGACGTCGACTTCTGCCGGTGCCTACCGGGCGGTGATTTCGAATGCGGCGGGCACGGTTACGTCGCGCGCGGCGACGTTGGCCATCCACCGCATGGAACTCGATGCTACCCGGCGCGTGGATGTTTTTTCGCCTGCGGCCAACGCAGTCACCGGACTGCTCCCGCGTGCGGGCGGTGGCTTCTATCTTTCGGGGAGTTTCGATGCCATCGAAGGTCGGCCGACGGCACCGTTGGTGCGACTCGCGGACGCCGGTGTGCCGGACCCGACGTTTGTTCCGGCCGTCGTCGGCGTGCCGCTGCTGGAGTTCCCGGATGGCCGGCTGCTCATCGGTCGCACGCCGGGTTCGTCGAGTATCATCGAACTCGTCGTGCTACGCCCGGAAGGGACGGTCGATTCCGGATTTTCGGCGAGCGTGGGCGGCAACACCTCGCTCACCGATTTACGAGCGCAGTTGACCACCGGTGGCGCCATCATGCTCGCCGGTTCCTTTTCGTCGGTAAACGGTTTGCCTCGTCCGGGGCTCGCGCGGTTGCGGCCCGACGGTGTCGTAGAATCCGCGTATGCGCCGACCGTGGTTTCTCGCGCGGCGGCATTGTTGCCCGACGGTCGCGCGTTTGTTTCGACGGGCGAAAATGTGATCGTGCGCCTCCTTGTGAGCGGCGAAATCGACGCCACGTTTGCCCCGGTGAAACATGTCGGTGGTGGTTCGCTCCGGCCTTATCCATCGCTATGGGCACTGGCTGACGGAGGTCTCTTGGTGTCCGGGCTCAACGAAGTGCAGGCAGCCGGAGTCGAGAAAGTCGCCCGCTACAAATCCGATGGCGCACCAGACCTCGCCTATACTTCGCCCTCGGTCCTCTCCGGTTCGGGCGCAGGGCTCACGCTCGCGGTTGCGCCCGATGGCAGCGCGCTGGCGTGGGCGCTCAGCCGTTTGCACCGCGTTTCACCGACCGGCGTCGCCGAGGTCTTGAGCGACGACTGGACGTTCGGCGGTGGCGTGCTGAACCGCGGGTGGACTTTGCCGCAGGGCGGATTTGTCGTCGCGGGAGCGTCGTTCGCGTTTTCTGCGATCGTCCCGAGCCACCTGCGGCGTATCAGCGTAGCGGGTGCTGTGGATCGCACCTTCGTCGTGGGGCTGGGCATCACGGGCGGCGTCGAATGGCAGACGGCGACGCCGGGCGGGCAGACCTACCTGGCCGGTTCGTTTGCCTGGGTGGGTGGAAAACGTCGGATCGGATTGGCGCGGTTAACGGGGGAGGGTGGACTGGACGCGAGTTTTGCGCCGCCGCCGACCCTCGTCGAAGGATTCCAACTGCGAGTGTTGCTGACCGATGGCGCGGTGTTGTTGGGGCATGGGCGCTACTCCGGTGGCAATTTTCTCTGGCGTCGCGTCGAGTGGGATGGGGCGGTCGATATCGCCAAAGACCTCGTTTTCACGTCGCTCGTCTTGGCGGTTTCGGCTGCCCCCGAGGGCGCTGCTTTCTTTGGCGGTTCGGCCTTGGCGGTCAATGGCACTCAGCGCTCCGCGATCACGCGGGTGTGGCCGGGAGGCGCGGGGATCGACGCGAGTTTTCGGACGTCGCCACCCCCGGGCGAAATCACGCACTTGGTGCATGCACCCGATGGGCGTTTCGTCGCGGTTTGCTCGCTCGCGCAATCCAACACGGGCCGGCTCGTTTGGTATTTGCCCGATGGCCGGCTCGACGCGACGCGGACTCCGATCAACTTTCAGGGCTACGTTACGGCGGTGCGCATGGCGACCGATGGAACCCTTTTTGTCGCGGGGTCACTTTCATTTTTCGGCGGCGCCGAGCGCGGTCCGATCACTAAGATTTCACCCGCGGGCAATGTGGATGAGACCTTTCGCTCGGTGTTTGGTGTGCGTGCGGGCGATGCGGCCGCCTCATCGCCCAATTGGACGATATTTTCCGGCGGGCGACAGTCATTTGTTGGCTTTGTTTCAGACGCAGAGGGTTATCGAAACATCTGGCTGACCCCTTGGGGTGAACAAGATCTGGGTTTCGCGCCGGTCCTGGTGCCGATGTCGTGGGATGGTGGAAATTCGAGTGGCTCCCCGGCCGCCTTCACGGCGACCGGGTCGTTCAAGTCTGCCGAAGGTGCCGTGCGCCACGGTTTGGCTCACTATCGCGATCCGGCCGCGTTGCGGGTGACTTTTCCCTCGCCGGTGGAGATGCGAGCGCCGGGCATCGACGCCACGCTGTCGGTCGCGGTGAGCGGCCTCTCGGGCGCGCCGACTTTCGATTGGCGGCGTGAGGGCGTCGTCGTGCCCGGCGCGACCGGGCGCGAATTGCGTTTGCCGGCGGTGACGACCGCGCAGGCGGGGCGCTATTGGGTGCGCGTATCGGGAGACGGACAATCGGTCGAGGCCGGGCCGATCCAGCTCTACGTTGCGCAAGGCCCTTTGTTGCTGCGCGAGCCCACCGCGTTGGCGGCAGTGCAGGGTGGGGCGGCCGAGCTCTCGGTGGACGCGGTGGGGGTGGCGCCGCTGACCTACCAATGGCAACGCAACGGCGTGGATGTGCCCGGGGCAACTTCCGCCGTTTTGCGCTTCACTACGTTGCGCTCGGCGGACGCGGGGGACTATCGCGTGATCGTGCGCGATGCCGCCGGGAGTGCGACGAGTGCGAGTGTGCCGGTGGTGTTGGAGAGCTGGCGGATCGACGAGAGTTACCGGCCTGTTTTTGGCTATTTGCCGACTGGCAGTGGATTTACGGAACCACCAATCGTGACTGCGCTCGGCCTGCCCGACGGCCGGACCATGGTGACAGGGAATTTTTCGGTGGTGGATGGAGCGTCGCGTCCCTACGTCGCGCGCCTCGACTCGTCGGGCCAGATCGATCCCGCGTTTACGCTCGCCGTCGGTGTGCCCGGGCCAATCACTCGGTTGTGGCGACGTGCCGACGGTCGCCTGTTGGTGCGGGGCACGAGCATCGCTTTGCTCACCGCCGATGGACAGATCGATCCTTCGTTCGCGCTCGATCCGGCGGTGCCCGAGGTGTTTGCCGCCGAGCTGTTGGCCGACGGGAAAATCGATATCGTCTTCGGACGTGTCGGGCAAAGCCGGCTCGGCTCCTACAGTCGGGGCCGTTTGTTGCCCGATGGTCGGCTGGACCCGGCGATGTTGGTAACGACAACCACGGAAAACACGTTGCCCGATTCTCGTCAGGCGGTGGCGCTCTTGGGCGGAGGCGTTTTGCGCATCGCGTGGACCGACCGGCTCGAACGACTCCGCGCCGATGGCACCGTGGACACCGCCTACGTCGCGCCACTGCTGAGCGCAGGCCGTCTGCGCACGTTGCACACCGACAATAGCGGGCGGATCTACCTCTCGGGTGATTTTTCGCAGTGCGAACATCGTGTCGCCAACGGCATCGTTCGGCTGAATCCCGACGGCACATTCGAGCGCGGCTTTGATTCACGCACCGGCGGCACTTGGCTGATTGCGGCGGTGGCGGGCGAAGGGCGTGTGTTGGCCCGTAGCCCGATTACGAGCCAATATATTTGGCTGTCGCCGGCACTGGAGTTCGCGGGGCTATTTTTGCCCGAGCTGCGCAACTCCACGAGCGTCAGCTTGGTTTCAACGTTGGGCGATGGACGAGCCTACGTGGTCGCGAATGGTGTCGAGTTGAATGGGGAAGCCTTCTCTGCGCAGACAATTCTGCGTCTGGATGCCTCCGGCCGCCGTGACCCGAGCTTTAGCGCGCCGACATTCAATAACGGCATCTCTCAGCTATTTCCGCTGGCGTCCGGCAAGCTGATCGTGGTCGGGAGCTTTTTTGTCCAAACGCCCACCAAGTTCATTTACTCGGCCCTGCGTCTGAACGCCGATGGCTCTGTCGATCCGACTTGGAACGCCTCGGTCTCAGGCCTCCAAAGTGCGACGGTCGATGCCCAAGGGCGCCTGATCTTCGCCAACTCGATGACGTTGCTGCGCCTCCGCACCGATGGGACCGTCGATCCGAGTTTTGTGCCGCCGGCCTTTGCCTCTTACACCGTGGCCGTCATCGGGACTACGGCCGACCACCGCGTGTTGATCGTGGCCAGCCTCCCTGGGCAGACGGGTAATGTCTCACTGATGCGGCTGAACGAGAACGGTTCGCTCGATGCCACCTTCACGTCCTCCCCTTTCGGTTCGGGGCTGCTCGACTACGGCGTGGTGCAGCTCAGCGATGGTCGCTTGGTGCGGCACAGCCGCTATTTCAGTCCCTACAGCTCGCCGATCGCCGTGCTACGCAGCGACGGCACCGTTGATTCGGCGCCTGTGCTGCAGCCGGACGGCGCAGTGTTGCAGGTGCTGCCTTTGGTCGAAGGCGGTTACCTTCTCTCCGGTGCGTTCACGATGGTGAATGGTGTCAGCCGGCAACGGCTCGCACGTGTTAAGGCAGACGGCACGCTTGACGATGGGTTTCAGATCGCCGGGCCTCCCGCGACCTATGAATCCGGTAGTTTCTCCCGCCGATTTGGTCTCGCGGCCGCGAGTGCGGGCGAAGTGCTGGTCTCGGGTGATTTTACCGTGCTGTCCGGCATCCGGGCTCACCATCTCGCGCGTATCACGACCGCGCCGTTTGACGTGCGGCCGAATTCCGCGCGCATCGTCGTCGCGCCCGGAGCCGCCGCTTCACTGGGCGTCGAAGCCACCGGGCGTGGCCTGTTTTCCTACCAGTGGAAGAAGGCCGGTGTGCAAATCACTTCGGCCAACGCCGCTACGCTGGCGATCCCTGCTGTCACCCTCGCCGACGCGGGTGACTACGTGTGCGAAGTGACTGCGGCGGGGGTGACGCGCACGTCCGCCCCGCAAACTCTCGCCGTCGGCCGCGCCCCCCGTATTACGGTGCCGCCGGTTTCGCCTCTCGTCGTTCCGTCGACGGGCGCGACGCTCGCTGTCACCGCCGAGTCTGATTCGCCGCCGAGTTTTGCCTGGTATGTGAATGGCACCCGTCGCGCGGCAGACGAATCGTCGTCGATCGCGATCTCTCCAGCGGGGATCTACAGGTCGGTCGAAAGCGGGCTCTACGAAGTGCGGGCGAATAATTCTTTTGGCACGGCCCGCGCGGTTTCCACCGTGCTCGCCGGTTATGCGCCGTCGATCAGTTCCCCGCCGACGGCGCTGACCGCTTCGGCCGGCGTTAGGGCGGTTTTGCAGTTTACGTATGCCGGGAGCCCCCCGCCACTCGTGCGGTGGTATCGTGATGGTCAATTGGTCGGTGCGCGTGCGCAGGTGTCGTTCAACGGTAGTGAAAGCTCGCTTATTTTTCCGGAACTGCGTCCTGAAGATTCCGGTTCCTACACAGCGACGGTGGAGACCCCTTACGGCTCGGCCACGACCTCGGCTGCAGTGCTGACCGTCGTGCCTTTGCCCGGCGCGGGTGTGCCGGTGTTTACGCTTCATCCGGTCTCGCTCCTGCGCGGGACGTCGGACGGCGCCAGCTTTTCCGGCGTCGCGACCGGGGCGGCGAGTTATCAGTGGTTGAAAGACGGTGTGCCGCTGGCCGGCCAGACGACGTCGAGCTTCTACGCTGCCTATCTGACTCCCGCCATGGCCGGCACCTACCGGCTACAGGCGACCAACTCGTTTGGCTCCTCCCAGAGCGAACCGGCGACGCTCACTTTGCGCGCTCCGCCGGCGATCGAAAACGGCCCCGGCCAACCGCTCGTTCCCTTGCCGGGTGCGCAGGTAGTCTTAAAGGCGAAGGTCACGACCACGTGGCCGACCACGTATCAGTGGATGAAAGACGATGTGGCAGTCGCCGGTGCGACCTCGTCGACGCTGACCTTGTCCGGAATCACCACCGCCGATGCCGGCTACTACCGCCTCGTTGCGACGAACGCCCACGGCACACAGAGCGGCGCGGGCCACACGGTCACCACGGCGACCGCGCCGGGCTATGCGCTCATGTCCGCGATGGGCCGCGGTCAGGGCGGGCTGGGTGCCGACGAAATTTTCGCCACATTCTGGATCGAGGGAACCACTTCGAAAACCGTGCTCGTGCGCGCCCTCGGGGCCTCGCTCGCCGCGCTGGGCGTCACGGGCGGGATGCCCAATCCCCGGTTGGAAATACTCTCGCCGTCGGGTGCGGTGGTCGCCGCCAACGACGACTGGGGCACGTCCGCCGATTTGGACCGATTGCGCAATACGATGATCTACGCGGGAGCCGTTCCTTCTGTTCCCGCCGCCGCGGATGCTGCCGTGCGTGTCTCGCTCACTCCCGGCGTGTGGCACGTGCGCGTGCGTCCGTCCTCGGCCGATCCCCGCGCCGGGCTCGTGTTGTGCGAACTTCACGATGCGCGGGAGTCTTCCGAGGCCGGACCGGTGTCACGCATTGCCGGGCTCACCCTGCGCACCCGTCTCGGCGCGGCCAACGATGTTGCCGTGCTGGGATTCACGCTGCCTGGGGCTTACGGCAGCGCCCAACTGGTGCCCTACCTCCTGCGCGCCGCCGGCCCCGTGCTGGGCGGCGGCGGCGGCGATCCCGAATTGGAACTCTACGGCACCTCGGGCGAATTGGTCGCGCGCAATCGCAGTTGGCAGGACGGCGCCTCTGCTACCGTTCTCCCGGTGCAGACGCTCGGGCTGACTCCTTTCGGCTCGGGTAGTGGCGACGCCGCCGTGGCCGCCACGCTCGATCAGGCCGGCCCGTATACGCTCTTGGCGCGGGCCCAGCCGGGCAGCGAGGGCTACGTCGTGCTCGAAGCGCAGGCCACTGACGCTTTCCGGTCCGCCACGCGAGCGCCCGCGATTATTTCACCGCCGTTGCCGCAGATCGCTACTCCTGGCGGGCGCGCGACGTTTACGGCGCTTTGGGTCGCCGCGCCGGCGCCGACGGCGTTTCAGTGGAGCAAGAACGACGTGCCGCTCGCCGGCGCGACCCGCGCCGCGCTTGCGTTGACCGGAGTGCAAACCGCCGACATCGGCGAATACTCTCTCACCGTCGTATCGACCAATGGAACCGCCACGAGTCTGCCTGCGGCGCTCACGCTGCGACCGGCCGCCGAGCCCCACGCCGCCGACACCGACCGAGATTTTTCTTTGGGCCTATTCGAACTCACGCGGGTGATCGAACTCTACAACACACGCCGCGACACGACGCGCACCGGAGCTTACGTGGTGGCGACCACCGCGACCGAAGATGGCTTCGCCCCTGACTCCGAGCGCACCGGCTCTGCGAGCATCACGCTCGCGCGTTACCATTCCGCCGATTCCAACCGCGACGCGCGCCTCTCCCTAACTGAACTCACCCGCGTGATCGAACTCTTCAACACCCGCGCCGGCACCACGCGCAGCGGCGCGTATCACGCTGCGTCCACGCCCAGCACCACCGAAGACGGCTTCGTCCCGGGGCCATGAGAATACTTGGCGTTCCTTTTGGTTTCGCTTAGCAATGCCGTGGTCGCGCTCTGCGAAAAATAGCACGGCAGCTTCCTCCTAACCTCTGACTATATGCCGTCGCCTCGCGCATTTTTCCCCGCTCGTATGTGGCTTGCTCGGTTTCTGATGCTGTGCGGCTTGTGGAGCATCCTCGCCGTTGATGCGGCTGCCCAGCTGCCTGTGATCACAGTGCCGCCGCTCAGTCGGGGAGCAGTTGTCGGTGAGGCCGCGTCGTTCTCCGTATCGGCGACAAGTTCTTCTTCGCTCACGTATCAATGGATGCGCCAGGGACAACCGCTCGCCGGTGCCACCGCGGCAACGTTGACGTTGCCGAGCGTCAGTCTGGCGGATCGCGGCTGGTATCATGTCGTAGTTACCAATGCGTCGGGCTCGGCGAGTTCGGTTTTCGTTTTGGACGTGGCCCTGGCCAATGCGGCGTTGGTGGCCTGGCCCGCGCTCGTGAACCCTCCTTCGCAACTGACCGCCCTTCGATCGATCGTCGGTGGAACCGCGCATTTTCTCGCGTTGAAATTGGATGGCACGGTGCTCGGGTGGGATCTGAATAATTCCGGGGGCGCGAGCACGGTGCCGGCGGGCCTCGCGAATGTAATCGGGGTTGCCGCCGGTTACAGTCACAGCCTCGCCCTGCGCGCAGACGGCACCGTGGTGCAGTGGGGATTCGATACCGCGACGCCAACGCTGCAGGCTTCGAGTTTGGCGGGAATCGTGGCGATCGCCGCGGCGGCCGGCGGCAGCCATAGCTTGGCGCTCAAGAACGATGGAACGGTGGTCGCATGGGGCAACAATGCATCGCAACAGTGTGCAGTTCCGTCGGGTCTGCGTGATGTCGTGGGGATTGCCGCCGGCCACGATCATTCGGTCGCCCTGCGAATCGATGGGACGGTGGTAGCTTGGGGACAGGCAAGCTACGGAGCCGCGGCCGTGCCGGCTGGTCTCGCTGGTGTGACCGCGGTAGCGGCGGGTGCCTTTCACAATCTTGCCTTAAAGTCCGACGGCACCGTCGTCGCTTGGGGATCGAGCACTTATGGCGAATCATCGCCCCCCGTGGGACTGACGGGCGTCATCGCGATCGCTTGCGGGCACTACCACAGCATGGCCCTGAAGTCAGATGGAAGCGTGCTATCGTGGGGATATACCGCGTCCGCCGAGTTGGCGACGCCCTCTGGTTTGAACAATGTTGTATCGATAGTCGGCGGACGCGTGAACGGATTCGCGCTAGCCGTCCCGACCGTTCCCACCGTGCAAACGGCACCGACGGCAAAGGCGGTGACGGTCGGCGACTATTTGACTCTGAACGTCGTGGGGGCCGGCACGCCGCCTTTTACCTACGTCTGGAAACGCAACGGCGCCACCGTGGTCGACGGTGGGCGACTCTCGGGCGCGACGACGGCGACACTCGCGATCAATGGCGTGATCGCGGAAGACGCCGGCAGCTACACAGTGGATATTTTCAATGCCTTTGGCTCCGTCACGTCGAACGCAGCTAGCATCGCGGTGCGGGTGCCGCCCGCTATCCTCACTCGGCCGCTCAGCCGTCTCGCCACGGTAGGGCAATCGACCTCGTTTAACATTTCAGTAAGCGATCCGGGGTCGGTGAGCTACCAATGGAAGCGTAACGGCCAAATCATCGCGGGTGCGACGACCGCGACCCTTACACTCGCGAGCGTGAGTCTGGCGGACCAGGGATTTTATGAGGTGACGGTCGGAAATACGACGGCCTCGGCCACCTCGGTTTGCCGGCTCAATGCGTCCAACTCGCCCACCGCTGGGACAATCGTGGTGGGCTGGGGCGGATCCAACTCCAGCCTGACTACTGTCCCGGCCGGTTTGAGTGGTGTGGTCGCGGTGGCCGCCGGGCGCTATCACGCCCTAGCACTTAAATCCGATGGCACCGTCACGGCTTGGGGAAGTAACAGTTTCGGTGGTATGACGGTGCCCTCCGGTTTAGGTGAGGTTGTCGCCCTCGCGGCCGGTGACTATTTCTCGGTGGCCCTAAAGGCGGATGGACGGCTCGTTTCCTGGGGTAGCTACGGATCGACAACACTGACGCTGCCGCCGAGTTTGCGTGGAGTCGTCGCGGTCACGGCGCGAAACACAAATTTTGTCGCACTGAAGTCGGACGGCACGGTGGTCGGAATCGGCCTCAGCTCCCAGGCTCCCGCCGACTTGACCAACGTCATCGAGATCGCTGCCGGTGATGGTCATGCACTGGCCCTTCGATCCAATGGCACGGTAGTCGCGTGGGGTTCCTCCGGAGGACTGACGGACGGACAAACGAATGTTCCTGCCGGGCTGTCGGGGGTTGTCGCAGTCGGCGCAGGCGGCGGCCACAGTCTCGCCTTGAAAGGCGACGGCACCGTCGTCGCCTGGGGCCGCAACGACGTTGCCCAGGCCACCGTCCCGGCGGGGCTCGGTGATGTGATCGCGGTGGACGGCGGTTTTGTTCACAGCGTCGCTCTCCGCCGCGATGGCACCGTGGTGGGCTGGGGGAGGGACAACGAGCGCCAGGTGTCCGATGCGGCGCGACTCGGAGGAGTCGTGGCCGTCGTCGGTGGCGAGTATCATAATTATGCGCTCGTGGCTGCGGGCGCTCCGACCTTCACGCAGCCACCCGCGGGGCGGATCGCCAACATCGGAGAGACGGTGAAACTCACCGTTAAGACGACCGGTGCACCGTTGCCTGCGCTGCAATGGCGGCGCGACGGCGTCGCGATTTCCGGTGCTACAGCACTCACGCTGACACTCGCCAATGCGCAGGCTGCTCAGTCCGGCAGTTACACGGTCGTTGCCACCAACTCGTTCGGCTCCGTGGTCTCCGCGGCTGCAGTGCTCAACGTGGTGCCGCCAGTCGCGGTCACCTCCCATCCGCTGAGCAAACTCGTGGCCGTGGGCCAGCCGGTGAATTTCACGATCATTGCGCCCACCGCGGTGAGTTATCGCTGGCGGCGCAATGGCGAGATGATCACAGGGGCGACCTCGGCCACGCTCTCGCTTGTTGCCACCACACTCGATGATCGTGGGCGCTACGATGTTCTCGTGACGGATTCCGTCGGGGGCACCGCGACGTCTGTCGCTTACCTCAATGTCTCCGCAGCCAACGGGTCGGTGATCGGCTGGGGCTCGAGTAGTTACGGTCAAATCAATGTGCCTGCCACCCTCGTGGATGCAGCCGCGATTGCGGCGAGCAGCGGTTCGAGCGCAGCGCTGCGCGCGAATGGGACCGTCGTCACTTGGGGGAGCTTTTCCTATCAAGTGCCGGTCGGCCTCGCCGGAGTCGTGGCGATCGCGGCAGGTGACGGACACATGTTGGCGTTGAAAGGGGACGGCACCGTCGTCGCGTGGGGCACGGCAGGATACGGGGAAAACAATTTGCCCGTCGGCCTCGCCAACGTCGTGGCGATCGCCGCCGCGGGCTACAACAGCATCGCGCTGAAAGCCGACGGCACCGTGGTGCGCTGGGGCTACGAAGATTCCGGTCAGTCGTCGATTCCAAGCGGTCTGGCCGATGTCGTGGCGATCGCCGCCGGACGCTATCACGGACTCGCGTTGAAGTCCGACGGGACTGTGGTCGGTTGGGGCCGCGGTGACGCGGCCGCCGCACCGTCGACGCTCAGCGACGCGGTAGCGATCGCTGCCGGCGGTGATTCCAGTGCCGCCGTGCGTCGTGACGGCACGCTCGCGATTTGGGGCCGCCAGCCGCCTCCTCCGGTCAATCTCGGAGCCGTGCGAGCTGTTTCGGTAAGCGACTACAGTATCTT
>CALRZR010000252.1:0-11559 GCA_943372705.1 Opitutus sp. GAS368 | reverse complement strand
TGGATCACCGACCGCCGTTCTCCGCTCACCGCCCGCGTCGCCGTAAACCGCGTGTGGCAATCTGTCTTCGGCACCGGCCTCGTCGAAACGCCCGAGGATTTCGGCACGCGCACGCCCGTGCCCTTGCACGCCGACGTCCTCGACTGGCTCGCCGTCGATTTTATGGAGCACGGCTGGAGCCAGAAACACCTCGTCCGCACCCTGCTCACGAGTCGCACCTATCAACAATCCTCCCGCGCCACCGCCGCCGAAATCGAGCGCGACCCGGGCAACCGCTATCTCGCCCGCGGTCCGCGTTTCCGCGCCGATGCCGAAGTCGTGCGCGATCTCGCACTCAGTGCGTCTGGTCTGCTCTCTGCGAAAATCGGCGGTCCCAGCGTGTTCCCACCCGTTCCTGAAAACGTTTTGGCCTACAACTATTCCAAGGTCACCTACTGGGACGTCCCGAAAAACGAAGACCGCTACCGGCGCAGTCTCTACGTTTTCCGCAAACGCTCCATGCCCGACCCCATGCTGAGCGCCTTCGATGCACCCAACGGCGATTTCTCCTGCGTGCGCCGCGTGCGCTCCAACACTCCCCTCGCCGCCCTCACCGGTCTCAACGAAACCATCCTCGTCGAAGCCGCCCAGGCCCTCGCCGTCCGCATCTGGCGCGAAGGCGGCGCGACCGACGCCGCGCGTATCACCCACGCCTATCGCCTCTGCACTTCCCGCGCCCCACGCCCGCCTGAAGTTAACAGCGTGCAACAGCTTCTCGCCTCCACCCGTGACCGCCTCCGCAGCGGCGAACTCAAGGCGCCCGACATCGCGTTTTCCGAACTCACGCGCGCCACCGAGCTACCCGCCGACGCCGCGCCCATCGACCTCGCCGCCTGGACCATCGTCAGCCGCGTCTTGCTGAACCTCGACGAAACCCTGACCAAAAACTGACCATGAACCTTTCCGAAGAGATTCGTCTCGCCTCCGCCCGACAACGCTCGCGCCGCTGGTTCCTCCGCGACTGCGGTGTCGGTCTCGCCGGCATCGCCGCGAGTTCACTCCTCGCCCGCGACGCTCGCGCCGCCAGTGCTTCGCCCAATCCACTCGCGGTCAAGGCCCCTCACTTCCCCGCGAAGGCGAAGCGCGTGATCTACATGTTTCAGGCCGGCGCGCCGAGTCATCTCGAACTCTTTGATCCCAAACCCGAACTCACCAAACGCGACGGCCAGCTCCCACCCGCCGATCTCCTGAAAGACTACCGCGCCGCCTTCATCAAACCCAACTCCGCTTTGCTCGGCGCGAAATACAAGTTCGCCCAACACGGCCAAATCGGCATGGGCCTCAGCGAACTGCTCCCGCACACGGCCAAACTCGCCGACGATCTCTGTCTCATCCGCTCGATGCAGACCGATGCCGTCAACCACGCGCCCGCGCAGATTTTGATGAACACGGGCTCCCAGCAATTTGGCCGCCCGAGTTTCGGCGCCTGGAGCCTCTACGGCCTCGGTAGCGAGAGTGAAAATCTCCCCGGTTACGTCGTCCTCACGAGCGCCAAGGGCACCAGCGGCGGCGCCAGCAACTACGGCTGCGGTTTCCTGCCGACTCCCTATGGCGGTATCCCCTTCCGCGGCACCGGCGATCCCGTGCTTTATCTGTCCAACCCGAAAGGCGTCGATGCGAAAGCCCAGCGCGCGTCCCTCGATACCCTGCACCGACTCAACGACCTCGCCCTCGCCGAAGCCGGCGACCCCGAAATCGCCGCACGTATCCAGAGTTACGAGATGGCCTACAAACTCCAGACGAGCGCCCCCGAGCTGATGGATCTCTCCTCGGAACCGCCGCACATTCTCGAACTCTATGGCATCAAGGACGTGAAAGTGTCGAACTACGCCCGCAACTGTCTCCTCGCCCGCCGCCTCATCGAGCGCGGTGTGCGTTTCGTCCAACTTTTCCACGAGGCGTGGGACCAGCACGGTAATCTCACCAAAGACCTTCAGAAAAACTGCGCCGATACCGACCAAGCCAGTGCCGCGCTCGTCACCGATCTCAAACAACGCGGTCTCCTTGACGACACGCTCGTTGTCTGGGGTGGCGAGTTCGGGCGCACTCCGATGGTCCAGGGCGGCAACGACGGCCGCGATCACCACAATCGCTGTTTCAGTATGTGGCTCGCCGGCGGCGGCCTAAAACGAGGCTACATCCACGGCGAAACCGACGATCTCGGATTCAACGTCGTCCGCGATCCCGTCCACGTGCACGACCTCAACGCGACCATGCTTCATCTCCTCGGTCTCGACCACCTGCGCCTCACCTATCGTTTCCAAGGCCGCGACTACCGCCTAACCGACGTCCACGGCGAACTCGTCAAAGGCATCCTCGCGTAAAGCTCCGCACACGCCCCGCGACGGTCCGTTATTTCGTCATCGCGCGCACCGTCCCCGGCACACGCGGTTCGCCGGCATCCGCGCTCGCCAATGCGGCAAAGCAAAGCGCCAAGCTGTCCAAATTGTTGCGCGCACTGTGCGTGGGCTCTCGCCCGTCCTCAATCGCGCCCAGCAGCTCGCCCATTGCACCCTGAAAGCCGCTCGTAAACCACGTGCCGGCCAGCGGCACCGTCGCCTGTCCCTCCGCCGTGTGCAGCACGACGGTCTGTTCCGACAAACTCGGTCCAAAGCTCCGCAGCGTCCCGCGAGAGCCGCAAACCACCGTGCGATCTTCCTGCCCGTGCCGCACGTGGCCGTTGAAGTTCAGCCGCACCTGCGCTGCCGGATAGTCGACCGCCACCTGGGCCAACATTGGCGGCTTCATTTTTTGAAACGCGGTGCGCGCCACGCTCGCAAAAATCCGCTCCGGCTTCTGCCCGCGCAGGAAACACGCCGCCATGTCGAACCAGTGTATCCCAAAATCGTAAAGCACCAGATGGTGCACATCTTCAAACGGAGTTCCTGCCGTCCACGTGTGATCCCACTGCAACGTGAAATCCACGCTGGCCACGTCACCGATCACGCCCGCGTGAATCGCCGCCGCCATGTAGGCGAAATGCGGCGCCCAGCGACCGTTTTGGTTCACCGCGAGCTTTACCCCCTGCGCATCCGCAAGCGAGACGAGTCGCTCGCCCACTGCCAAATCGAGCACGAAGGGTTTCTGGCTCAGCACATGTTTTTTCGCCCGCAGCGCCGCCTCGATTACCTCCACACGCTCCGCCGGATGCAGCGCCACATCGACCACCTCGATATCCGCCCCCGCGAGCACCTCCCGGAGATCGCCCGTCACCGTCGCCTCGGGAAAAAACTCTCCGCGCCGTTTCTCCGCCCGTGCCACGTCACGGTCGCACAACGCCACCACCTTCAGCCCCATCTCGCGATACGCCCGCAGGTGATACTCCGAAATTCCCCCGCAGCCGATGAGCGCGATCTTCGGCCGATAGGCGCGCGGCCGCGGCGGCAAATACGCCAACACCGGCGCCGTCACGACGCCACCCGCGCCGGCTTCGCTCAACCCATAACCGCCCGTCGTCGTTTTCTCGCTCATGGTCAGTCGATCAGTTTCACGGTTTTCTTCAGGCGCGCGCTCAGCACCGCGCTGTCCACGATCTGCTGTCCGATGCGCGCAATTTTCGGTGCGAGCGGCCCTTCGATCGGACGTCCCTCGCGGATACAGTCCACGAAATATTGAATCGGATCTTGAAACGGCACTTGGAGCAAATCGACCGGCACATCTTCGCCGCGCACGTTCGCCCGCGACTGCAAATGCACCGTAGGCTCAAAGTCATACGAGCTAATCGTGCCGTCTTCGCCCTTCAGCACGAATCCACACTTAGGCTGCGGTTGATTCGTCCACGGATCGGAAAACGTGCCCCACCGCGTCTCGAATTTCGACAGCCCCGTCGCATAGCGCGCAATCGTCACGCTGTGTTGGTCCACTTCGAGACCGCGCGTCTGATCGACCACTGTCGTCACCTCGACGGGCTTTTTCCCGCCGTGATACCACGTCCCGAGCGTCGTCCCATAGCCTAAGTAGTCGAGGAGCGAGCCGCCGCCGGCCGACTTTTTGTAGAACCAGCTCTTCCGCTTCATCGACGCCGTGGGCTCCACTTCGATCTTGTCGGCGAGGTGGTAAAGCGGCCCCCGGTTGCCGTCGTAGAAATGAACTTCCTGCAGCGCCCCGATGCGTCCCTCCTGCAACAGCCGGTGCGCCGTCACATGCGCCGGATACCACCGCAGCGGCCAATTGATCGCCAGCAACCGTTTCGCCTTCTTCGCCGCCGTAATCATGCGATCCGCCTCGGGCAACGTCGCGGCAAACGGCTTCTCGACCAACATGTGCACGCGATAGGGCGCGACGAGTTCCACGTAATCCGCGTGCCGCGCCGTCGCCGGACACAATACCACGAAATCAGGCGCAACTTCCCGCAGGCACTTGTGCGGATCGGTAAATACGCGTTCCGCCGGAATCCCGAAATTATGGATCACTGCCTCCATGCGCGCCGGATTCTCGTCGCAAATACCGGCAATCTCGACCCCGGGATGCTCGTGGCATTTGCGCAGGAGATCGCCCATGTGCATGTGATCGAAATTTAGGCCGACAACGCGGAGCTTTTTCATGGCGTGGAAAACGTGAACGTGGAGGCAGGTGTGGACACAAAAATTTTTTCGAGCAATTCCAGCGAAATTCCTTCGGCGCGGAGTTGCGCGGAAAAGTCGGTGAGCAAATAGCTGAGTCCCGGCCCACCGCCGTAGCTCCGCCAGTAGCCGCGCCTCGCCGCGTCCATGCCGAGCATAATCTGGTCGGGAAACTCCGGCAGCAGCGCGACCACGAGATCCCGCGTCGGATTTCCTTGCCCCGCCTTCCACCGAAACGCGCTGTCGAATTCCAAGCGCACCCCGCTCGCCAAAAGCTCCCGATGCAGCCCCAAGTCTGGCTTTCGATCGGTGTGCGAAAGGCACTCGTGGCGTAGATCGACCCCGCGCCGGCGCAGGCGCTCGACTTGCTCCAGCGCCGCTTCGCCTTGCTCCGTGTGCGTCAGAATGGGGCAACCCGTTCCGCGATGCGCCCGAGCCGCCGCAGCGAAGATTTTTTCCTCACGGGCCGTGAATATCCGATCGGCTGCCACCTTGATCACGCCAGCCCGATGCGAGGTTCGTTCGACGAGCGGACCATTGTAGTCGTGGCGATCGACGCCTTGCTCGATGTCTGCGATAAAGAGTTCGGCCAATTGTTCTTCGCCGTAGAAATTCCCCCAGTGCCCCGGATCGTAGTATTTCGCGAGGTGCAGTCCTGTCGGACAGACCAGGTGCACACCGGATTCGCGGGACACGGCCGCAAGCTTCATCACGTTGCGCCCGCTGTCGCAGGGCATCGAGTCCACCATCGCGCGACCGCCGTCGGCCCGAAACTGCCTGAGCTCCGCCGTCGCCGCTGCGACATCGTTGATCAAAAAATCCGGCGTCGCATGGGTCGTAAAGCTGCGGTCGATGATCACGTGTTCGTGCGCGGAGCAAACGCCCAGATCGGCGGGAGCGATATCGCCCAGAACGGTGCGCACAAAACTCATGGCGCCGCCTCGAGTATCAACCGTTCTCCCGCGCGCAAGACCGCCGCGCGTTGCCCCAACTGCGCACACGTATCGGCGAACAGCGCCGGCGACGCCGTGTTGAATTCGAACATCTCGTAGTGGCAGGGCACCACCACGCGCGCACGGATATCGCAGGCGAGTTGTGCTGCCTCGGCACCATCGAGGTTGCCCGACACCCGGCGTTCCGGCGCACGCCCGTTGATCGGCAGGAGCGCGAGGTCGATGCGCAGCGGCCGCAGTCGGTCCGCCATGCCCGGATACCGCACCGTATCGCCACTGTGGTAGATCCGAAACGGTCCGACCCCGACCACAAATCCGGCAAACTCCGCCGCCAGTGCTTCATGCGCGGCGGGCACCGCTTCGAAGGTAAACGCCCCGACCGTCGCCCGCTCGCCCTCTGCCAGCGGCACAAACCGCGCCGCTGCCGCTCCGCCGAGCCGCTGCGTGACAAAACCCACATTCGCCGCCGGCACCACGAGCTTCGCCGCTGGCGCCGCCGCGAAGAGCGGCCCGAGCGTGTCCGCATCGAGGTGATCGGTGTGGTTATGCGAGGTAGTCACGACGCTGACGAAATCCAATCGCGCCGGATCGACGACGCGCTCCGTCATGCGCACATGCGGCGTGTCCGTTGCCGCGTATTTCTTCGTGAGCGAATCGCTCAAATACGGATCGAACAGCAGGCACTCGCCCCGATAACAGACCAAAAAACCGCTCTGCCCGAGCCACCACACTGCCAACCGCTCGTTCGCGGGATCGCCGCGCAGCGCCGCGACGTCGCCGAGAAACGCGTCATTTTGGAGCACCGGTCGAATCACAGCCCGAGCTCCTTTTTAACCTGTCGAATGCCGGCCACCATGTTCTTCAGTTTCGGCTGGGCCGCCCACCGCGCCGTTTGGCTGAGCCCGCAGTCGGGTGCGAAAACCAACCGCTCAGCCGGTGCGTGTTTGAGACACAGGCGCACGCGGTCCGCGATGTCAGCCGGCGTTTCCACGTAGTAGCTCTTCACGTCCACGATGCCGACCGCCGCGTCCATGCGCTGGGCGATTTGCGCGATGATTTCGATCTCGGCAAACTCGCGACTCGCCATCTCCACGTGCATCTCGTCCGTCTTGAAATCAAGAAACGCGGGGAACATTGGCGCCACTCGACGAGGTCCGATCGCTCGTCCCTTGAAATTACCGAAACACAGATGCGTGCAGAGCCGCGTGCGTCCGTAGACGGTCTCCACCGTGCGGTTGAAGATATCCACGAATCGCCGCGGATCTTCTTTGTAGGCGTAGCAACTCATCGAGGGTTCATCGACGCTGATCTCGCGGCACCCCGCTGCGACGAGTTCCTCAAGTTCCTTGCGCACGATGGGCAGCAGCGCCTCGGTCACCGCCCAACGGTCCGCATACTGCGCATTCGGCACGAGCCGGCCGCTCAGCGTGTAGGGCCCCGGCACGCTGGCCTTGAGCGTCGCCCTCGACGCAGGCGCAAGCCGCTGCAGGCGCTTAAATTCTTCGACGACGCCCAAGCCGCGCGGCGCCGCGAGTTCGCCAATGATCGGGTGCTTGCCGCGTTGATCGTGCGCCGGCGGACCAAATTTCCGCGGGGATACGCTCTCCAATTCGATGCCTTGGATGTAGCCGTAAAAAGACAGATTGAAATCCAGCCGCGTCTGCTCCCCGTCGGTGATCACGTCGAGCCCTGCGTCGAGTTGATCGTGCACGGCCGCTATCACGGCGTCGTTTTGAATTTCGCTTACGTCCGAGCGGCCGAAGACTTCGAGGTGCTGGCTCGCAAATTCGAGCCAACTGGGAAACGGGTAGCTGCCGATGACGGAACTCCTGAGAGGACAATTTTGCATGATAAAATTTGGGGAAATTAGACCGACTTCGGGAAGAGGGGGCGGAGATAGTCGAGATCGTAGCGGATGCTCTTTTCGGTCCCCAGCGGCATCTTGACGCCTTCAATACCTGCCCAGCCGCGATAGCTGATATCATCCAGTGCGCGGCGCACCCCGGGGAAGTCGATCGAGCCTTTGCCGTAGAGATCGTCGTAATCCTTGAAGTGAATCTCGCAGATGCGCTCCCGCCCAAGCCGGCGAATCGCGGCCCCCACGTCCTCGCCGACTTTCTGCATGTTGCCGACGTCGTAGTAGACTTTGATCGCGGGCGATTTCACCGCGTCCAAAATTTGTTCGAGCTCCGGCGCTTTAAGCCACGATTCGATGCCGTAGGTCAGGCCGGCCGCCTCTGCGCGCGGCGCGAATTTCTTTAACCGCCGGATCACCTCCGCGACACCCGCCGCGTCATTGACGAGGTCGCCCTTGCCGAAAAACGCGAGCAGCGTCACGCGGGCTTTCATGCGCTGCACCACCGCCACGCTGTCCTGCACCCACCGCTCCGTCGCCGCATCGCTCTTGTAGGCCACATCGTTGAGCACGCCCATGGCGAGCGAGGAAATCGCCACGCCCTGCGTCGCCGCCGCTTCGAGGATTTTGTCCTGCTGAGCCACCTCGAACAGCGGCGGCACGGTCGCTCCGGCGGTTGGTTTTCCAAAATCGACCTGCACGCCATCGAGTCCGATGCGCGCCGCCATGGCGAACGCCTCCGGGTTGCACCGTTTGCCGAGCGTCCAATCGCAGGCAAATATCTGGAAACCCTTCGGCTCCGCCGCGCGCGCCGCTCGCAGCAGCGCCCAGGCCCCCAAGGCACCGGCCGATTGCTTCACAAATGACCGTCGATTGATCGTTTTCATGGCGATTCGGTTTCCGTTCACGCCGAGAGACCGGACAGGTCGGCCTGCAATTTCTTCTTGGATGCGATCACGTCCGCCCACGTCACAACGCGCCCTTCGTAGGCGGCCATCCGGCCCATGATGGCGACAAGGTTGCTCGTCACACTCGGTTCCACTGTCGGGTTCACGACATCTTTGTTCATCACCTGCGTATGGAAAGCGGCGATGTTCGCCTGTGCACCTTCCTTGTAGATCGCCGTCGTTTTGCCACCGCGGTAAAACGTCTCCGCTCCGCCGCGGATCATCACATCGCCGCCATAGGCCGTCATTAACACGCCCTTGGTGCCAAACATGCGGTTCAAAATCCCGCCCGGCGTGCCATGCGCGTCGAACTGTCGGGAACTGAACGTCACGCCGACCTGATTGGGATACTCGTAGAGCAGCGCGAAATGATCCCACGCATCGCCCACATCGACGCGCACTCGCCTTCCTCCGGTGCCAGTGCAGCGCGTCGGCGGCGTTTCCTTCAACACCCAGCTCATCACATCCAACGCATGGATGTGTTGCTCCACGATGACGTCGCCGGACAGCGCCTTGTCGAAAACCCAATTGCGCAGGCGCGCCTCGGGAGTCCCCAGCGCTCCTTTGATGGTCAGACGCTCCGCATGGTAGCTCGTCTCACCGAAACACAGGTCGCCGATGGAACCGCTGTGCACCCGCCGGATCGCCTCTTTGTAGAATTCGTTGGTCCGGGTCTGAAAATCGACGAGAAATACTTTGCCCTTTTTGCGTGCCGCCGACCCGCTCGCCGCGATCGACTGGCAGCCCGGCACATCCACCGCGACTGGCTTGGCCAAATAAACGTTGAGCCCCGCCGCTACCGCCGCAGCTGCTTGCTCGGGGTGAAAATACGGCGGACTGATGATCGCCACCGCATCCAGTCCCCCCTTGGCGATCATCTTTTCGGCACATTTCAAGCCTGTGAACGTTTGCCCGGCGGCGAGTTTGAACTTGGTCGCGGCCTCCGTAACCGCGGCTTCGAAATAGTCCGCCAGCCCCACGATCTCATAGCCGCCGTGTGCCGCAAACAGCGCCGTGATCCACTGCCCGCGTTTGCCGCAGCCGACGACACCGAGACGAATTTTGCTGTTGGCCACCGAACCTTGCGCAACCGCGAGGCTCGTAGTCGAGAGCGCGGCGATGCCCACTCCGGCTTGGGCGAGAAACTGACGGCGGGAGAGATCGGACGTTGGTTTCGTAGTCATAAATTCGAGCGCCACTGATCGCGTCCGGTGGCGGCAATTTTCTCGGGAACCTCCAGGATCGCCCCGTTTCCACGCAGGCGACTCTGCAATTCCGAAACGTTGACATCGCGCGCACCGGCACCAGTCGCCAACGAAAGCGCCGCCGCCGTGCCCACCGCCTGGCCCATCGCCATCGTTTGGGCCATCGAGCGACATGATGCGTGGGCGTCGTGCGTGGCCGAGAAACACCGCCCCGCTACCCATACTTCGTCGCGCCCCCGCGGCACCAGCGTGCGGTAAGGCACATCGTAAGCCTGACCGCCCGGCACGTAGGCCCACACCGTTTCCTCGCCACCCGCCATGTTTGCGCGGTGATCTTCGATCGGCGCACCGCACAACAACACGCGATCATCAAAGTGGGCCACCGCGAGACAGTCCTGTTTCGTCAAACGATACTCGCCGTAAACCCGCCGCGTTTCCCGCACGCCAATCTGGTGCGACAAACCAATGATATTGGACTCGGCAAATCCCGGCACGCGGTCCCGCAGGAATCCCTCGTAGGCAAACGCCTGTCTGCGCCCCTCCTGCTCGGCCATCGTCAATTGTCCGAAATCGGTCGCGTCCACTTCGGCCACTCGCACCGCGACTGTGGAAACACAGCCGCGTGCATTCATCGCGTGGAGACTGCCGCTCTTACGGGGCAAGGCGTGCGTCCCGCAGTCCAACGCGTCCGCCATCTGTTGCCTCAGCATCTTCTTTCCGCCCGCTGCTTCGTAAGCCGCGAGATCGACATTGCTCATCCGAAACGTCGTCGTGAGCGTTTGCGCCGGCTCGTTTTCACCGGCCTTCTCGCTCGCAATCCCCGCGAGTTCGCAAAGATCGGCATCACCGGACGCGTCGATGAAGCGCCGCGCCTTAATCCGGTAAAATCCCCGCTTCGTCGATATCACAACGCCGTCAATTGCTGCGCCCGCATCCAGATCAGCCGCCACCACGTTCACATGCAGCAGCACGCGCACACCGGCCGCCTTCAACAGTGTATCCCAGACCCATTTGAGTCGCTCGGGATTGTAGTTCACTCCGGTGCCCGCGCCGTAGGTGTTCGGTCGGAGAAAAACCGCGCCCACGGTGTCCAGCGCATTGACGACCCGATCCGCTACGCCGCCGACCACCTTGTGCGGCTCCACCCCCGGCGTGAAGAACCCGTAGAACGTATCCAACATCTGTGTGCTCGAGCCGCCGAGAAAACCATAGCGCTCGAGCAGCATCACCCCGCCCGCCCCCTCGCCTGCCGCCGCCAGCGCCGCGCAACATCCGGCCGAACCACCGCCCACCACCAGCACATCAACCGTGGCGAGCAGAGGAATTTTTTCGAGGATGAGCGGCGAGGTTGTCACGGCATGATCCAATTGGGCCGCATCACGCTGGCCCTACATTGGCATAAAGTTTCGCGAGCCGGTGGGCGTGTTCGTCGTAGGCCGCTTCAAACAATTCGGTCGCACGTGCCGCTCCGACGACGACACCCGCGCTGAGCACCTTGGGCGGTTGACCCGCGGCCGTGAGACGTGCCGCGACTTCGGCTTTGATCGCATTCACCACCAAGCAGCCGCCGATCGTCGATCCGGGCGCCACCGGCGTATCGAGCCCCTCGATTTTCACCATCGCGTCGCCAACCGGCGCACCCGTATCGAGAATGAGATCGGCAAAATCCGTCAGCTTCTTCCCATCGGCGCGCCGCGACGTCGATGCCTTGGCGTGAGCCAGACTCACGAGAGCCACCACACGGACACTGCGTCGTTGAAACTGCTCCGCCATTTCGATGGGCACCACGTTGCAACCGCTCGACGAAATGATCAGCGCACTCTCCTGCGTGCTCAGGTCGTAGTTCCGCAGGATGCGTTCGGCCAGGCCACTCACGTTTTCCAGAAACATCGCCTGCCGCTGGCCGTTGGCGCCGACGACGAGGTTGTGGAACGAGAGCGAGAGTTCGACGATCGGATTGAACCCCGCAAACGATCCATAGCGCGGCCACATTTCTTC